>CAYWTK010000023.1:0-34830 GCA_964460895.1 uncultured Opitutaceae bacterium
ACGTCATCACCTCCGACGCCGTCGGCCGCCTGCCCGACTTCTCCGTCGGCGAGGCGCTCTCGCGCGTGGTCGGCGTGTCCGTGCAGAAGGACCGCGGCGAGCCCGAGTTCGTCACCATCCGCGGCGCCGCCCCCCGCCTCAACTCCGTCGCCCTCAACGGCGACCGCCTGCCCTCCGTCGCCGACCCGACCGAGGAACGCTTCAACCGCGCGGTCACGCTCAACGCGGTGCCGACGGGCCTGATCTCCGCCATCGAGGTCAACAAGTCGGTGACGCCCGACATGGACGCCGACGCCGTCGGCGGCGCCGTCAACCTCACCACCCGCAGCCCGCTCGACGTGGACCGGCGCATCCTCGACGCCAAGCTCGAGTGGGGCCGGAACGCGCTGAACGACGGCGACATCTACTCCTTCAACTTCACCTACGGGAACCGCTTCGGCGCGAAGCGGAACTTCGCCCTCCTCCTCGGCGGCACGTACCAGTCCAACGACCGCGGCATCGACGAGACCAACATCAACTACGGCGACGTCACGCTCTTCGGCGTCGTCGGCGCCCTGCCCTACCGCACCATCCAGGACCTCGAGGTCCGCTACCGCTTCCTCGACCGCGAGCGCCAGGGCGTGAACGCGCAGCTCGACTGGGAGCCGAGCGAGGGGAACCGCTTCTACGTGCGCGGCTTCTACAACAACTTCAAGGACACCGAGGAGCGCATTCGCATCCGCCACCGCTTCAACTCCGACGGCCGCTACCTCAGCGGCGGCACCAATCCCGACGTCGCGAGCGTCGACGGCTACCGCACCATCCGCCAGGACCGCCAGGGCTACAAGGACACGGAGATGCGGCAGGTCGGCTTCGGCGGCCGCCACGAGCGCGCGGCGACGACCGTCGACTATTCGGTCTCCCACGCGCAGTCCCGCTTCGACGTCGTGCGCGACGTCATCAACTGGGAGAACCGCCTGACCGACACCCCGAACCTGCGCGACGGCGTGGCCGACGCCCGGTTCGACGCCACCGACTTCGAGTTCCCGTCCATCACCTTCCTCAACGGCGGGCCGACCGACCTCGCGCGCTTCCAGCTGCGCAACGGCCGCGGCGACTTCACCGACCAGGACGACGTCTCGGAGGAGTCCGACCTCAACGGCGGCTTCAACCTCACCCGCCGCGCTCAGTGGGGCGAGCGCCCGGTGACCTTCAAGGCCGGCTACCGCGCCCGCTTCAAGGAGACCGAGACCACCCCCGGCGTGAAGCGCTACACCCGCAACACGACGGCCCCGACCCTGACGCTGAACAACTTCCTCGCCACCGGCACCCCGGTCACGATCTTCGACGGCCGCTACACCGCCGGCACCCGCACGAACTTCGCCGCGGCCCGCGGCGAGTTCTACCCGAAGCCGGCCGACTGGACCCTCGACGCCGCCGGCAACCTGCTGAACAACACGCTCAACACCTTCAGCGGCGAGGAGGACATCCACGCCGCCTACGCCATGGCCACGACCGACGTCGGGGCCCTGCGCCTCGTCGGCGGCGTCCGCTTCGAGCGCACCGAGAACACCTACACCGCGTACCGCCGCCGCACGGGCGACTTCGCCCTCGTGGTGGACCAGGTGACGGGCGGCGACAGCTACGACAAGTTCTTCCCCGGCCTGCTCGCCACCTACCGGTTCAACGACCGCCTGCTCCTCCGCGCCGCGTGGACCAACACCATCGCCCGGCCCGACTACAAGGACCTCTCGCCGTACACCGACGCCGACATCCAGTTCGACGACCCGACCCGCACCGACGTGACGCTCCGCGTCGGCAACCCGGCGCTCAAGCCCTTCGAGTCCACCAACTGGGACGCCTCGCTCGAGTGGTACTACGCCCGCGCCAGCTACGTGTCCGTCGGCGTCTTCCTCAAGGACATCACGAACTTCGAGTTCGACCAGTTCACCGACGTCGTGACCAACACCCCGCCGCCCGAGACCGGCGCGATCCCCGGCGCGGCCGCCGCCTACCGCATCCGCCGCACCCAGCCGGTCAACGGTCCCGACGCCTCCCTCCAGGGCGTCGAGCTCGCCTGGTCGCACAAGTTCGACTCGCTGCCCGCGCCGTTCAACGGGCTCGGCTTCATCGCCAACGCCTCGTTCATCGACGGCGAGTCCACCCTCCCGGCCGGCAACGCCCGCGCCACGCTCGACCTGCTGCCGGAGCAGGTCGACGAGGTCTACAACCTCCAGCTCTATTGGGAGAACCACCGCTTCGCCGTCCGCGCGGCGTGGAACCACAACGGCGCCTACCTCGAGGAGCTCGGGGCCGACGCGATCCGCGACATCTACGTCGACGAGTCCGAGTCGCTCGACCTCTCCTTCGAGTGGAAATTCCTCCGCGGCCACCGCTTCTACGTCGAGGTCAAGAACGTGACCGACGAGTACATCGAGCGGAAGTACCAGGGCGTGCCGCGCAAGCCCACCCTGCGCGAGGAGACCGGCCGGGTCTTCCTCACCGGCGTGAAGCTCGAATTCTGAACCGGCCCTCCTTTGGGGTGAGAGCGCCAGCCGGTGGACAGGGGTTCACCGGCTGGTTCGTCTCGCCGCCCGCGGTCCCGTCCGGTCCCCTCCCCGCCATGACCACCCGCCGCCAGTTCCTCGGCTCCGCCGCCGCCCTCTCCGCCGCCGCGCTCGCGCCCCGGACCGCCTTCGCCGCCGCCGCCGAGGGCGACCGCCTCGCGGCGCTCGACGCCGCCGCGGCCGCGCCCGTGCTCGACCGCGCGCTCTTCCCCGACCCGGTCGTGATCAAGAGCATCGAGTTCCTCAAGAACCGGGAGCACTACCTCGTGCGCGTCCGCGCGCGCGGCGGCGCCGAGGGGATCGCGATCTCGAACGAGCGCGACATCGGCTACCTCTACCCCGTCGCCCAGCGCCTGATGGTGCCCTTCCTCCTCGGCAAGGACGCGCGGGACTGGGAGGCGCTGATCGAGGGGACCTACCTGCACGGCTCGAACTACAAGCGGCAGGGCCTGCTCTTCTGGGTGCCCTTCGCCTCGATCGAGTTCGCCGTGCTCGACCTCCTCGGGCGGCTCGCCGGGAAGTCCGTGACGAAGCTCCTCGGCGGCACCCCGGGCGGACTGATCGACGTCTACCACGCGCACGACGACCGCCACCGCTCCGCCGAGGAGAGCGTGGAGCGCATGCTCCGCGCGCGCGACCGCTACCGCACCCGCGCGGCCAAGTTCAAGGTCGGCGGCCGCATGCGCCGCAACTGGGAGGCCGTGCCCGGCCGCACCGAGGCCATCGTCCGCCTCGCCCGCGAGCGCTTCGGGCCCGACTTCACGCTCTACGCCGACAGCAACGGCTCCTTCGACGTCCCGCGCGGCATCGCCGTCGGCCGGCTCTGCGAGGAGCACGGCGTCGCGATCTACGAGGAACCCGTGCCCCACGACCAGTACGAGGAGACCCGCCAGGTGGCCGACGCCCTCCGCCTGCCCGTCGCCGGCGGCGAGCAGGAGAGCAGCCACCACCGCTTCCGCTGGATGGTCGCGAGGCAGGCCGTGGACATCGTGCAGCCCGACCTCTTCTACTTCGGCGGCCTGGTCCGTTCCATCCGCGTCGCGCGCATGGCCCACGCCGCCGGCCTCGGCTGCGCCCCGCACATCTCCGGCACCGGCGTGGGCATGCTCTACATGCTCCACTACGTCTCCTGCATCCCCAACGCCACCGGGTACCAGGAGTACAAGAGCTTCGACCCCGACCTGCCGGTGCAGGCGCCGCCCCAGACCCTCGAGGCCAAGGACGGACGACTCCTCTGCCCCGACCTCCCCGGACTCGGTCTCCAACCCGACCCCGCCTGGCTCGCCGCCGCCCGGGTCCTGCCGCCCCTCTGAACCGCCGCCCGTCATGACGACCCGCCCCCTCCGTCGCCTGCGCCTCCTCTCCGCGTGCCTCGCCGCCGCCGCCGGCGCGGCGCTCCTCCCCGCCCAGGAGGGCGCCGGCAAGGTCTTCATGAGCCAGGCGCCGACGGCCGCCGAGCTCCGCACCCAGGGCCTCGCCCCGCTGCCGCACCACCTCTACGGACGGCAGCGCGTCAGCCTCGACGGGACCTGGAGATTCCTCGTCGACGCCGTCGAGCGCGGCCTGCGCCAGCAATACCCGCGCTACACCATCCCCAAGGACGAGAAGCAGGCGCCGCTCGGCGGCCTGCTGGTCGAGTACGACTTCGACTCCGCGCCCGAGATCTCCGTGCCCGGCGACTGGAACACGCAGCGCAACGAGCGGCTCTTCTGGTACGAGGGCCTCGGCTGGTACCGCCGCCACTTCGACGCGCCCGCGGCCCGCCCGGGCGAGCGCGTCTTCCTCTACTTCGAGGGCGCCAACTACCGCACCCACGCCTACGTCAACGGCGAGAAGCTCGGGGTCCACGAGGGCGGCTTCACGCCCTTCGCCTTCGAGCTGACCGGCCGGCTCAAGCCCGCGGGCAACTCCCTCGTCGTGGGCGTCAACTCCAAGCGCGAGTTCGGCAACGTGCCCGGCACGGACGCGGACTGGTTCAACTACGGCGGCCTCACCCGCTCGGTCTGGCTCGTCACCACCCCCGCCACCTTCATCCAGCACCACCACCTCGCCCTGCGCGAGCGCGACGGCCGCGAGGTCGTGACCGGCGCCGTCGTCCTCGACGGCCCCGCCGCCGCCGGCACCCCCGTCACCGTCGAGGTCCCCGAGCTCGGCGCCGCGGTCACCGTCACCACCGGCGCCGACGGCCGCGCCGAGTTCGCCTTCGAGCCGCGCGGGCTCGAGCGCTGGTCCCCCGCCGCCCCCCGGCTCTACACCGTCGTGGTCCGCACCGCCGCCGACCGGCTGGAGGACCGCGTGGGCTTCCGCACCATCGCCACCCGCGGCACCGAGGTCCTGCTCAACGGCCGCCCCGTCTACCTGCGCGGCATCTCGATCCACGAGGAGCGGTTCGGCGACCACGAGGACGACGGCGGCCGCCGGCTGGACTGGGAGGACGCCCGCCGCCTCCTCGGCGAGGCGAAGGCCCTCGGCTGCAACTTCGTCCGCATCTCCCACTACCCGCATTCGGAGAAGATGATCCGCCTCGCCGACGAGCTGGGCCTCCTCGTGTGGAGCGAGATTCCCGTCTACCAGGAGGACATCCCCTACGACGACCCCGCCACGCTCGAGAAGGCCCTGCGCATGCAGGCGGTGAACATCGCCCGCGACCAGAACCGCGCCTCCATCGTCATCTGGTCGGTCTCCAACGAGACCCCGCTGACCGACGCGCGCCTCCGCTTCCTCCGCGCCCTCATCGCCGACGCCCGCGCCCGCGACGGCACCCGGCTCATCTCCTCCGCCCTCAACCGCAGCCTCGGCAGCTCGACCCACGAGGTGGTGATCGACGACCCGCTCGGCGAGGACCTCGACCTGATCGGCTTCAACACCTACATCGGCTGGTACGGGAAGCTGCCGCCCGAGGACATCGCCAAGCTCACCTGGCGCTCGAAGTACGAGAAGCCCATGATCCTCTCCGAGTTCGGCACCGACGCGAAGAAGGGCGTGCGCGGCCCGCGCGAGGCGCGCTGGACCGAGGAGCACCAGGCCTGGTTCTACGAGCTGACCATCGCCAACGCCGCCACCGTGCCGTGGATCCGCGGGCTCTCGCCGTGGATCCTGAAGGACTTCCGCTCCCCCCGCCGCTACCACGGCGGCTACCAGAACTACTGGAACCGCAAGGGCCTCCTCTCCGAGACCGGCCAGCGCAAGCTGGCCTGGCAGGTCCTCCACGACTTCTACGCCCGCCAGGCGGCCGCGGAGCGGCCGTGACCCGCCCGGGACCCGCCTCCGGCCGCGGCGCCCTTTGACGCCGCGCGCTTCCGCGCTTCGCTCCCTCCCGCCCCCATGCCCGCCCCCGCCCGCCTCCTGGTCCTCGCCGCCCTCCTGCTCGCCGCCGCGCCCGCGCTGCGCGCCCAGGCGTCCGCCGAGCCGATGACCCACCTGTACGGCCGCACCCGCGTCGACCTCTCCGGCGACTGGCGCTACCTCGTCGAGCAGTTCGGCCAGGCCATCCACAACCGCAACATCCGCCGCGACTACCCGGCCGACCAGAAGGAGCAGCCCGGCGGCCTGCTCATCGAGTACGATTGGGACACCTCGCCCACGATGCGCGTCCCCGGCGACTGGAACAGCCAGGACCCCGCGCTCTGGTGGTACGAGGGCACGGTGTGGTTCCGCCGCCGCCTGCCCGCGCCCGCCGACCTCGCGGGGAAGCGGGTCTTCCTCTACTTCGAGGCCGCCAACCACGTCGCCCACGTCTGGCTCAACAACCGCAAGCTCGGCCTCCACGAGGGCGGCTTCACGCCGTTCATGTTCGAGGTCACCGGCCGGCTCGGCGCCGACAACTCGCTCGTCGTCGCCGTGGAGAACGAGCGCGTGCGCGAGCGCATCCCGTCGCTCCGCACCGACTGGTGGAACTACGGCGGGATCACCCGCCCCGTCTGGCTCGTCGTCGTGCCCGAGACCTACGTCCACGACTACACGCTGCGGTTCTCCGAGCCGGCGGACGGCCCGCGGATCGACGTGTCCGTCGCCCTCGACGGCCCCGCCCGCGCCGGCCGGCCCGTCACCGTGGCGCTGCCCGCGCTTGGCCTCCGCGCGACCGTCGACGCCGACGCCGACGGCCGCGCCGCCGTCACCTTCCGCCCGCCCGCCGTGCGGCGCTGGTCCCCGGCCGACCCCCACCGCTACGAGGTCGTGGTCGAGGCCGGCGATGACCGGCTCGTCCAGCCCGTCGGCCTCCGGACGCTCGCCGTCCGCGGCACCGAGATCCTGCTCAACGGCGAGCCGATCTTCCTCCGCGGCATCTGCCTGCACGAGGAGGCCTTCGACGCCCAGGGCCGCCGCGCCACCGGCGAGGCCGACTACGCCCGCCTCCTCGAGGCCGCCCGCGCGCTCAACGCCAACTTCGTCCGCCTCGCCCACTACCCCTACGGCGCCGCCGTCAACGAGCTCGCCGACCGCCTCGGCCTCCTCACCTGGGCCGAGATCCCCGTCTACTGGGAGGACATCCCCTACGAGAATCCCCAGACGCTCCTCGCCGCGCGCCGGATGCTCCGCGAGCTGATCCAGCGCGACAAGAACCACGCCTCCGTCGCGTTCTGGTCCGTGGCCAACGAGACGCCCGTCACCGAGCACCGCCTCGTCTTCCTGCGGCAGCTGATCGAGGACGCGCGCGCGCTCGACCCGACCCGCCTCGTCTCCGCCGCGCTCAAGAGCACCAGCGTCGAGGCCGCCGCGGCCGACGGCGCCGGCGGCGCCTCCGCCCGCGCCGCCGACCGCCGCATCCAGCGCATCGACGACCCGCTCGGCGCCTACCTCGACGTCCTCGCCGTCAACACCTACGTCGGCTGGTACGGCGCGGCCTACCCCGACGCCATCGCGGACACGCGCTGGGAGTCCCGCTTCGCCAAGCCCGTCGTCCTCTCCGAGTTCGGCGCCGACGCCCTCCGCGGCCACCGCGGCGACCGGACCGAGCGGTGGACGGAGGACTTCCAGGCCTGGCTGATCGACGAGACGATGAAGTCCGCCCTCGCCACGCCGTTCATCGTCGGCACCGCCCCCTGGCTGCTGAAGGACTTCCGCTCGCCGCGCCGGCCGCACGGCCGCTTCCAGCAGTACTGGAACCGCAAGGGCCTCGTCGACGAGCTCGGCCGCCCCAAGCTCGCCTGGCAGGTGATGAAGGACCACTACGACCGCCTCGCGGCGGACGGGCGCGGCGGCGCCGCGCCCTGAGCCCTCCGACTCCGGGTCCGCCGCGCCGACGCCGGCGCCTCAGCGCACCCACGCCATCCAGGGCAGGCCGACGAGGACGAAGACCGCGAAGAACAGCGCGCCGAAGATCCCGCCCAGCCGCCAGAAGTCCCGCGCCGGCAGGTAGCCGGACCCGGCGTAGATCGGGCTCGGGCCCGTCGCGTAGGGCGAGACCACGCCCATCAGCCCGAGCGTGAGGCAGAGCTGCAGCGCGAACGTCGGCCCGTCCAGCCCCGGCACGGCCGTCGCCGTCGCCAGCATCACCGGCAGCAGCGCGGTGGCGTGCGCCGTGGTGCTCGCGAAGAGGTAGTGGCTGAAGTAGAATAGGGCCAGCAGCCCCAGGCCGACCAGCGCCGGCGGCGCGCCCTGCAGCGCCGCGCCCGCCCCGGCCCCCACCCAGCCGACGAAACCCGTCCGGTTCAGGCCGTCCGCCAGCGCGACGAGCGTGGCGAACCAGGCCAGCGTGCTCCACGCCGCCTTGTTCGTCACCACGTCCTCCCACGTGAGCACCCCGAGCACCAGCAGGCCCGCGATGACCGCGAGGGCGACGAGCGTGGGGTTGACCCAGGTCCCGCCCGCGACCCAGAGCGCGAGCGCGGCGCCGACGAGCGCGGCGAGCTGGAGCTCGCGCCGCGAGACCGGACCGAGCTTCGCCAGCTCCGCCGCCGCCCAGTCGCGCACCGCCGGCGCCGCCTTCACCTCCGGCGGATACAGGCGGTACGTCACCCACGGCACGGCGAGGAACAGTAGCAGGCCGACGGGCAGGAAGGCCACGAACCACTCGCCCCAGCCGGGCGCCGCGCCGGTCGCCTTCCGCGCGAGCTCGAGCGCCAGCAGGTTCGGCGCGAGCGCGGTGAGGAACATCGAGCTCGTCACGCAGGTCGTCGCGAACGCCGTCCACATCAGGTACGACCCGAGCCGCCGCGCCGACGGCGTGTCGGGCAGCGAGTCGTAGAGCGGCGGCAGGTTGCGCACCACCGGGTAGATCGTCCCGCCGCTGCGCGCCGTGTTCGACGGGGTGAACGGCGCGAGCGCGAGGTCGGCCAGCGCGACCGCGTACCCGAGCGAGAGCGTGCTCCCCCCGAGCCGGCGCACGAGCAGCAGCGCGAGGCGCCGGCCGAGGCCGGTCCGCTCGTAGCCCAGCGCGAACATGAACGCGCCGAAGATCAGCCAGACCGTGCCGTTGGCGAAGCCCGAGAGCGCCCACGCCAGCGCCGCCGTCTCCGTCCGGAATCCCGGCCGGGCCAGCTCCGCCGGACCGAACAGCAGCCACGGGGCCCCGAGCGCGACCACCACGACTCCGACCAGCCCGACCGCCCCGCCCGGCAGCGGCTCGAGCACGAGCGCCGCCACGACGCCGGCGAACACCGCGAAGTAGCGCCAGGCATGCGGCGCCAGCCCCTCCGGCGCCGGCAGCAGCAGCAGCGCCGCCGTCAGCGCGAGGGGAACCACGGCTTTCCAGGAGAGTTTCATCGGGGCGACGCCGCGCAGCCAATCCCACCGCGCACTCCGGGGGAACCACACGGGCGTTCACACTGTTTAGCTCCCCGGCCCGCCTCTTCAACAGTTTGCCCGGCAACACGGTTCTCGGCAGGGCGACCGGGAGATAGGGAGGGGAGGTAAGCCGTCAGCCGTTCGGGTGATCGGTCACTCGCCCTCCTCCCTCCGCTCCCCGCTCAATGCCCACTCCCCCATGACCCGACTCCGCCCCCTCCTCCTCGTCGGCGCGCTCCTCGCCGCCACCGTCTCCGCCCAGGTCGTCGCCCTGCCTTACGGCGCGCCCGTCCCGCTCGCCCAAGCCCAGGCCGTGCTCGCCGCGGCCAAGGCCGAGGCCGCGCGGAACAACTGGGCCGTCGCCCTCGCCGTCGTGGACTCCGGCGGCCACCTCGTCGCCTTCGAGCGCATGGACACGACGCAGTTCGGCAGCGCCGAGGTCGCGATCGAGAAGGCCCGCACGGCCGCCGGCTTCCGCCGCCCGTCGAAGGCCTTCGAGGACATGGTCGGCGCCGGCGGCGCCGGCGTGCGCTACCTCGACCTCACCGGCGCGATGCCCATCGAGGGCGGCGTCCCCCTCGTGCACGACGGCCGCATCGTCGGCGCGATCGGCATCTCCGGCGTCACCTCCGCCCAGGACGGCCAGATCGCCCGCGCCGGCGCCGCCGCGCTGGCGGCCCCGTAGTCCCGCCCCTTCAGAGCAGCACCGCCCCGAGCGCCAGCACGGCGGCGAGGGCGGTGAGGCCGGCGACGGCGGACGCGGCGGTCACCGTGCGGTAGCCCTGCGCGACCGAGAGGCCGGAGAGCTGGGTGACGACCCAGAAGAAGCTGTCGTTGACGTGCGAGACCATCATCGCGCCGCCCGCGATGGCGAGGGTCGCCAGCACCGGGCCGTGGCCGGCCGCGAGCCCGAAGCCCTCCAGCAGCGGCGCGACGAGGCCGGCGGTCGTGATCATCGCCACCGTGGACGAGCCCTGCGCCGTCTTCAGGCCGGCCGCGATGACGAACGGCACCGCGAGGCTGAACGCGCCGAGCCGCAGCTGGCCGAGCGTGGACCCGACGAGCGGCCCGAGCGGGGTCTCGCGCAGCACGCCGCCGAAGGCCCCGCCGGCCGCGGTGATGAGGATGATCGTGCCCGCGTCCCGCAGGCCCTCGCCGCTCCACGCCCCGAACGCCTCCCGCCCGAACCGCCGCACGACCCACCACGCCGCGAGCACGCCGAGGAGCAGCGCCACGTTCGGGTCGCCGAGCGCGGTCAGCGCCTGCCGCACCCAACCGTCGCCGAGCGGCCGGCTCGGCGCGTCCACCCACGACTTGAGCGCGATCAGCGCCACCGGCAGCACGACCGGCAGGAACGTCGCCGCCGTCCCCGGCGGAGCCGCCGCCGGCTGCCCGGCCGCCGCGGCCGGCGGCTCGCCCGGGGACACCGCGACGCGGCGCCCGATCCAGCGCGCGTAGAGGTAGGTCGTCGCGACCACCGGCAGCGCGACCGCGAGCCCGAGCAGGATGACCGCGCCGAGGTCGGCCCCGAGCGCGCCCGCGGCGGCGACCGGTCCCGGCGTCGGCGGCACGAGGCAGTGCGTGGCGTAGAGCCCCATCGCGAGCGCGACCGCGAACGCGGCGAGGGACTCGCCGGTGCGGCGCGCGAGCGACTTGGCGAGGGGGGCGAGGATGACGAAGCCCGAGTCGCAGAACACCGGCACGGACACCAGCGCGCCCGTGCCGGACATCGCCAGCACCGCGCGCCTCTCCCCCGTCAGCCGCAGCACCGCCCGCGCCATGACCTGCGCGCCGCCGCTGCGCTCGAGCGCCATCCCGAGGATGCAGCCGCAGGCGATGACGATGCCGATCGCGCCGACCGTGCGCCCGAACCCGCCCGCGAGCGCGGCCACCGTCCGGTCCAGCGGCAACCCGGCCGCCAGCCCGACGCCGATCGCGGTGAGCAGCAGGGCGAGGAACGGGTGCATCCTCCACCGCGTGGTGGCGACGACGATGAAGGCGATGCCGGCGGCGATCGCGCCGAGCAGGAGCAGGCCGGAGGAGGTCACGGGGCGGCAGGGGGCGGGGGACCGCGCAGGTGCGCGTTGACATCCTCGCCCCGGCGGTCGCGCAGGTAAAGCGCGAGGAAACGCAGGGCGAAGGTCGTGCCGACGTCGCGCTGCACGAGGCTGAGCCGGCCCCCCGCGATCCGCTGCCGCGTGTCGACCACGGCGCCGGCGAGGTTCGGGTCGGGGTGTCCCGCGGCGTACCGGTTGCGGAGGATCCAGTCCACCGCGCGCTCGATCGCCGCGTCGAGCCCGGGCTCGCCGTAGTCGCGCAGGCGCAGCAGCAGCACGCCGTGGAAGGCGACCGCCGAACCCGTCACGGAATCCGGCCGCGCCGTGCCGTCCACGTTCTGCGCGTAGTGCATCGTCCCGTCGGGCCGCGCCAGCCGGGCGTGGAAGTCCACCGTGCGCCGCGCGCCGGCGAGGAACCGGCGGTCGCCGGTGAGGTGGTGGGCCTCGAGCAGGGCCTCGGCGTTCCAGAGGTTGAACCGCGGGTGGACCGCGCCGGTGCGCGCGTCGTTCGGCTCGAACTCCATCCACAGGCCGTTCGCGTCCTGCCGCGCGAGGGCGTGCTCCGCCTGCTCGAGGAACCGGCGGCGCCACGCGTCGTCGCCCGTCCAGCGCGCGACGTCGGCGAAGAGGAAGCCCTCGATGTTCGGCCGCGCGAGCTCGGTGATCGGCGGCACGCCGGCGCGCCGCGCCTCCGCGGCGTCGTAGCGCGGGCCCTGGCGGTGCGGGTTCCAGTCGGTGACCACGACCCCGCGCTCGGGATCGAGGATGTTGTAGAACAACCCCGCGCCGCCCGGCACGCCGGCGGGCACGCGCGTGCGCTCCCACAGCCAGCGCGCGGAGCGCGTCGCGGTGTCGGCGTACCGCGGTTCGCCGGTGGCCCGGCTGAGCGCGAACAGGCCGGGCGTGCCGTCGGAGATCGTGGTCCAGTTGACGAGCGTCGGCCCGAGCTTGTCGCCGTGCCAGGCGTTGAGCAGGCCGGCGAACGGATGCGGCGGGCGGAACTCCTGCGCCACCCACCAGTCGCCGGAACGGCGGGCGGCGGCGAGCAGGGCGTCGTCGCCGAGCACGGTCGAGGCCTCGACCAGCCCCCAGACGAGCTGGCCGGTGTGCCAGGCGGGCTCGTAGTCGCGCCACGCGCCGTCGAGCACGTGGTAGTCGGTGCGGCCCATGCCGTCCGGGCCGACCAGCACCGTCGCGGCGTGGCGCCCGAGGTCGCGCAGGGCGGACGCGACCTCCGCGGACCGCGCGTCGTCGGCCGGCGCCGCGCCGGCGGCGGAGGCGACGAGCAGGGCCGGCAGGAGGAGGCGCGGGCTCACGGCGAGACGGGGCGCAGGCGCACGATGCGCCCGAGGTGCTCGCGGCGGTGGTTGAGCGCGAGGTAGACGTGGCCGTCGGGTCCCACCCGGACGTCGCGCACGCGGCCGAGGCCCTTGAGCAGCAGCTCGTCGACCACGGTCCCGTCCGGCGCCACCGCGAGGCGGCGCAGCTCCTCGCGGGCGAGGCCGCCGGCGAGGAGGGAGCCGCGCCAGGCGGGGAAGGCGTCGCCCGCGTAGGCCGCGAGCCCGCTCGCGGCGAGGGACGGCGACCACGCGTGGACCGGGTTCTCGAGGCCCGGCAGGGACTTCTTCCACTTCACCGGGGCGAAGTTGTAGTTGCGGCCGAGCGAGACGCGCGGCCAGCCGTAGTTGGCGCCGGGGGCGACGCGGTTGAGCTCGTCGCCGCCGCGCGGGCCGTGCTCCGTCTCCCAGAGCGCGCCGGTGGCGGGGTCGAGCGCGAGGCCCTGCGGGTTGCGCACGCCGAGGGCCCAGACCGAGGGGAACGCGTCGCCGCGCCCGGCGAACGGGTTGTCCGGGGGCACCGTGCCGTCGTCGCGCACGCGGTGGATCTTGCCCGCCGGATCGGCCGGGTCCTGCGCGCGGTCCATGTCGCCGCGGTCGCCGATGCCGAAGAAGAGGTGCCCGCGTCCGTCGAACACCAGCTTGCAGCCCCAGTGCTTCGCGGAGTCGGTGTAGTGCCGGTCCGGCGCGCGGAAGACCGTCTGCTCGTCGCGCCAGCGGCCGTCGCGCACCCGGCCGCGCACGATGGCGGTGAAGGCCCGCGTCTCGCCGCCGATCGAGCGCGGTTCGCTGAACGCGAGGTAGATCCAGCCGTTGCGGACGTAGTCGGGGTGCACGGCCACGTCGAGCAGGCCGCCCTGGTTCTCGGCGAACACGGCCGGCACGCCCGCGACCGGGGCCGAGAGCGCGCCGTCGCGCGCCACGATCCGCAGCCGGCCGGGACGCTCGGTCACCAGCATCCGCCCGTCGGGCAGCCACGCGATCCCCCACGGGGTCTCGAGCGGCGCCGCCACGGTCTCGACGACGAAGCGTACGCCGCCGGCGGCGAAGGTGCCGTCGGGCGCGCGCTCGGCCTTGGCCGCCTGCCGCGACTGGAAGTCCGCGAACGAGGCCTGCACGTAGGCGACGAGCCCGTCGACCTCCGCCGCGCTCAGCTCGGTGCCGTAGCCGGGCATGCCGGACTTTTCCCAGCCGACGGCGATGCTGTGCCGGAGCTGCTCGGTCGAGCCGCCCCGCCGCCACTTCCCGTCGACGAGCGACCCGCCCAACCCGCCCTGCCGGTCCGACCCGTGGCAGTCGGCGCAGAGCCGCTGGTAGAGCGGGTCCCACTGGCGGATGATCGCGTCGCGACCGGCATCGGCCGGCGCAGCGGCGGGCAGGAGGAGAAGGAGGACGGCGGCAAGGCGGGGTCGGCGCACCGTCCGAGCAAAGCCCTCTCGCCCGACGGCGCAAACGCGTCCGTCAGTCAATCTGTTGAGTCCATTCCGACGCGGGCCCCGGGGGCCGCGCCCGCTTAAACAGGGTGAACGCGGGCGGGGTCGCCGCCGGCCTTCGACCGCCGCATCTCCATGGGCGGTCCCGCCCCCCCGTGTCCGCCGCCACCTCAGATTTCCGCCCGTCCTCCGCTCCGCCCTCCGTGCTGGAGCGGCTGGTCGCACTCCATCCCGAGACGGAGGTCTGGTGGGACTCGTCGCCGGTCGTCTTCGGCGCGTGGCGGGAACGGATGCTGGCCGCGGTCGCTCCGGCCGCCCGGGGCCTCCTCGCCG
Organism: uncultured Opitutaceae bacterium; assembly: GCA_964460895.1. Classification (GTDB taxonomy): domain Bacteria; phylum Verrucomicrobiota; class Verrucomicrobiia; order Opitutales; family Opitutaceae; genus Didemnitutus. Next base: position 14,433 of record CAYWTK010000023.1, read on the forward strand.
TCCAGCTCGATCGGCTGTTCCCGGCGCACGACCCGGCGGCCGGCGTCATCTCCGGGGTCACGACCAATCCCCCGCTCTCCCTCCAGGCGCTTGAGGCGCGGCCGGACCTGTTCGGTCCGGTGGCGCGGCGGCTCCGGACCGACCTGCCGCACGCCCACCCCGAGGTGGTGTACTGGCGGACCTACCTCGAGGTGGTCCGGACCGGGGCGGAGGCGCTGCGGCCCCAGTGGGAGGCGACCGGCGGCCGCCGGGGCTACCTCTCGGGGCAGGTGGACCCGCGGTACGCCGACGAGGCCGGGCTCATGTTCCGGCAGGGCCTGGAGATCGCGGCCCAGGGTCCGAACGTCATGGTGAAGTGTCCCGGCACCGCCGCCGGCCTCGAGGTCATCCACCGCCTGACCGCCCTCGGCCTCGCGACCAACTGCACCCTGAGCTTCATCGTGCCGCAGTTCGTCGCGGTGGCGGACGCGGTCGCGCGCGGCCTCGCGAAGGCCCGCGCCGCCCGGGTGGACCTCTTCCGTTGGCGGTCCGTCATCACGCAGATGGCGGCGCGCTTCGAGGAGCGCCCGGAGTTCGACGCGAGCGCCGCGGCCGTCGGCCTGGCCCTCTCGCCCGCGGATCGGCGCTGGGCCGGCATCGCCCTGTTCCATCGCGCCCGCACCGTGCTGGCGGCGCGCGGCTATCCCGGCAAGCTACTGCTCTGCTCCCTCCGCCGCGGGCCGGCCGACGCGCAGGGCGAGCACTTCTGGCACGTGGAGAAGACGGCCGGCCACCCGATGGTCTACACCTGCCCGCCCGAGTGCCTCTCCGAGCTCCTCGCGCTCGACGGCCGGCTCGAGCTGCGCGCGACGTCCGCCGACATCGTGCCGGCGGAGGTGCTCGCCCGCCTGCGGCGCGTGCCGTACTTCGCCGAGGCGTGGGCGACCGAGATGCCGGCGGAGCGCTTCGCCGCGCTGCCGGCGACCGCATTCACCCAGCGGCAGTTCGCGGTCGCGACCGAGGAGACCGTGGCCCGCGTCCACCGCCTCGCGACCGCAGACGCGTAGGCGCGCCGGCGGTCAGAGTCCGAGGACCCCGAACAGCAGCGCGGCCGCCACGCCCCCGACCACCGGCGCCACCACCGGCACCCAGGCGTAGGCCCAATCGGAGTCACCCTTGCCCGCGATCGGCAGCACCGCATGGGCGAGCCGCGGGCCGAGGTCGCGCGCGGGATTGATCGGAAACCCCGTGGGTCCGCCGAGTGACAGCCCGATGCCGAGAATCAGCAGCCCGACGAGCGCCGGGCCGAACCACGTGCCCATCGCCGCGACCAGCGCCTCCTGTCCCGCCGGCGCACCGGTCGCCACGCGGCTGAGCGCGAGGAGGCCGAAGACGAGCACGCCGGTTGCGAGCGCCTCGGCGACGAACGCTGGCCCCGTGCGGCGGATGGCCGGCGCGCTGGAGAAGCAAGCGAGCTTCGCGCCCGGCTCCGGCGTCGCCTCCCAATGGGCGTAGTAGAGGACCCACACGAGCGTCGCGCCGACGAAGCCGCCGGCGGTCTGCGCCAGCACGTAGCCGGGCACCCGGGCCCACTCGAAACCGCCGATCGCGGCGAGCGCGACCGACACGGCCGGATTGAGGTGCGCGCCGGAGATCCGACCCACCAGGTACACCGCGAGTGCGACGGCGACGGCCCAGCCAGCCGTGATGACGATCCAGCCCGAAGCCTGGCCCTTGGACTTGGCGAGGACAACGTTGGCGACGACGCCGTTGCCGAAAAGCACGAGCGCGGTCGTGCCGATGAATTCCGCGAGATAGACGTTCATTGGGTATGGGAGGAAGGAGGCCGGGACGGGCCCGGACCCGCGGCGGGGGCCGGCGCAGCCGCGGAGGTCCCGTCAGGGCGGGGGCCAGAAGCGGAGGCAGACGACGGTGGGCGCGGCCACCGGCGGACCGTGCGGGGTCAGCGCGCCGGTCGTGGCATCGATCGCGAAGACCACGATGTCGTCGCTGTCCTGGTTGGCCACCAGAAGCCAGCGCCCGGTGGGGTCGCAGGCGAAGTGGCGCGGCGTGCGCCCCCCCGAGGAGACGTGCCCCCGGGGCGCGAGCCCGCCGTCCCGCGGATCGACCGCAAAGACCGCGATGCTGTCGTGGCCGCGATTCGAAGCGTAGGCGAAGCGCCCGGAGGGATGCACGACGACCTCGGACGCCGTGCTCGCGACCACAGCATCGCGCGGCAGCGTCAGCACCTGCGTCCGGTAGCGCAGAGTCGCGGCGGCCGCGTCCTCGTCGAGGACCGCGACCGTGTTGAACAGCTCGTTCACGGCGTAGGCCACCGGCAGCGTCGGGTGAAAGGTCAGGTGCCGCGGCCCGGCGCCGGCGGGAATCTCGACCCACGCCGGCTTCGCGGCGGCGAGCATGCCCGCCGCGGCGTCGTAGCGGAATTGGTAGAGCCGGTCGCCGCCCGCGTCGGAGCCCACGCCGAGCGCGGCGCCGAGGCGCGGCGAGAAGTTGAACGAGTGCGGGTGTGGCTGCGCCTGGCGGTGCGGGTGGATAGAGCGATGGGTTAGCGCGTGGACCTGCGCGGCGGGCCGGAGCCGGCCGTCCGGCGCGAGCGGGAGCAGCACGAAGTTCGAACCGCGGTAGTTGCTCACGACGACGGCGCGGCCGTCCGGCGCGAGGGCGAGGTGCGCGGGATTCGCGCCGCGCGCATCCTGTTCATTCAGGAACGTCAGCGCGCCGTCCACCTCCACGGCGTAGGCCGCGACGGTGCCGCCACCACCAGGGCGGTTGACCGAGTAGAGACGGCCGCGCGGTCCGTCGGGCGCGAGCCACGACGGATCCGTGGCCCGGGCCGCCAGCCGCAGCGGGCCGAGGGCGCCGCGCTCGGCGTCGAAGTCGGCAACGTAGATGCCCTCCGCCTGCCGGCTGCCGCGGGTGGTGAACGTTCCCAGGTAGAGCCGCAGCGGATCCGCCGCGACCGCGGCGCCGACGGCCGCGGCCAGCAGGCCGACGAGGAGCAAGGGCCGGCGGGGATGCACGGTCAGAAGACGCGGAGCGGGCACTCGGCAGGAGCGGCGAGCAGCGGCTCCAGTTCGGCGTCGAGCCGGATCAGGGTGAGCGAGAAGCCGGCCATCTCGAGGGCGGTGCAGTACTCGCCGACGTAGTTGCGTCCGACCGTCAACCCGCGGTCGCGGCACAGCAGGGCGGCCTTGCGGTAGAGCAGGTAGAGTTCGCTGAGCGGCGTGCCGCCGAGCCCGTTGATCATGAGGCCGACCCGGTCGCCCCGGGAGAAGGGGAGGTCGCCGGCCACCGCATCGAACATGTCGGCGAGGATCTCGTCGGCCGCCTTGAGCTGGTCGCGCCGGCGGCCGGGCTCGCCGTGGATGCCGACCCCGACCTCGATCTCGGTCGGCCCGAGTTCGAAGATGGGCTTGCCCTTGGCGGGCGGGGTGCAGCCGGTGAGGGCGACGCCCATGGTGCGGACGACGCTGTTCACCTTCCGGCCGAGCGCGACGAGCTCCTCGAGGGAGCGGCCCATCTCGGAGGCGGCGCCGCACGCCTTGATGACGAAGAAGTTCCCGGCCACGCCGCGGCGTCCCACCGTCCACGTGCTGTTCTGCACGGCCACGTCGTCGTCGATGATGACGGTCCCGATCCGGATGCCGTCGGCCTCCGCGGCCTCGCGCGCCATGTCCCAGCACATGCGGTCGCCCTGGTAGTTGTTGATCAAGTGCAGCACCCCGCGCGGCGAGTTCATCAGCTTTGTGCACTCGTACACGTACTCCATGGGCGGCGCGGCGAACACGTTCCCCGGACAGGCGGCGTCGAGCATCCCGCGGCCGACGGCCATGACGTGGGCCGGCTCGTGGCCGGAGCCCGAGCCCTGGATGACCGAGACCTTGGCGGCGTTGGGCGCATCGGCGCGGTGGATGATGTTGAACTGGGGCACGTGGCGGAGCGTGTCCGGATTGGCGAGGGCGAGGCCCTCCAGCATCTCAGGGACGAAGCGGGCCGGGTCGTTGACGAACTTCTTCATGGCGGGGTGGGTTGCGGGGTTGAAGGGAAGGGCCTCAGGCCCGGAGCGTGGCGCCGACGGCCCTCATCATCGTGGCGACGGCGACGATGCCCGGGTCGAGGGTGCCCTGGCTGCGGTCGCCGGTGAAGGACTGCCGGCCGCGCCGGGCCGTCCACGCGCGCGTGCCCTCGACGGCCGCCTCGGCGGCGGCAGTCGCGGCGTCCCACGCGTCGCGCAGGTCGGTGCCGGGCGCGGCGGCGGCCAGCGCCTCGGTGGCGGGGATGAGCGCATCGAGCAGCGTCTTGTCGCCAGCCTTCGCCCCGCCCCGGGCCATGATGCCCTCGATGGCGGCGCGGGCCAGGGCGACGAGGTCTTCGCGGGTCAGCGCGGCCTTGCCCCGCGCGCCGGCCGCAGCGCGGAGGAAGCCCGTGCCCCAGATCGGGCCAGAGCAGCCGCCGACGTGGCTGGTGATGATGATTCCGACCTTCTGCAGCAATGGGGCGGGCGCGCTGCGGTCGATGGTCTCCCAGTCGGCCAACACACGCCGGAATCCCGTGGCGAGCGAGGTCCCGAAGTCGCCGTCGCCGCAGGCGCCGTCGAGCTCGGAGAAGCGGCCTTCATGGGCGAGGGCGGTGTCCGCCATGGTACGGACGATCCGCTCGAGGTGCGCGGGGGTGATCTCTTGCATTGGGGTAAGGTCAGACGGCGAGCACGCGCAGGTCGTCGAGGGTGAGGTGGGGGCCGGGCGGTTCGCCGAGGTCGGGGACAATGCGCGCCGCGCCCGTGAAGTCCTCCGCCGCGGTATAGGCGCTGGTCGTCACGAGGCAGCGCATGCCGGCGGCGCGGGCGGCCTGCAGGCCGTTCGCGCTGTCCTCGACGACGAGGCAGTGCGACGGGGCGACCCCGAGAAGCCGGGCGGCGTGGAGGTAGATGTCGGGCGCAGGCTTCTTGCGCGGCACGATGTCGCCCGCGAACAGGCCGGCGAAAGCCCGGCGCCGCTGCGGGCCGAGGAGGTGGGTGACGACGGCGTGGACTGCGCGCTCATTCGAAGTGGAGCAGACCGCGAGGGTCAGCCCGATGGAGGCCGCCTCGTCCACAATCCGCGCGACACCGGGCCGCGCCGGCAGCTGGCCGCCCTCGATGATGCGCAGGAACAGGTCGGTCTTGAGCCGGTGCAGGCGGGCGACGAGGTCGTCGCGCGCCACCTCCGGCACGGGCCAGCCCCGCGTGTCGAAGTAGTGCCGCAGGCGCTCCTTGCCGCCGCCGATCCGGAGGAGCTCTCCGTAGGTCGGGACATCCCATGTGATTCCAAGGCCCGCCTGAGAGAATGCGAGGTTGAATGCGGGGCGGTGGCCGTCGCGCTCGGTGTCGGCGAGCACGCCGTCGCAGTCGAAGAGCAGGGCCTTCATGCGACGGAGGGCACCCGCGGTGCCTTGCCGGCGCCGCCGAACTGCCCGATCTTCCCGCGGACCAGCGCCGTCATCGCCGCAGCCTGCGCCGCGAGCAGCGCCAAGGGCTCGTACTCGTCAGGGTGCGAGCGGTGGTGCTCCACGAAGCTGTCGATGAAGACGTGCTTGAGGTTAGTCGAGATGTTGATCTTGGCGCATCCGAGCCGGATGCAGCGCTGGATCACCTCGTCCGAGAGCCCGGTGCCGCCGTGCAGGGCGAGCGGCGTCGGCGTGCCGCGGCCGATCGCCTCGAGGCGGTCCCACGCGATCCGCGGTTCGGCGCTATAGAGGCCGTGGGCGGTGCCGATGGCGGGCGCGAACACCCCGAGTTCGACCGTCCGGCAGAACTCCAGGGACTGGTCGACGTCCGCGTAGTGCTCCGCGGAACCGGTCACGTCCTCCTCCACGCCGCCGATCTCGCCGACCTCCGCCTCGACGCCCGCGCCGCGCGGCCCCGCGAGGGCGACGACCTGCCGGGTGAGCGCGAGGTTCTCGGCGAAGGGCTTGTCCGAGGCGTCGATCATCACGGAGGTCCAGCCGGCGTCGAGGCAGGTCCGGATGAGGCCGAGGTCCTTGCCGTGGTCGAGATGGAGGGCGACAGGCACGGGCGCGGTTCCGGCCAGGTCGCGGAGCCAGCCGGCGATGGTCCCGGCGCCGTGGTACTTCACGGTCTTCGCCGAGGTCTGCACGATCACGGGCGCGTCGAGTTCGCAGGCCGCCTGGACGATGGCGCGGGCCGACGCGTAATCGACCGGGTTGAACGCGGCGACGGCCCAGCCTTCGCGTCGGGCCGTGGCGAGCATCGGGGACATGCTGACAAGGGGCATAGGAAGGCGCGGGCGGGAACGCTCCGCGCCGCCCACCACGACCGGAGGCCGCGCCGGCGTAAACCCCGACGGACGTCACATTGTTGAAGGACCAAGCCTTCCGCCGCGGCATATCAACAATGTGATGTTCGCGGGAGTTCCCCCGCCCGCCCCCGCTCCGCTAGCGCTGGCCCCGACCCCAACCACCCCGCGCCCCGGGCCCGCGCCCGGCGCGCTCCTCCCCCGTCCCCATGAACGCTGAGCTCCGCACCCCCGCCGCGGGCCGAATGGCCCGCTTGTTGTCCCGCCTCGCCGCCGCGTCCCTCCTCGCGTTTGCCGTCGCGCGCGCCCAGGACACCGGCGTCGTCTCCGGCACCGTCACCAACCCGCGCGGCGAGTTCGTCGCCGGCGCGGAAGTCCGGCTGGCCGGCGTCGGCACCACCCGGACCGACGACGGCGGCGCCTTCCGCTTCGCCGCCGTGCCGGCCGGCCGGCAGGTACTCTCGGTGCACTACCTCGGCTTCGATCCGTACGAGGCCGGCGTCGAAGTCGCCGCCGGCCGGGCGACCACCCACGCCGTGCGGCTCCGCAGCGACGTGGTGGTACTGGACAAGTACGTCGTCGAATCGTTCGCCGAAGGACAGGCGCGGGCGGTGAACCGCCAGCGCGCCTCGAACACGATCCAGAACATCGTCGCCTCCGATCGCCTCGGGCGACTGCCCGACGCCAGCATCGGCGAAGCGCTGTCCCGCCTGCCCGGCGTCGGGCTCCAGACGGACCGCGGCGAGGCCGAGTACATCACCATCCGGGGCGCGGCCGCAAAGTTCAACAACGTCGCCCTCAACGGCGACCGCCTGCCCGCGCCGTTCTCGCCCGTCGCGACGGACATCGGCGACGTGCGCGCCGTCTCACTCAAGCAGATCCCGACCGACCTGATCGCGAGCATCGAGGTGACCAAGGCCGTCACACCCGACATGGACGCGGACTCGGTCGGCGGCGCGGTCAACCTGAAGACACGGAGCTCCCTCGACGTGCAGCGGCGGGTGGTCTCAGGCAAGCTGCAGTACGGCTGGAACGAGATGGACAGCCAGAACCAGTACGCCGGCAACTTCACCTACGCGAACCGGTTCGGCCCCGACTCCAACTACGGACTGCAGGTGAGCGGAGCGTACCAGTACAACAACCGGCCCGTGCAGGCGGTGAACGCCGAGTACCGCCCCCCGACGGCGATCGGCGGCGTGACCTATGATTCGCTGCTGGACCAGATCGACCTCCGCCACCGCATCACCGACCGCAAGCGGCTCGGGGCGAACGCGCAGTTCGACTTCCGCACCTCCAGCCACGCCCAGCACTACGTGCGCATCTTCGCCAACGAGTTCACCGACAAGGAGGAGCGCCGGCGCTTCCGCGTGCGCTTCGGCAGCGGCGGCGCCTACCTCGCCGGCAGCAACAACACGACGGGCGTCGTGGATGGCGGACGGCTCGAGCATCAGGACCGCAAGAGCCGCACCCGCACGCTCACCACCAGCCTCGGCCTCGGCGGCGAGTTCCACTTCGACCGGTTCGACGTGGACTACTCCCTGTCCGTCTCCGAGGGCGAGTTCTCCCTCGACCGGCAGGAGACCACCTGGGAGAACCGGCGGCCGACGGGCGGCGGCGTGGTCGACTACACCTACGACCGCAGCGACGTCGACTTCCCGCGCTTCACCGACCCGCTCAACTCCGTCGCCGACAAGGCCTCGTTCATCCTCGCCTCGAACCGCGGCACCCACCTCATCCGCGACGACGACGCTTCCGACGCCGACCGGACCGGCGCGCTTAACTTCTCGCTGCCGGCCAAGCTCGGGTCGGGCACGGGCTTCTGGAAGTTCGGCACCCGGCTGCGCGCCAAGGAGCGGGACCAGCGGCCGGACGCGACGAACTACAATCCGACCGCGACCACCACGCAGTCCCTCGCCTCGTATCTGGGCGACGTCCTCCCGGACGTGCGCGGAATCTACCGCTACGGACCGACCACCAACTACGACACGCTGCGGGCTTACTTCCAGGGCAACCTTGGCAACTTCACCATCAACCAGAACACCTTCCTCACCACCAACCTTCCTGGCACCTACCAAGCGACGGAGGACATCTGGTCGGCCTACGGCATGGGATCCTTCGAGTTCGGACGCACCCGCGTGGTCGCCGGGCTGCGCTGGGAGAACACCGACAACTCCTACAACGGCAACGTCGTCACGACCGGCGCCGGCGGCGCGGTCCTTTCCGTCAGCCGCATCCAGCGCGACTCGAGCTACGACAACCTCTTCCCCGCCGTCGTGGTGACTCACCGGTTCACGGACCGCGTGCTGCTGCGCGGCGCGTGGACGAACTCGATCGCGCGGCCCGACTACGGCGACCTCGTCCCGCGCCGCACCATCAACGACGCCAACAACACGATCGACGAAGGCAACCCGAACATCCGTCCGCTGGAGTCGGCGAACTTCGACCTTTCGCTCGAGTGGTACCTGTCTTCGGCCGGCCTCCTCTCGTTCGGCGCGTTCCACAAGGAGCTGAAGGACTTCCGCTTCGTCCAGACCTCGACCATCGTGTTCGACGCCGGCCTCGGGCCCGAGAACTTCACCTTGCGCCGCCCGGAGAACGGGCCGACCGGCTCCTACACCGGCTTCGAGCTCAACTGGCAGCAGCGCTTCAAGTTCCTGCCCCCGCCCTTCGACGGACTGGGCATCACCGCCAACTATGCGAAGATCGAGGGCGAGGCCGAGATCCCGGGCCGCGGCGCCATGGACCGCGTGCCGGAACAGCTCGACCAGGTGTGGAACGTCATCCTCGACTTCGAGAGGGGCCGCTTCACCGCCCGCGTCGCGTACAACTTCAACGGAATCGCGCAGCAGACCTTCGCCGGCACCGCGCTCGACGACCAGTACATCGACGAGGAGGAGTCCTTCGACGCTTCGGTGAGCTATTCGTTCCGCCGCGGCTGGCAGCTGTTCATCGAGGGCAAGAACCTCACGGACACGCGCAAGAAGCGTCTCTTCCTCGGCCACACCTCCCGCCCGATCGAGCAGGAGTACACGGGCCTGAGCGTGATCGCGGGCGTGAAGTTCGACCTCTGACCGGAGCGGCGCGCGCCGCCCGGGCCGCCCCCACCGTCCCGCGGCACCGCCGTGAGAACCCACCGCATCGCCCTCTACCCCGGCGACGGCATCGGTCCCGAGGTGACCGACGCCGCCGTCGCGGTCCTGCGCGCGGTGGAGGGACCGGACGCCGGCTTCCGGCTCGACTGCACCCGCTTCCCCTGGGGCGCGGCCTGGCACGCGCGGCATGGGGTCGTCGCGCCGCCCGACTTCCTCGAGCAGCTCCGGACCTTCGACGCCATCTTCCTCGGCGCCCTCGGCTGGCCTGCGGCGCTGCCCGACCACGTGGCGCTCCGGCCGCTCATCGCGATGCGCCAGGGTTTCGACCAGTTCGCCTGCGTCCGACCCGCCCGGTCCTTTGCGGGGGTCCCGGGTCCGCTCGCCGGCTCGCCCGCGGTCGACCTCGTGGTGGTTCGCGAGAACTCCGAGGGCGAGTACTGCGACGTCGGCGGACGCTTCCACGCCGGCGCGGCGGAGGAGTTCGCGGTGCAGTCCGCCCTCCACACGCGCCGGGGTGTGGAACGCGCGCTCCGCTTCGGCTTCGAGCTCGCGCGCCGTCGTCGTCGGCGCCTGACGATGGCGACCAAGTCCAACGCCCAGCGCCACGCGTTCACGCTCTGGGAGGAGGTCCTCGCCGCCCTCGCGCGCGAGTTCCCCGACGTCGCGACCGACCGGCAGCACATCGACGCGCTCGCCATGAACTTCGTGCGCCGCCCCGGCTGGTTCGACGTCGTCGTCGCATCGAACCTCTTCGGCGACATCCTCACGGACCTCAGCGGCGCGATCTCCGGCGGCCTCGGCCTCAACCCCTCTGCCAACCTCGATCCTTCCAGCCGGCACCCGTCGCTCTTCGAGCCCGTGCACGGCTCCGCGCCTGACCTCGCTGGACGGGGCGTCGCGAATCCCTCCGGGGCTATCCTCGCCGCGGCGCTCATGCTCGACTGGCTGGGGGAGACCGCCGCGGCCCGCCGTCTGGAGGCGGCCGTGACGCGCACGCTCGCCGCCGGCCACGCCACCCCGGATCTCGGCGGCGCTCTCCGCACCACGGCCTTCACCACCGCCGTGGTCGCCGCGCTCTGAGGCCGGCGCGCCGGACGGGATTCAACAATGTGATGCGGCGGAGCATTCCCCGCGGACTCGCCCTACGCCAGCCTCCGACCACCCCATGCCGCCCCTCCTCCGGACCTTCCGCCGGTCCTGCGCCGCGCTCCTCCCCGTCGCGGCGCTCGCCCCCGGCCCCCTCGCGGCGTACAACGCCCACCCCGGACTCCAGCTCCTCTGGAGCCGCGTCGCCGACCTCAATGGCGAGGCCGGCGCGGTCGAGTCCGCCGAATTCTCGCCCGACGGGCAGTTCATCGTCACGGGCTCGAAATACGACAACCGGGTCGTCGTCTGGCGGGTCCTCGACGGCACGGTCGTGTGGCAGCGCGTGCTGGAACAGGAAGTGGAGCGCGCCGCGTTCTCCCCCGACGGCCGGTTCGTCGTCTCGACGGGCGAGGACGAGACCCTGCGCCTCTGGCGGGCGGCCGACGGCGAGCCGCTCGGCGCCCGGCCCCTCGACGCCGCCGTCGACGGCCTCGCCTTCTCACCCGACGGCCGCCTCCTCGTCACCGGCAAGGAGGGCGGCGCGGTCCAGGCGTGGACGATGCCCAACCTCGATCTCGCCGCCACCGCGGCGCACGGGGACACGGTCAATTCCGTGGCCTTCACGCGCGACGGCACGCACGTTGTCACCGCGAGCGAGGACTCGACGGCGAAGCTCTGGCGCCTCCCCGACCTCGCGCCAGTCCGCACGTTCGAGCTCGGTCTGCCCCACTACCTCATCTCCGTGCGCCTGTCCCCGGACCAACGGCTGCTCGCGGCCGGCGCGGAGGCGGGCTTCGTCGCGGTCTGGGACTTCGCCACCGGCCGCCGCGTGGCGCGATTCAATCACACCGGTCGCAAGGTCGAGGCGGTGGCGTGGTCGCCCGACGGCCGCTTCCTTGCGGTGGCGGGACACGACGACCACATCCGTCTCGTGGCCACCGCCGACCTCGGCGCGAGCTACCTGCCGTTCGTCTTCCAGAGCACCGCCACAGGGCCGGCCGAGTACCTCGACTATTCCCCGAACGGCGCCCTGCTCGCGTCGGCCCACGAGGACGGCACCCTCCGCCTGTGGCTCTGCCGCTCCGGCGATCCCGACATCAACCTCCGCAGCCACCACGAACTCATCCGCCAGCAGAAGGCCGCCGCCGAACGGCGCCGGGCCGAACGCGCCGCCCAACGCGTCCCCGCCAAATGAGACCCCACCCCCCCCTGTCCGTCCCCCGCCGCGCCCTGCTCGCGGCCGCCGCCCTCCTCGCCGCAGCGCTTCCGGTCCGCGCCGGGAACGAGCTCGCCCTCAACCTGGTCTGGACCCGCGTGGCCGACGTCTTCGCCGAGGCCGGCTCGATCGAGTCCGTCGAGTTCTCCCCCGACGGCCGGCGGCTCGTGAGCGGATCGAAGTTCGACAACGCCGTCGTCATGTGGCGCGTCTCCGACGGCGCGGAGCTCTGGCGCGCCACCACGGGCGGCGAGATCGAGCGCGTCGGCTGGTCGCCGGACGGGCGGGTCGTGGCCGCGTGCAGCGAGGACTTCCTCGTCACGGTCTTCGACGCCGCCGACGGTCGGATCCTCCGGCGCATCCCCCACCCGCGCGGCATCGACTCGCTCACCTGGTCGCCGGACGGCCGTTGGCTCGCGACCGGCGAGGAGCAGGAGAGGCTGCCCGACGGTCGGACCCGCGGCCTCGCGCGCCTGTTCCGGATGCCCGAGGGCGAGCTCGACCTCGAGGTGGACTACGGCGACACGATCAACGAGCTCGTCTTCACGCCCGATGGCCGGCACCTCGTCGTCGCGGGCCATCCGGGGGTGGTGCGCATCTACGACACCGCCGACCGCCTGCGTCTCGTGCGCGAGCTGCCGGCCGACCGCGAGCGCTTCCTCGTCTGCGTCGAGGTCTCCCCGGACGGGCGGTACGTCGCCGCTTCGGGCTACGGGGGCACGGTCTGGGTCTGGGAGTTCGCCTCCGGCAGGCTGGTGAAGCGCTTCAACCAGACCGGGCGCAAGACCGAGACGATCACGTGGTCGCGGGACGGGCAGTACCTGCTCACCGCGGGCCACGACCCGCAGATCCATGTCACGCGCCTGCGCGACATCCTCAACCCCGAGCTGGGCGAGGACCTCTTCCCCGCCTACCGCTCGCTGGCGACCGACTACATGGAGTACCTCCACTTCAGTCCCAACGGCGGGTTGCTCGCCAGCGCCCACCAGGACGGGATGATCCGCCTCTGGGTCTTTATGAACGAGGACCCCGCCTTCATGACCAAACGCCACGAGTGGGTGAAGGAGCAGCAACGGCTCATGCACGAGGCCGCCGGCCGGAAACGGGAGGGCCCGTGACGGCCCGCGCCCCGCTCGTGCTCGCGGCGCTCCTCGCCGTCTCCCCGCTGGCCGCGGCGCCGCCCGACTTCTCGGACGACGTGCCCGAGGCGCTGCTGGAGGACACGAAGCTCGCGCCCCCGGTCCTCGCCCCGACCCCCGCCGGACCGGTCGAACCCTGGCCCTGGCTCGCGGCGAAGGGCGACTCGTCGGGGGACGTCACGCTCCTGTTCTTCGGCGACCTGAACCTGCAGGACCGCGCCGAGCCCGCCCTCGCGTTCCGCCACCTGCTGCCGACGCTGCGGGCGGCCGACTTCCGGTTCTGCAACCTCGAGATGGCGCTCGTGCCGCCCTCGACCGACTCGCGCCGGCCCGACATCGAGCACAAGCCGCTCTGGCGCCACTCCCATCCCTCCCAGGTCCAGGGCCTCGTCGGCGCCGGCATCGACGCGGTCGGTTTCGGGTCCAACGTCGCCTACCCCGCAGACACCACGGTGCTTCCGACCATCGCGGTGCTGCGCGCGGCGGGGATTCCGCACACCGGCAGCGGCGCCAACCTGGCCGAGGCGCACCGCCCGCTCGTGCTCCAGCGCCGGGGTGTACGCCTCGGCATCCTCCACTTCAACTCGCTCGTCTGGCCGGAGAACCACCGCGCCGGCGCCGACCGGCCGGGCGTGGCCACGCTCCGCGCCACGACGTCCTACCAGCCGCATCGTCGTATCCACGAGATGCCGGGCGGACCCGCGCGGGTCGTCACCACACCGCTGGCCTCCGACCTCGCCCGGCTCGTCGCCCTCGTTCGCGAGCTGCGGCCGCAGGTCGACGTGCTCGCGCTCTCGATGCAGTGGGGCGTGTCGTCCAGCAGCCAGCCCGCCGACTACCAGCGGATCGCGGCTCGCGCCGCCCTCGACGCTGGCGCGGACTTCGTGTTCGGCCACGGTCCGCACGTCCTCCAGGCGGTGGAACTTCACGGCGGCCGACCCGTGTTCCACAGCCTCGCCAACTTCGCCTTCGACTGGGAGCGGCAGCGCAAGAACGTCGACGGACTCGTGCTGCGCGTCGTCGTGCGTGACCGGCGCCCGATCCGCTACGCGCTCGTCCCATTGAAGCGCGACGCGGCCAACGACCCCGTCCTGCTCGATCCCACGGAGGGCTTGGGCGCGGCAATGGCCGCGGAACTCATCCACCTGAGCGGCGGACCGGGCCGGGCTCCGCTGGAGGTCGAGGGCCGCGAAATCGTCGTCCGCCCGCCGGGCGGCTGAACCACCGCGCCCGGCAAACGCGGCTTCCCGACCGGCCCCTCGGCCGCTATCCCTCCCCCATGTCGATCCAGCCCCGGCCCACGCTCCGCGACATCGCCCGCCGCGCCGGCTGCCACTACTCGACCGTCTCGCTGGCGCTGCGCGACCACCCCCGCATCGCCGCGGACACGCGCCGCCGGGTCCAAGAGGTCGCGCACCAGCTGGGCTACCGGCCCGACGCCATGCTCACGGCCCTCTCCGCCTACCGGCACCGCAAGCGCCCCGCCGGGAGCTTCACCACCGTGGCGTGGCTGACCAACCACGGCCGCCGCGCCGGCTGGAAGGACTCGGCGTGCAACGTCGACTACTTCAACGGCGCCACCGCGCGGGGCGGGGAGCGCGGCTACCGGCTGGAGCCGTTCTGGCTGGCCGAACCGGGGATGACCCCGCGGCGGATGAGCGACATCCTCCACGCCCGCGGCGTCCAGGGCGTGCTCCTGCCCCCGCAGGAGCGGCTCTGCTCCATCGAGCTCGACTGGGACCGTTTCTCGGCCGTCACGTTCGGCTACACGCTGATCCAGCCCCGCCTCCACCTCGTCTCCAACCACGAGTACCGCACGATGGGCACGCTGTTCGCCGAGCTGCAGCGCCGGGACTACCGCCAGATTGGCCTGGTCGATCTGCGGGAGCACGACGCCCGCGTCGACCACAACTGGCTGGCCGCCTACCTCATCGAGCAGCACCGTCTCGCGCCCGGACGCCAGCTGCCGCCGCTCATCCTCGAGCGCTGGGACGACACCCGCTTCCTCGCCTGGCTCCGCGAGCACCGTCCTGAGGCGATCGTCACGAAGCTGCCCGACGTGCTGCAGTGCCTGCAGCGCGCCGGTCTGCGCGTGCCGGACGACATCGGCGTCGCCTTCCACTCGCTCGACGAGGGCGCCCACCGCCTGTCGGGGATGAAGAAGAACGCGTGGCAGCTCGGCGTGATGGCGATGGACCTCGTCATCGACATGATCCACCGCAACGAGCGCGGCCTGCCCGCCCTGCCGCACCTCTCGATGGTCGAGGGCTCGTGGGTGGAGGGCCGCACGCTGCGGCCGTTCACGGCGGCCCCGATGCCGAGCACGGCCCTGACGGTGCCCGTCTGAACCGCCCTCGCCGGGGCGTCCCGATTCAACAATGTGACCCTCCTCCGGATTCCCCGCCCCCGCCTCCCTGCTCCACCGTCCGCTGCCCCCATGCGTCCCTCCGCCCCCGCCTCCCGCCGCGCCTTCCTCCGCCAGGCCGCCGTCCTCGGCGCCGCCTTCGCCGCCGCCCCCGCCGCGCTCCGGGCGCAGGCCGCCCCCACGGCCGCCCCCGCGCCGAACCCGGCCGGCGCCGTCAAGGTGACCGCCGTCCGCTGCCACATCCTCCGCCGCCACAAGATGGCGCTGGTCGAGCTCTCGACCGACGCGGGAGTCACCGGCTGGGGCGAGTGCGCCTGGGACGGCGAGAGCCTGATGAAGAACTTCGTCGAGGAGCTCCTCGCGAAGGAGTGCGTCGGCAAGAGCGTCCACGACGTCCGCCGGCTCTGGGACTGGATGTTCTACGAGAACCACGACCTCGGCCCGGGCGGCGCCCTGCCCAACGCCATCGCCGGGATCGACATCGCGCTCTGGGACGTCCGGGGCCGGCTCCTCGGCCTGCCCATCTTCCAGCTCCTCGGCGGCCGCTACCGCGACAAGATCCAGGCCTACGGCTCCGTCCCGGTCCGCCGCGGCCGCGTCAGCGTCGAGGACTGCGTGCGGCAGTGCGTCGCGTTCGTCGAACAGGGCTACGAGTGCGTCAAGGTGCGCATGCAGATCCGCGAGCACCACCTCAACCCCGACCCCGACCCGACCTTCGCCTACGTCGCGGCCGTGCGTCAGGCGGTGGGCGACAAGGTCGAGCTGATGGTCGACGGCAACAACGGCTACTCCGCCTCCCGCGCCATCCTCACCGGCCGCAAGCTCCACGAGCGCTGGGGCGTGAACTACTTCGAGGACCCGGTCTCGGACCAGAACCACGCCGAGATGGCGGCGGTCGTCGCCGCGCTCGACGACGTCGAGGTCGTCGCCGGCGAGAAGTGCTACACGCGCTGGCAGATCAAGGACCTCATCGTCCAGGGCAACGTCGACATCCTCAACCCCGACGTGGTCAAGGTCGGCGGCCTGACCGAGCTCGACCGCATCCACCACCTCGCGACCTGCTTCCAGAAGCCGATCCAGCTCCACAACACCCGGCCGACCATCTCGACCGCGGCGTCGCTGCACGCGATGGCGACCTACAGCCAGGTCGCGCGCTACCTCGAGTACCCGATCCTCAACGCGGACCTCGAGGCGCAGACGAAGCTCTTCCGCCAGGACATCCGCCCCCGCCAGGGCTGGCTCCACCTCCCGACCGGCCCGGGCCTGGGCATCGACCCGGACCCCGCCGCCCTCCGCGCCGCCCTCGAGGCGTGAGCCGGCCGGGGCGCGGAAGGTCGAGCGCCGAGCCTTCAACGCGGAGGCGCTAAGGCGCGGAGAAGGAAATCGGAGGGTGGACGACGGAGGGCTCCGGTCTTTCTCGTTCTCTTTCTCTCGGTTCAGGGCTCGGTATCGCTGAGCGCTGAAAGCTGAGTGCTGAACGCTGAAAGCTGACCGCTCACTTCCGCCCGCCACTCGGCACGTCTTCCGGACGGTTCCAGTTCGCCAGTTGGGCGGACCAGGCGGCGGTCAGCTCCAGGGGGGCCACCTCGCCGGCCGCGGCGGCGGCGGTCACAGTCTCGTGCGCGGCGCCGCGGCCGGCCGCCAGCGCCGCGACCACGCGGGCGGCGAAGGCGCGGGGATAGACCGCGACGAGCGGCTCCCAGCCGCGCGGACCCCGCGGCACGACGCCGACTCCGGGCGCGGCGCGGGCGAGCAGCGCGCGGAGCAGGTCCGCCTCGAGCGCCGGCAGGTCCACCGCGACCACGAGCAGGTGCGACGAACGAGTGGCGGCGAAGAGCGCGGCCAATCCGCCGAGCGGGCCGCGGTCGGGCTCGGCGTCGAGGACGACCTGCTCGGCCTCCACCCCGTAGTCCACGCCGGCTCGGCCGGAGACGACCAGCTCGTCCGGCGCGAGCGCCCGCAGGAGCCGCAGCTGGCGCGCGAGGAGGGTCTCGCCCTGCCAGACGATGAAGGCCTTGTCGCGGCCCATCCGCGACGAACGGCCGCCGGCCAGCACCGCGGCGGCGAACGGGACGGGGGCCGGGGCGGTCATGGACCGGACGCCTCCCGGCGCAGCCACCCGTCGGAGAGGATCTTCGCGCGCAGGCCGCCGCGGCCGATCAGCCAGGCCTCCGCGCCGGGTCCCACCGCCTGGTCCATCCAGTAGCAGGGGCGGCACTCCTCGGTGCCGAGGAAGCGCACGCCCTGCAGCTCGAACTCGCAGCCGATGAGCGCGTTCAGGTTCGCGCCGCGCACGACGACGTTGCGCCGCACCGCTGACGGCGGGCGGTCGCGGACCCCGACCGCGGCGCAGAGCTCGGCGAAGACCTCCGCGCTGAAGAACGTGATCTGCCCCTTGTAGTCCGGCGCGTGGTCGAAGAACCGGTCGCCGCGGACGCCGCGGCCGGCGATGCACTCGAGCGCCTCGACCGCGACGATCGGCGCCTCCCCGGCCGGACCGCCGTGGTGGCCGAAGAAGTTGTGCGCAGGGGAGACGAAGATCCCGTAAAAAGGGGTCAGGCCGTTGTTCGCTGCTGACGCGTAAAAAGGGGTCAGGCCGCTTCTCGCTGCTCAAGGGCGCCAAGCGTGGAGGAAATTCGGCGGCCAAGGGGTCGGCGTGACGGGTCCGATTCCGGTCGCAGGGAGTGCGGCCGGAATTACCCCAGTCGTTCATCGTAACAGACTCGTGGCGATACACTTGATCGCCCGGCACGTTGGCAACTCGGCCAATTCGCGCGCGAGGATCGGAGATTCCGGACGGGGAACCGAGGCTGCTGCCGAGCAGCGAACAACGGCCTGACCCCTTTTTACGAGGTCCGCGAACCCCTCCGGGGTTCGAACTTCGTGCCAGGCACGAAGCGCCAACAAAAATGCCCGCAGTGAGCGGGCTTTGAAGTTGGCGTCCCCACGGGGATTGGCTCGCTGCGCTCGGGCTGCGCCCACGCCTGCGGCGTGCCCGTCTTCGGTCGCCGGCGGCTCCCTGCGTCGAACCCCTGGGGGTTCTCATCCCCGTGGTCTGCAAAGAAAAAGCCCGCGGTTGGCGGGCTTTTCCAAAGTGGCGTCCCCACGGGGATTGGTGCCGGCGAGCCGGCATCTCGCGAGGCGAGACCAACGCTGGGCGTTGTCCGGGTCGGCCTCGCGGCCTCTCGCGAACCCCTCCGGGGTTCGAACTTCGTGCCAGGCACGAAGCGCCAACAAAAAAGCCCGCAGTGAGCGGGCTTTAAAGTTGGCGTCCCCACGGGGATTCGAACCCCGGTTCTTACCGTGAAAGGGTAGTGTCCTGGACCGGGCTAGACGATGGGGACGCAAAAAACCGAGGCGCGACGGTAGGGTGGGACGAGGGTCGCGCAAGCTGCATTTTTTCGGGCTACCGGGGAGGGCGATCAGGGAGCAGTGGTCAGCCTTCAGCGGTCAGCTCTCAGCAGTCCGCACCTGCCCCCTCCGTCTTCCGTCATCCGTCCCCTCACACCTCACCTCTCCCTGCTCACCGCGCACCTCCTACCTACCCACTATCCGCTACTCCGCCTCTGTCTTCCGTCCTCCGTCATCCGCCCTCCGCACGGCACCGCCGCGCCCGCCGTTTTGCCTTTGTGCTCGCGCGGGCTTTCCGCCGACACTCGGCGCGCCATGTCGTTCGCCGCCATCGCCGCCGCCCTGCCGGAACGCGCCGTCACCTCCATCGAGGGCCTGCCTTATCCGCGGGTCGCGTCGGGGAAGGTGCGGGAGATCTTCGACTTGGGCGACGCCCTGCTGCTCGTGGCGACCGACCGGCTGTCGGCGTTCGACGTCATCCTGCCCGACGGCATCCCGGGCAAGGGCATCATCCTGACGCAGATGAGCAACTGGTGGTTCGCGCAGACGGCCGGGCTGATCGCCAACCACCTGCTTCCCGACCAGGAGGCGGAGTTCGACCGGCGCGGGATCCGCGACCGCGACCTGCGGCTCCGCAGCATGGTGGTGCGCAAGCTGCGGCCGCTCACCATCGAGTGCGTCGCCCGCGGCTACCTCATCGGCAGCGGCTGGTCGGCGTACCAGAAGACCGGCGCCGTCTGCGGCATCCCGCTCCCCGCCGGGCTGCGCCAGGCCGACCGCCTGCAGGAGCCGATCTTCACGCCGACGACGAAGGCGCCGAAGGGGCAGCACGACGAGCCGATCGACGACGCGCAGGGCGCGGCCGCGATCGGCGCCGCGCTCTACGCCCAGGTCAAGGCGACCTCGCTCGCCCTCTACCGCCTCGGCCACGACCGCGCGCGGGCGGCGGGGATGATCCTGGCGGACACGAAGTTCGAGTTCGGCACGGACGAGGCGGGGCGCCTCTTCCTCATCGACGAGGTGCTGACGCCCGATTCGTCGCGCTACTGGCCGGCCGAGAGCTACGCGCCGGGCATGTCGCCGCCGAGCTACGACAAGCAGTTCGTGCGCGACCACCTCCTCGCGATCCAGTGGGACCAGCGGCCCCCCGCGCCGCGCATCCCGCCCGAGATCGTCGCGCGCACCCGCGAGAAGTACCTCACGGCCCTTCGCAACCTGATGGGCTGACCCGCTGTCCACCCGCGATGCACCGTCCCTTTCTCCTGCTCCTCGCGCTGCTCCTCGCCGCCGCCCCGCTCGCGGGCCGCGTGGGCGAACGCGGCGCCGACCTCCGCAAGCGCTTCGGCCGGCCCGAGGCCACGCCGAATCGGAACACCATCGTCTGGCTCATCGAGGCCCCCGCCGGCGCGCTGCTCTACACCGTGACGCTCAACGACGCGGGCGTCTCCATCGCCGAGGGCCTCAAACCCTACCGCCGCGCCGTCATGAGCGAGCAGAGCGCGCGCAACTTCATCGCCGGCCAGCTCGCCGGCCGCGAGGATTCGCCGACCCTGCGCACGATCAAGCCCGGCGAGCCCTACACCTTCGGCGGCGAGGCCTTCGTGTGCGACGAGAACGAGCAGGTGATCGTGGACGAGGCGAACGACGTGCTCATCATCTGGACCCTGCGCCCCGTCGCCACCGTCATGGCCGTCACGAAGGAGATGGTGCAGAAGGCGGGGAGGTGAGGAAGTGGGGGCTCGGATGACGGAGGGCGGAGGGCGAGGGGGCAGTTGATAGTGAGCAGGGAGCGGTGAGCGGTGCTGAACGCTGAACGCTGAACGCTGAACGCTGAACGCTGAACGCTGAACGCTGAA
>CAYWTK010000024.1:0-34152 GCA_964460895.1 uncultured Opitutaceae bacterium
CCGCGCCGGCCAGGGCCTGATGAACAACGTCGAGGGCGACGCCAAGCCGCGCGAGGTGGTCGAGGACACCGCCGTCGCCGTCGAGGACCTGCCGGCCTACATCGCCGAGTTCGACGCCCTGCTGCAGTCCAAGTACGGCGTCAGCACCGTCTACTACGCCCACGCCGGCGCCGGCGAGCTGCACACCCGCCCGCTCTTCAACCTCAAGACGGAGGAGGGCCTGCGGATGTTCCGCGGCATCGCCACCGACGTGGCCGCGCTGGTGAAGAAGTACCGCGGCTCCCTCTCCGGCGAGCACGGCGACGGCCGCCTGCGCGGCGAGTTCATCCGCTTCATGGTGGGCGACGCCTGCTACGCGCTCATGCGCCGCGTGAAGGAGGCCTTCGACCCCGACGGCATCCTCAACCCGGGCAAGATCATCGACACGCCGCCGATGGACACCTCGCTGCGCCACTCGCCCGGGCACCCGGAGCCGAAGCACGAGACGTTCTTCGACTTCGCCGCGTCCAACGGCGTGCTCGCCGCCGCCGAGAAGTGCACGGGCGTGGGCGACTGCCGCAAGTCCCACCTCATGGGCGGCACGATGTGCCCGAGCTACATGGCGACGCGCAACGAGAAGGACACGACCCGCGCCCGCGCCAACATGCTGCGCCACGCCCTCTCCCACCCCGAGGAGCTGCGGAACCCGTGGGACAGCGAGGAGATCCGCGAGGTCATGGACCTCTGCCTCTCCTGCAAGGGCTGCAAGTCCGAATGCCCGTCCAACGTCGACCTCGCCCGCCTCAAGGCCGAGTGGGCCCAGCACTACCAGGACGTCCACGGCGTGAAGCTCCGCACCCGCCTCGTCGCCGGCTTCTCCCGCAGCATGCGCCTGGCCTCGCTCTGGCCCGCGGCCTACAACTGGGTCGTCGACCAGCCCGACCTCTCCCGCTGGATCAAGCGCTTCGCCGGCTTCCACGAGCGCCGCAGCCTCCCGCCCCTCTCGCCCGTCACGCTCGCCGCCTGGCACGCCCGCCACGCCAACACGTTCGCCCCGACGCACGCGGCCCCGGCGACGGCGCCGCGCGGCCCCTACCCGCACGGGCGCGTCCACCTGTTCTGCGACGAGTTCACCAACTACAACGACGCCGACGTCGGCGCCGCCGCGGTCGAGCTCCTCAACCGCCTCGGCTACGAGGTCGTCCTCCCGGAGCACGTCGACTCCGGCCGCGCCCACTTCTCCAAGGGCCTGGTGCGCGAGGCGCGCGGGCTCGCGGCGCGCAACGTCGAGCTGCTGCGCGACGTGGTCACGGCCGACGCCCCGCTCATCGGCCTCGAACCCTCGGCCATCCTCGGCTTCCGCGACGAGTACCCCGACCTCGTGCCCGCCGAGCTGAAGCCCGCGGCCCGCGCGCTCGCCCGCAACGCGCTCCTGCTCGAGGAGTTCCTCGCCCGCGAGGCCGACGCCGGCCGCATCAAGCGCGAGTCGTTCACGACCGACGCCCGCACCATCAAGCTCCACGGCCACTGCCACCAGAAGGCGCTGGCCTCGCTCGTGCCGACGGTGCGCGCCCTCGAGCTGCCCGCGAACCACAAGGTCCAGCTCATCCCCAGCGGCTGCTGCGGCATGGCCGGCTCCTTCGGCTACGAGGAGGAGCACTTCGCCGTCTCCCAGCAGATCGGCGAGCTCGTGCTCTTCCCCGCCGTGCGGAAGACGCCCGCCGACGTCCTCGTCGCCGCCCCCGGCACCAGCTGCCGCCACCAGATCAAGGACGGCACCGGCCGCACCGCCCTGCACCCCGCCGTCATCCTCCGCGACGCCCTCGCCTGAGCCGCGCACCGCGCCTCATCAACAGGTAGCCGGCGTCCTCCGGACGCCGGGGCTCGGGGATCGCGCACCACGCGCCGCGCGCGACCCGTGCGCCGAGAGCCCGGGCTAACCGACTCGATCCCGCATCCGGGCCGCGGGACAAACGCTCGCCCCGCTGCGACCCTCGACGCTCGGCGCTCGTCCTTCGACCAGCGAAGGTCGTCCTTCGACGTCCCCCGCCCCATGACCCGGCGTGACTTTGGTCATATTCCCGACCAGCGTCGCGCCTGCTAGATTGCCGCCATGCCTGAACGCCCCTCCTCCGCCGAGTTCCACCGCAGCGGCACGCTGTACGGGGCGTTCGCGTTCGGCTCGATCGTCCTGACCTGCTTCGGCGGCTATTTCTTCACGTCGCGCTTCTACCAGCCGGCGGAGTTCGTGCCCTGGGTCTGGCTGCTCGGCTGCCTCTACGTGGCGCTGGGCCTCCTGTCGGAGGATTACGGCCGGCTATTCCCCCGCGCGCCGCGCTTCGCGTACTACGCGACCCAGCTGTCGATCCTGACGGCGCTCGTCTTCCTCAGCCCGGCCCGCGGCTTCTTCGGCATGATCGTGCTGCCGGTCGCCAGCCAGGCGGTCTTCGACCTCCGGCCCCGCTGGGCCGCGGCGGTCGGGACCTACCTCTTTGGCGTGTGCATCGGCGTCTGGGGATTCGACTTCGGCTGGCGCGCGGCGTTCGAGGCCTCGATGAACTACGCGGCGGGCTTCGCCTTCACCATCGCCTTCACGCTCATCACCAAGCGCGCGCTCGACGCCCGCGAGAAGTCCGAGGCGCTGAGCGGCGAGTTGGCCGAAGCCAACGCCCGGCTGCGCGCCCACGCCGCCCAAACCGAGGAGCTCGCCACCACCCGCGAGCGCAACCGCCTCGCCCGCGAGATCCACGACGGCGTGGGGCACCACCTCACGGTCGTGAAGACCGAGCTCGATGTCGCCGCCGCCACGTGCGAGCGCGATCCCGCCGGGGCCAAGGCCCGGGTCGAGAAGGCCGCGCGGCTCGTGGCCGAAGCCCTCGACGACGTGCGCCGCTCCGTCGGCTCGCTCCGCGCCGACCGCGCCCGGCCGCCGCTGGTCGAGGCCGTGCGCCAGCTCGCCGCCCACGGCGAGCCCGCCGCCGCCCTCGCCGTCGAGGGCGAGCCGCGCCCGCTCGACCCGGCCGCCGAGCACGCGCTCTTCCGCGCCGCGCAGGAGGGCCTGACCAACGTGCGCCGGCACGCCGGCGCCTCCAGCGCGCTGCTCCGCCTCGACTTCCGCGAGCCCGGCCGCGTGCGGCTGGAGGTGGCCGACAACGGGCGCGGCGCCACCGGCGCCCCGGGCGGCTTCGGGCTCACCGGCATCCGCGAGCGCGTCGATCTCCTCGGCGGACGGGTCGAGGCCGGCAACCGCCTCGAGGGCGGCTTCGCCCTGCGCGTCGAGGTGCCCGCGTGAAGAAGCTCCGCCTCCTCCTCGTCGACGACCAGTCCCTCTTCCGCGAGGCGCTCCGCTCCCTGCTGTCGCTCCAGCCCGACCTCGAGGTCGTGGCCGAGGCGGAGAACGGCGAGCGCGCCATCGCCCTCGCCAAGGTCCACCGGCCCGACGTCGTCCTCATGGACCTCCGCATGCCCGTGATGGGCGGGGTCGAGGCCACGCGCCGCCTGATGCAGGCCGTGCCCGGCAGCCGGGTCGTGGTGCTGACGACCTTCGACGAGGACGAGGAGATCTTCGAGGCCCTGCGCGCCGGCGCGCTCGGCTACCTGCTCAAGGCCTGCTCCGCCGACCGCCTGTGCGAGTCCGTCCGCGCCGCGGCCAAGGGCGCGTCCGTCCTCGAGCCGAGCGTCGCCGCCAAGATGATGGCCGAGCTCAACCGCCTCTCCGCCCGCGAGGGCCGCAAGGTGTCGCAACCGCTCGCCGAGCCGCTGTCGTCGCGCGAGCTCGGCGTCCTGCGCCTGCTCGCGGCCGGCCGCAGCAACAAGGAGATCGGCTCCGAGCTCGGCATCACCGAGGGCACGGTGAAGAACCACATGACGAACGTGCTCGGCAAGCTGGGCGTCCTCGACCGCACCCAGGCCGCCCTCCGCGCCCGCGAGCTCGGGCTGATCTGAAGCCACCGCCCCGCCGCCTCGAGGCGGACGAGCACCGCCGGGCCCCGCTCCCCGCGGGAGGAACCCGCACCCCCGCCACCGGTCCGCGCGGCCCCCTCTCCCCGTCCCGTCCGCCCGCGCCCACGCTCCCCGCCCGGACGACCGAACCCACGCCCGACCGCCTCCGTTAGTAACGCAATGTATTACTAACGGAGGCGGGGGATGGGGCTCGCGTCGGGTGGGTGGGTGGGTGGGCGGGCGTGACTCCGGTCACGGCGGGACCATGACCAGGACCCTGACCTCCGGCCGATGCGGGGGACAGCGCGGGAGGGTACAGTCGGGGCATGCTCCCACTCGTCGCCGACGCCGTCTCCGCCCTCCGCTCGCTCCGCCGCGCGCCGGGCTTCACCGCCCTCGCGGTCGCCCTGCTCGCGCTCGGCATCGGCGCCAACGTCGCGATCTTCTCCGTCTTCCGCTCCATCGTCCTCTCGCCCCTGCCGCACCCCGAGCCCGAGCGCCTGGTCGGCCTCACCGCGGTGAACACGGCGAAGGCCCTCGCCATGCCCGCGCTCTCGGCGAGCGACTACCGCGACCTGCGGGCCCGCGCGACCTCCTACGACCACGTGGCCGCGTTCCGGCCGGACTTCGTCTCGTACGCGCCGGCCGGCGGCGACCCGGTGCAGTTCGTGGCCGCGCACGTCACCGAGGACTTCCTCGCCGTCTTCCGCGCCCGCCCCGCGCTGGGCCGGGGCTTCCTCCCCGAGGAGTTCAGCGCCGCGGCCCCCCGCACCGCCCTGCTCAGCCACGCCGCGTGGCGCCGCCACTTCGCCGGGCGCGCGGTCGTCGTCGGCACCACGGTCCTGCTCAACGACGCGCCGACCACGCTCGTCGGCGTGCTGCCGCCGCACTTCCGCGAGCCCGAGTTCGTGGACGTCTGGCTCCCCTTCCCGGCCGAGGCGCCGGAGTACCTCGCGCGCGACTCGCGCTTCTGGTGGACGGTGGGACGGCTCAAGCCCGGCGCGACCCTCGCGGCCGCCGGGGCCGAAGCGGCCGCCGTCGCCGCCGGCCTGGCCCGCGAGTTCCCCTCGACCAACCGCGACTGGTCCATCGCGGCGCGCCCGCTGCTCGAGCTGCGCATCGGCGACCTGCGGCCGACGCTCCTCCTCCTGCTCGGCGCGGTCGGCCTCGTGCTCCTCGTCGCCTGCGTCAACCTCGCCAACCTCCTCCTCGCCCGCGGCGTCGCCCGCCTGCCCGAGCTGGCGGTGCGGCTCGCGCTGGGCGCGACGCCCGGCGCGCTGGCGCGCGCGGTGCTGGCCGAGAGCCTGCTCCTCGCCCTCGCCGGCGGCGCGCTGGGCGCCGGGCTGGCCGCCGCGCTGCTGCCCGCCCTCGCGGCGCAGCTCCCGGCCGGCCTCGTCCCGCGCTCGCACGAGATCGGCGTGGACCCCGCCGCCCTGCTCTTCGCCCTCGCGGCCTCCGCCGCCACCGGGCTGCTCTTCGGCGTCCTGCCCGCCTGGCAGGTGCGCCGCGCGGAGGTGGGCGAGACGCTCAAGGCCGGCGCCTCGCGCGGCGCCACCGGCGGCTTCGCGGCGCGCGCCCGGTCGGCGCTCATCGTCGGCCAGGTGGCGCTCACGCTCGTGGTGCTCTCCACCGCGGCCGTCCTCGTGCGCGGACTCCTCGACCTGCAGCGGACCGACCCGGGCTTCGACCCGCGCGACGTGCTCACGGTCCGCCTCGCGCCGCCGCCGGCGAAGTGGGAGACCATGCCCGAGCTCGCCGCCTACTACGAGCGGGTGCTGGACGAGGTCGGCCGCGTGCCGGGCGTCGAGTCCGCCGCGGTCGACTCGAGCGCGCCGCTCAGCGGGCTCTCGCTCCGCTACCCGTTCTGGGTCGAGGGCCGCCCGCGCGCCGAGGGCAACGCCGACGACGCGGTCTTCAACTCGGTCTCGCCCGACTTCTTCCGCACCCTCCGCGTCCCGCTGCGCGCGGGCCGGCTGCTCGACGCGCGCGACGACGAGCGGGCGCGGCTCGTCTGCGTGATCAACGAGTCCCTCGCGCGGCGCCTCTTCCCGGGCGAGAGCCCCCTCGGCAAGCGCATCCAGACCCTCCCGTGGATGAACCGCGGGTACCGCGAGGTCGTCGGCGTCGTGGGCGACGTCCGCCAGGAGAACCTCGCCGACCCGCCGCCGCCGCAGATCTACGTGCCGCTCCGCCAGTCGCCCTGGTTCTTCGCCACCCTCGTCGTCCGCGCGCCGGGGCCCTCCGTCTCGGCCGCCGCCCTCCAAGGCGCGCTGCGCCGCGCCGACCCGACGGCCGCGACCACGGTGGTGCCGCTCGCGGAGAGCATCGCGCGCACCGCGGCCGTGCCGCGCCTGCGCTCGGCGCTGTTCGGCCTCTTCGGGCTGGTGGCGCTGGGACTGTCCGCGTTCGGCATCTACGCGAGCCTCGCGTTCACCGTGAACCAGCGCGTGCGCGAGTTCGGCGTGCGCCTGGCGCTCGGCGCCAGCCCGGGGCGCGTGCTCGCCGAGGTGCTGGCGCGCGCCGGACGCCTCGTGCTCGCCGGCGTGGCCATCGGCGTGGCGGGCGCGGTGGCCTGCGGCCGGCTGCTCCACGGGCTGCTGCCGGGCGTGGCGGGGGCCGACCCGCTCGTGCTCGCCGGACTCGCCGTCCTCCTCCCGCTCGTGGCCCTCGCCGCCGCCGCCCAGCCGGCGATCCGCGCGTCCCGCCTCAATCCCGTCCAGGCCCTGCAGGCCGAGTGACCCCCGCCTTTCCCACCATGAAAAACCCGACCTCCCTCCTCGCCGCCTGCGCGGCCCTCGTCCTCCTCCCGCCGGCCGTCGCGACGGCCGCGTCCGACCTCGCCCCCGCCACCGCCGCCCTCCAGGCCGGCGACCTCGCCGCCGCCGAGCGGCTCGTCGCCCCGCTCGCCGCGGCCCAGCCTCCGGACGGCGCCGCGCTCCACCTGCTCAGCCAAGTCCGCCTCGCCCAGAAGCGCACCAAGGAGGCCGTCGAGGTCGCCGAGGCCGCGACCAAGGCCGACCCGACCCGCGCCGAGCACTTCTCCCAGCTGGGCATGGCGCTGAGCGCGCGGATGCCCGAGGTGGGCTTCATGCAGATGGCCATGCTGAGCGGGCGGATGAAGTCCGCGTTCGAGAAGTCCGTGGAGCTCGACCCCCGCCACGTCGCGGGCCTGATCGGCCTCTGCCGCTTCCACGTCAACGCCCCGGAGATCGCCGGCGGCAGCCTGACGAAGGCCGCCGAGTACGCCACCCGGCTGAAGGCGCTCGTGCCGTCGCTCGGCGAGGCCGAGCTGGGGCGGGTCGCGGAGAAGCGCGAGGACCTCCCCGCCGCGCTCGCGCACTACGAGGCCTCCCTCGCCCTGCGCGCCGAGGCGCCGAACACCCAGGTCGCCGCCGGCCGCGTGCTGGCGAAGCTCGGGCGCAAGGACGAGGCGCGCGCGCGCTTCGAGGCCGCGCTCCGCCTGAAGCCCGACCTCGCGCCCGCGCAGCAGGCCCTCGCCGAGCTCGACGCGCCCGGCGCGGCCGGCGGAAGCTGAGGCGGTCGCACCACGGATCCACCGCGCGGCTCCGCCGCAATCGTCGACACGGACGCCGGGCGCGGGCGTTCCGCCAGGCCGAGCGCCTGGCGGAAAACCGCAGCCTCCGCCGACCTCCGCCCGACCCGAGAAAGAGTACGAGAAAGAGGAAAGAGAAAGATCTCCGGAGGGTTTGTGGTCGGGCCGTGATCCGTGCCGGGGTGAAGTCCGACGGCAGGAGTCCGGCCGAGCGCAGGCTTGTCTCGTCGGGGGCGGGGGCCGACGCTGGCGGCAACCCCCGCTTCCGATGACGATCGACCACGCCGCCCGCCGCGCCCGGATCACACCCGCCCTTGGCCTGACCGACGAGGTCCTCGTCGTCGGCGCCGGACTGCCCGTGCCGAAGCCCGAGGTCAGCGACCAGCACCTGCCGTTCTCCCCGCACCAGGAGTACTACTACCTCGCGGGCCACGCCGACGCCCCGGGCGGCATCCTCGCCTACGACGCGCGCGAGCGGGCGTGGACGTCGTTCGTGCCGGAGGTGACGGAGCTCGAGCGCATCTGGGACGGCACCGAGCAGCTGCCGGGCGAGTTCCTCGCCCGGTTCCCCGCCTGGCTCGCCGCGCGCGCCGGCCGCCGCGTGGCGGCGCTGGGCGCGCCGGTGCCGGGGGTCGCGGCCGACGAGTCGCTGTCCGCTCGCGTGCGCGACGCCCTCCGCCACGCACGGCGTCCCAAGGAGCCCGGCGAGGTCGCGCTGATGCGCCGCGCGGCCGCGGCCACCGCGGAGGGCTACGCGGCGGTGCAGCCGTTCCTGCGCGCGGGCGTGAGCGAGCGGCGCATGCAGGTCGAGCTCGAGGCCGGCTTCTTCCGCGGCGGCGGCACGACCACGGGCTACAATTCCATCGTCGGCGTCGGCGCGCAGGCCGCGGTCTTCCACGGCTCCCCCTCGCCCGACCGCGTGGCGCGCGACGGCGACTTCATCCTGATCGACGCCGGGGCCGAGGTGGACCGCTACGTCATCGACGTCACGCGGACCTACGTCGCGGGCGGCCGGATGGAGGGCTTCGCGCGCGACCTGCACCAGGTCGTGCGCGAGGCGCACCGGCGCGGCTGCGCCCGCTGCGTGGCCGGGGCGGAGTGGAAGGACATCCATTTCGCGGCCGCGACCGACCTCGTCGCCGGGCTCGTCGCGATGGGCGCGATGCGCGGCGACCCGGCCGCGCTCGTCGAGCGCGAGGCGCACACGCTCTTCTTCCCCCACGGCGTCGGCCACATGGTCGGCCTCGGCGTGCGCGACGGCAGCGGACTCGAGCCCGGCCGCACCAAGGACCCGCGGCCCTCGCTCCGCAGCCTGCGCATGGACCTCGTCCTGCGCCCCGGCTACACGGTCACGATCGAGCCCGGCCTCTACCTGATCCCGGCCCTGATCAACGATCCGGCGCGGCGCGAGAAGTACCGCGACGACGTCAACTGGGGCCTCGTCGAGCGCCACCTCGGCCTCGGCGGCGTGCGCATCGAGGACAACCTCCTCGTGACCGACGGCGCGCCGGTGAACCTCACCGCCGCCATCCCGCACGTGGAGTACTGAGCGCTCAGCGGAGCGCGAACCAGCGGCGCATGCCCACGCCCACGACGGCGAGGCTCAGGACGGAGCTCGCCGGCATGATGACGGCGGCCACCAGCGGATTCATGTGTCCGAGGGCGGCGAACGTGACGGTCGTGGCGTTGTAGAGCACGGAGAACGTCACGAGCACGGCCTGGGTGCGGCGGCGCGTGGCGTTGACCTCGAACATCCGGCGCAACCCGTCGAGGCCGCGGCCGAGGTAGTAGAAGTCGGCCTTGCCCTCGAGCACGCCGCGGTGGATCACCGGCGTCCCGCGGGCGAACGCGGCGTCGAAGGCGAGGCTGTCGTTGGCCCCGTCGCCGAGCATGAGCGTGTCGCGGGCGTCGAGCTGCCGGAGCCAGCGGGCCTTCTCCTCCGGCGTGGCGCCGGCCACGGCGTGTCCCGGCGGGATGCCGAGCTCGGCGGCCATGCGCGCGACCTTCTCCGGCCGGTCGCCGCTGAGGATGTAGGTGGAGAATCCCGCCGCGTGCAGGGCCGCGAGGTCCTCCCGCGCGCCCGGCCGGGCCGAGTCCGTGAAGCGGAAGCGCGCCAGCACGACGCCGTCGCAGGCGAACTCGGTGTCGTGGCCCTCGGGCTGTAGGGCGGGGTCTCCCGACCCCGCCGCGGCTTCGGCGGACCGGCCCGACCCCGCCTTGGCGTGCGCACGCGACGAGTGGTTCGCGGCGGGGTCGGGAGACCCCGCCCTACAGGTGGCGCGCCAGCCGGGGCGGCCGAGGGACCAGGTGCCGAGGGGGGTGCGGAGGGAGACGCCGCGGCCGGTCTCCTCCTCCACGTCGCCGGCCGCGGGCTCGACGTCGGCGGCGAGTCCGTCCGCGGCCAGGGCCTCGAGCAGGCCCTGGCTGACCGGATGCGGGTTGTCGCGCACGAGCGCGAGCAGGGCCGCGCGGGCCGGCGGGGCAAGGTCGCGCAGCGCCCCGGGGTTCGCCAGCACCGGCGTCTCGAGCGTGAGCGTGCCGGTCTTGTCGAACACGATCCGGCGGATGCGGCCGAGGCGCGGGAAGAGGTCGCCCTCGCGGACGAAGACGCCGAAGCGCCGCAGCGCGACGGTCGCCATCTCGTCGGCCAGCGGGTAGGCCAGCCCGATGGCGCACGGGCAGGAGACGACGAGCACGGCGGTCACGACGGCCCAGGTCCGGGGCCCGTCGCCGGAGGCGAGCCACCAGCCGGCGCCGGCGGCCGCGGCGGCCACGAAGATGCCGATGAGGTAGCCGGCGACGACGCGCTCCATCAGCCGGTGGCGGAACGCGTCGCGTCCCGCGGGCCGCAGCAGCTGCGCGAGGAGCGAGCGCGACCAGGGCTGGAGGGCGCGCAGCCGGACGGCGCCGCGTCCGAGGTTGACCGCGCCCGACGGCACGCGCGCGCCCGCGCGCGCCTCGCGGGGGTCGGCCTCGCCGGAGATCCACGCCGTGCCGAGCGTGGCGGCGGCGGACTCGAGCCGCGCCTCGACCGGCACGACCTGGCCGCTGCGCACGGTGAAGACGTCGCCCTCGGCCAGCTCCTCGACCGCCCGCTCGACGAGCCCGCGCGGCGTGTCCACCGCGACCTTGTGCGGGCGGGCGCCGGCGGTGAGCAGGCGCCGGCGGTTGCGCTCGACCGCGGCGACCTGGCCCCAGCGTCCGACGAGCATGAGGAAGATGAACGTCGCGACGAAGTCGAAGTACACGAGCTCGGGGTGCCCCGCGAGCCAGCCGTAGACCGAGCCGGCGTAGGAGCCCGCGATGCCCACCGCGATCGGCAGGTCGATGTGCAGCGCGCCGTCGCGCAGCGCCCCGAAGGCGCGGCGGAAGAAGTAGGTGCCGCCCGTCAGCACGCTGAGCGTGGCGCCCGCGGCGGCGAGGGTGGCGAACAGCCCCGCGTAGGCAAAGTCCTCCGCCATGCCGAAGTAGGCCGGCAGGGCGAAGAGCATGACATTCATCATGAACGCCGCGGACAGGCCGACGCGGCGGACGAGGAGCTTGCTCTCCGGCACGGCGGGCTCCTCGCCGGGCGGGCCGACGAGGTAGTTGAGCGACTGCAGCGCGCGCGCGAAGCCCGGCGCGTCGAACTCCCCGCGCGTCCAGCGCAGCCGGAGGCGCCCCAGCTGGGCGTCGGTCTCGACGTGGAGCGCGCCGGGGCGCTGGTGGAAGACCTTCTCGATGAGCCAGACGCAGCCGGCGCAGGAGATGCCCTGCACCTCGAGCGTGAGCTCGGGCACGGCCCCGGCCGGCGCGGCGGCCTCCGCGGCCGCCTGCAGCTCCTCGAGCCAGCGGTAGTCGCGGGGCTGGAAGACGACGGTGTCGGCGGGCGCGATGACGGCGTCCTTGATCCGGTAGTAGCCCTCGAGCCCGTGCTCGTGGACGAGGCGGTGGACGTAGGCGCAGCCGGCGCAGCAGAAGCCCGACTCCCGCGCCGCGTCCGTCGCCAGGCCGGCGCCGCAGTGGCGGCAGAAGCGGACGGGGAGGTCCTTCGCCACCCAGGGTCCACGCACCCCGGCAACGTCGGTTTCCCCCCCGTCCGCCAATCCGCCCGCGCCGCCGGGGGACACCCGGCGGGCGGAAAATCGTTGGGTCTCGGCGCTCATCTCAGTGGCACACGAAGTTGTCCGGCCCGGGCGCGTCGAAGCCCAGGGTCCCCCGCAGGCGCCAGACGAGGATGGCCGCGGCCGCGAGCGCGAGCGTCGTCTGCAGGCGCCCGAGCCAGACCGGGCCGAGGCGGGCGCGGAGCAGGTGGAAGTGGGTCTGCGCGAGCCAGAGCAGCGGCACCGTGCCGAGGCCGAACGCGAGCAGCGTCTCGGCCCCGCGGAGCGCCGACCCCGAGAGCAGCGCGAGCGAGAGCAGGAAGTAGAGCGGTCCGCAAGGCAGCAGCGGCGTGGCCGCGCCGAGCGCGAGCGCGGACGTCAGCCGCGAGCGGCCGCGCAGGCGGCCGGCGACCCAGCCGTAGGCGCGGCCGAGGAGGGGCAGGCGCGGCAGGCGCTGGTCGAAGCGGACCGCGACCGCGACGAAGAACGCGACGAGCAGCCAGGGCAGCAGGCGGGCCGCGCGGTCGTCGAGCAGCGCGAGCGGCAGGCGGCCGACCCCGCCGGCGAGCGCGCCGAGCAGCGCGTAGCCGGCGAGGCGCGCGCCGTGGTAGACGGTCGCGACCGCCTGCGGGTCGGCGCGGTCGCGCGCCGCGGGCATGACGGCGCACGCGAGCGGGCCGCACATGCCGGCGCAGTGGAGGCTGGTGACGAGCCCGGCGACGAACGCCGTGCCGGGTCCGCTGATGCCGGCGAGTTCCATCAGCGGCCCCCCTTCGTCTGGAGCGGCACCGTGCGGGTGTCGGCCTGGCGCGCGGCGAGGAACATCGCGGTCCAGAGGAGCGCGAGGAAGAGGAACCCGGCCCCGACCCAGATCCAGAGCGAGCGGCCGGCGCGGGCCGGGGCGGAGGCGTCAGCGTCGGAGGCCACGGGCGGCGTCCTACTCCTGCAGCAGCCGGGCGTCGGGGCCGAGGAACTCGACCGGACGCTCGAGGGTGAAGGTCCCCTCCGCGTCGCGCACCTCGAGCACGGCGTGGAAGGGCCCGGAATAGCGCGCGCGCTCGACCGCGAGGACGAGCGGCGCGACCTGCTCGGCCAGGGGCGCGAGCGTGACGGGTTCGGTCAGGCCGCTCTGCCGCGCGCCCTCCGGGAGCCCGCGGAGGGTCACGACGAAGGTCGTCGGCACGCTGCGCTTGTTGAGCAGCCGGACCATGAACTGGTTGCGGACGACGTCGGGGCCGACGAAGTAGGCGGCGCCGGTCATGCGCATGACCATGAAGTTGGCCGGCTTGACCGAGGTGAAGGCGAGGGTCGCGACGGCGATGCCGATGACGAGCAGGACCGTGTAGACCACGATGCGCGGCCGGATCCAGCGGGTGCGCCCGCCCGCGAGCGCGACGAGCGAGTCGTAGCGGATGAGGCCGCGGGGGCGTCCGACCCGGGTCATCACCTCGTCGCACGCGTCGATGCACGCGGCGCAGCCGATGCACTCCATCTGGAGGCCGTGGCGGATGTCGATGCCGGTGGGGCAGACCTGGACGCAGCGGCTGCAGGCGACGCAGTCGCCCGCGCCGGGCGTGCCGAGCCTGCCGCGCGGCTCGCCGCGCCGGGCGTCGTAGCCGATGGTCATCGTGTGGTCGTCGGACAGCGCCGACTGCATGCGGCCGTACGGGCAGATGACGATGCAGAGCTGCTCGCGGAACCAGGCGAAGTTGAAGTAGAGGACGCCGGCCGCGACGAAGACGAAGAGGAACGCGGCCCAGTGCTCCGCCGGCGCGGAGGTCATCATGTGCCAGACCTCGGGCACGCTGACGAAGTAGGCGAGGAAGAGGTGGGTGATGACGAGGGCGGCCGCCGCGTAGAGCGCGTGCTTGAGGACGCGCCGGCCGAGCTTGGCCGCGGTCCAGGGCGCGGCGTCGAGCTGGCGGCGCGCGGGCGCGTCGCCGTCGACCATCCGCTCGATGCGGCGGAAGACGTGGTCGAGGAAGACCGGCTGCGGGCAGGCGTAGCCGCACCAGACGCGGCCGAAGAGGGCCGTGACGAAGAAGAGCCCGAAGCCCACGCCGGTGAGGCCGAAGAACAGCAGCCAGCCGTCCTGCGCCGCGAGGTGGAAGCCGAAGAAGTGGAAGCGCCGCTCCGCGAGGTCGAGGAAGACGGCCGGGTAGCCGCCCACCGGGATCCAGGGCAGGAGCAGGTAGACGGCGATGAGCGCGAGGCCGACGAAGCGGCGCAGGCGGGTGAAGCGTCCGTGGACGTCGGCCGGGTGGAGGAAGTAGCGCGAGCCGTCCTCGTTGATGGTCGTGACGACGTCCTTGCTCGGGACGTGCGCCCGCGGCGCGGTCCGGGCGGGACGGGGCGCGGGTCCGCCGGGGGGCGGGAGGGAGGGCGACGGGACGCTCATCGTGGGTTGAGCGGAGGCGGGGGCGGCGCCGGGGGATGGGCGCCGCTGGCGGGTGGGTTTACTTCGAGACCTCGACGGTGATGGGGTCGCCCTTCTGGTGGCGGCTGAGGACGTAGGCGACGACCTCGGCCGTCTTCTTCTGCCCGAGCACGGGCTCCCAGGCCGGCATGCCCTTGAGGGCGACGCCCTGGGCGACGACGACGTAGAGCTCCTTCGGCGTGCCGCCGTGGATCCACGCGGTGTCGGTCAGGTCGGGGCCGACCGCGGCGGGATTCTCGCCCTTGCCGCGCATGCTGGGCAGGTGGCACTGGACGCAGAGGGAGTCGAAGGTCCGCTTGCCGGCGTCGGTGAAGACCGCGTTGCGGCTCATCTCCCAGAAGAGGTCGTCGTTCCGCACGTCGATGGAGGAGGCCATCTTCGCGGCGGAGAGGCGGGCCATGGCGGCGTCCACCTGCTCGCCGTCGGACGGCACCACGCGGGCGACCTCGTGGGCGAACCAGTAGACGACCCAGAAGGCGATGGTGCCGTAGAGCGTGTAGAGCCACCAGTTGGGGAGGCGCTTGTCGTACTCGCGGATGCCGTCGTAGACGTGCGGGCGGTACTTCTCCTGGTCGTCGCCGGGAGGCTGCGGATGGGCGTTCATGGGCGGGGACGGCGGTTCAGGGCGTGTCGAACGGCAGGCGGGCGAGCCGGTCGGACTGCGCGGGCTTCATCCGGCTGGCGCGCCAGGCGGCGGCGGCGTAGACGAGCGACGCGACGGCGAGCGCGACGACGGGGAAGATGAGCTGCCAGTCTTCGTAGATGATGCGGCGGAGCATGGGGACGGCGGGTTGAGGTGGGTGAGGCGGAGGTGCGGCTCAGCGGGCGGCGGCCTGGGGCGCGGTGGGCGTCCACTTCTTGCCGAGCGACTGGAGGTAGGCGATGAGGGCGACGATCTCCTTGTCGGGCGCGACGTAGCGGCCCTGGGCCTGGAGCTCCTGCGCGACCTGCTTCGCCTGCTCGCGGGCGAGGTTCTCGATCATGCCGTCGGACCAGCCCGGGAACGGCACGCCGAGGGTGCGCTGGACGGCGATCTTGCGCGGCAGGGCCGCGTAGTCGGTCTCGCTCTTGTCGAGGAACGCGTAGGACGGCATGTTCGAGCCCGTGGAGATGGCGCGCGGGTCGAGGAAATGGTCGTAGTGCCAGGCGTGGTTGTACTTGCCGCCGACGCGGGCGAGGTCGGGGCCGGTGCGGCGCGAGCCCCACTGGTACGGGTGGTCCCAGATGGATTCGCCGAGGCGCGAGTAGTCGCCGTAGCGCATGACGTCGGGCACGAGCGTGCGGATCATCTGCGAGTGGCAGGTGTAGCAGCCCTCGCGCACGTAGATGTCGCGGCCGGCCAGCTCGAGCGGCGTGTAGACGTCGGCCACGCGGTCCTCCGTCTGGAGGTGGCGGTCGATGGTCAGCATCGGGATGATCTGGATGAGGCCGCCGGCGGCGACGGAGAGGAACGTCAGGACGGTGAACGGCAGCGCGTTGAGGATGAGCCGGTCGTACCATTCGCCCCACTGCGTGCCGCGGGTCTGGAAGTGGCCGATGGCCATGAGCGTCGCGACGACGGTGGCGACGAGGCCGAGGACGTTGACCCAGCCGCTGGTGAACATCCACACGCAGGCGGCGAGGATGCCGAGGGTCGAGTAGACGACAGGGGCGTTGAGGAAGGTGCCGCCGAGCGAGAGCCTCTCCGCGGGCGTCGGGGCCTCGACGTAGACCTCCATCGTGCCGTTGGTCGCGCGGGCGCCGGCGATGGAGCGCCAGATGTTGTACGCCATGAGCAGGAAGCCCGTCAGGTAGAGGGCGCCGCCGACCACGCGGAGGAGCATGAGCGGGCGGATGGCGTTGAGCGTCTCGAGGAAGTTCGGGTACTTGAGGATGGTCCCGCCCTCGGTGGTGGCGTTGAGCATCAGGCCCTGGGTGATGCCCGAGGCCCACATCGCGCCCATGTAGAAGAGGATGCCGATGGTCCCGAGCCAGAAGTGGAGGTTGGCGAGGGACTGGGAGTGCAGCGGCTTGTTCCAGAGGCGCGGGACGAGCCAGTAGAACATGCCGGCGGCCATGAAGCCGTTCCAGCCGAGGGCGCCGCCGTGGACGTGGCCGATGATCCAGTCGGTGTAGTGGCCGAGGGCGTTGACGGCCTTGATGGAGAGGAGCGGCCCCTCGAAGGTGGCCATGCCGTAGAACGTGACGCCGGCGGCGAAGAACTTGATGACCGGGTCGGTGCGGAGCTTGTCCCACGCGCCGCGCAGGGTGAGGAGGCCGTTGAGCATGCCGCCCCACGACGGCGCCCAGAGCATGAGCGAGAACGTCATCCCGAGCAGCTGCAGCCAGTTCGGGAGCGCGGTGTTGAGGAGGTGGTGCGGGCCGGCCCAGATGTAGAGGAAGACCAGCGACCAGAAGTGGATGACCGAGAGCCGGTACGAGTACACCGGCCTTTCCGCCGCCTTCGGCAGGAAGTAGTACATGATGCCGAGGATCGGCGTGGTGAGGAAGAACGCCACGGCGTTGTGCCCGTACCACCACTGGACGAGGCCGTCCTGCGCGCCGGCGAACACCGGGTAGCTGTGCACCCACGACGTCGGGATCGAGAGGTGGTTGACGATGTAGAGCATCGCCACCGTCACGATCGTCGCGATGTAGAACCAGATCGCGACGTAGAGGGACTTCTCGTTCCGCTTCGCCAGCGTCCAGAAGAAGTTGATGCCGAAGACGACCCAGATGAAGGCCACCGCGATGTTGATGGGCCAGATCAGCTCGGCGTACTCCTTGCCGCGGGTGAGGCCGAGCGGGAGCGTGACGGCGGCGGCGACGATGATGAGCTGCCAGCCCCAGAAGTGCAGCTGCGAGAGGAAGTCGCTCGCGAGGCGCGCCTTCACCAGGCGCTGCGTCGAGTAGTAGATGCCCGCGAACATCATGTTGCCGACGAAGGCGAAGATGACCGCGTTGGTGTGCAGCGGGCGCAGGCGGCCGAAGCTCAGCCACGACGTGCCGAAGTTGGCCTGCCAGAAGTTGAGCTGGAGGGCGATGAGGACGCCGACGAGCATGCCCACGACGCCGAAGACGATCGACGCGAGGAGGAACTGCCGGACGACCTGGTCGTTGAACTCGATGGTTTGCTTGTGACCTTGCATGGGGGCGGGAAGAGGCGCGGGGTTCAGCGGACGGGAGGGCGGGAGGCGGGCGGCGCGGCGGGCCGCGGGGTCTCGTCGGCCAGCGGGAGGAGCGACTCGCGCTCGGGGCTGGCGAAGCGGCGGCGGCGCTGCTCGCGCGCGAAGAGCGCGACGAAGAGCCCGGCGAGCAGCAGGCTGAAGAAGACGGTGACGGGGATGACGGACATGGCGGTTCAGCGGCCGCGCGCGGCGGCGGGGCGGAGGCCGGTCCGGGACCGGGCGGCGGAGAGCGTGGAAACGTCGGCGGGCATGGCGTGGAGTCGACGGGCGCAGAGGATAGGGATTCGCGCGCGCGCGGCTGTGCATCCGTTGCGATACACGCGCCGCATGTTGCAACGGGTGCGCGAGTTGGGACGCGCCGGGGAAATCCATGCGCAGCCAAGGCCAACCCCTGCGGCGCGGTCGCGCGGGGGCCGTGCGATAGTGCACGCGTGGACGAAGGTGCGATCGAAAGGCTCGAGGGGCTCCGTCCCTCGTGGAAGCGCGAGTGGGAGACCCTGCTGCGCGCGGAGCCGACGCTCTCGCCGCTCGGCAACCCCGACACGCTGGTCTACCTGATGGACGAGACCATCTCCGGCGTGCTGCGGACCCTGCGGTCGCGCGCGCTCCGGCACACCCCGGTCAACCCGCGGGCGCTGCTGGTCCCCCTCCAACGCCACTGCGCCTGCGGGCTCAACCCGCTGCTCAGCTACTACGCCACCGGGGAGGTGGCCCTGCACGCGGTGGCCGGACCCGTGCTGGCCGGGGACCTGGACGAGGCCCTGACCAGCTACCACCTCCTCGCCCGACGGGAGATCGACACCCTCTGCGCCGTCTGCCAGCACCGCGCCGGTCCGGATTGCGGGACGCCCCCGCTGGCGCTCGGGCGCCCGACCGGCTGATCCCGCGCGCGGCGCCTCAGGCCGCGGTCGTGCTGCCGCGCTGGACCTTCTCGCGCCAGACCGTGGGCGATTCGCCCACGATCTTGCGGAAGACGCGGTTGAACTGCGACAGCGACTGGAAGCCCGCCTCGTACGCCGCCTCGCTGATCCGCTTGTGCGGGTTGATGAGGAGGTTCTTCACCTTCTCGACGCGGACGCGCGCGAGGTAGTCGGTGAACGTCAGGCCCGTCGCCTGCTTGAACATCTTGCAGAAGTAGAACGCGCTCGTGTTGACCGCGCCCGCCACCTGCCGGAGCGAGAGCTCCTCGTCCTGGTGCTCGGCGATGAAGGCCTTGGCGCGCGTCACCATCGGCGACTCGGCCTGCTGCGCCGCGACCATCAGCTGGTTGCTGAGCGACGCGAGGTGCTGCGCGAAGATGGTGAGCAGGCGCAGGACCGCCTCGAACTGCTTCTTGTCGAGCACGCGCGTCTGGAAATAGGTCTCCTCGAGCCGCTTCAGGTCGGCCTGCACGCCCCAGTTGAGGATGTCCTTGGCCACGCGGGTGAACTCGCGCTGGCTCGGCCGGTGCATGAAGACCTGGCCGGTCTGGAGGAAGGCGACGAGGTTCTCGCCCACGCGCACGGGCACCGCCGCGTCGCAGAGGCCGGCGAAGCACTTGAGGGTCTTCGGCTCAAGCTGCGCCTGCTCCTCGACCTTTTGCTGGAGCTGGAGGCAGGCCGCGCAGGTCTGGTTCGTGCCGGCCATCAGCGCGCAGAACGGCGCCTCCTTGGGGTCGCCGTGGTGCGGGAGGTTGAAGGTCTCGATCGGGCGCAGCGTGAGCGGCAGGCCGGTGGTGTCGCGGAACGCCTTCTCGTAATCGCGGTAGATCTGCGACTTCTTCAGCTGCTCCACCAGCTCCCGGCTCTGCCGGGCCTTGTCCTGCGACGGTGCCACGCCGCGCATGAAACCCAAGCGTTCCGGTCGCGCAATGTTCTTTCCGCCCGGAACCGGCGCCAATAGGAACTGTTTCACCCCCTAGAAGAGCGACCTCCGTCCCGTGCCCGATCCCGCGCCCAGTCCCGCCAGCCTGCCCCCGCGCCGCGTCCGGCTGCGCGACGGCGTCGACTACCGGCTGCGTCCGCTCGGCCGCGCGGACGCCGGCGCGGTGTCGGCCATGTTCGCCACCCTCTCGCCCGAGACGATCCGCGCCCGCTACGGCTACCTCATCCACGACATGACCCCCGACCGCGCCGCGCGGCTGGTCGACGTGGACCCCGCGCGCGAGCTGCCGCTCGGGGTGTTCGAGCTGCGCTCCGACGGCGGCGAGGGCCCGCTCTGGGCGATGGGCCGCCTCGTGCACGCGCCCGACGGCCGGTCGGCCGAGTGCGCGTTCCTCGTCCACGACGCCCGCCGCCGCCGCGGCCTCGCCGCCTGCCTCCTCAAGCACCTGCGCGTGGCCGGCCGCCGCCGCGGCCTGCCGCGCCTGTTCGCGCAGGTCCGGCGCGAGAACAAGGCCATGCTCCACACCTTCGCCGCCGCCGGCGCGCGGCTGCACTTCGGCGCCGACAGCGACGTCGTCGAGGTGGACATCCCCCTGCGCCAGTCGAAGATTCTATTCGACAAGCCTCGGGCCGCTCCTTCGACTCCGCCCACCATGTCCCCGTCGGAGAAGAAAAAGTTCTCACCGCTCGGTCTCGTCGTCGACCTCGTGCTCGTCGCGGCGTTCTTCAGCTTCTTCTACTACGTGCTCCAGCCGCATGTGCCGTCGAACGACCCGACGATGGTCCGCCTGTGGGCGACCCTCGCCGCGGGCTGCATGAGCGGCGTCTTCTGGCTGGCCCTGCAGATGCTCAAGACGGTGTTCCGCTTCCAGCGGGACAACCGCCGCTGACCGCCGGCGCCGGCGCCCGCCCCGTGGCCGGCTCCCCCACCCCGCCCCGCCCGCGCACCACGGTCGCGGCCGAGGACTACCTCGAGAAGATCGAGCAGCTCATCTCGCGCAAGGGCTACGCCCGCGTCGTGGACATCGCGGCCGAGCTGCGCATCTCCCAGGCGAGCGTGACCGCGATGGTCCAGCGCCTCGACGCCGAGGGCTTCGTCAAGTACGAGAAGTACCGCGGCATGGTGCTCACCAGCTCCGGGCTCGAGGTCGCGCGCCGCATCGCGCACCGGCACCAGCTCCTCACCGACTTCCTCCGCGTCATCGGCGTGGCCGACGAGAAGGTGATCTACGACGACGTCGAGGGCATGGAGCACCACATCAGCCCCGAGACCTTCCAGGCCATCGAGGCCCTCACCCGCTACCTCGAGCGCAACCCGGGCGTGATGGCGCGCGTGGCGGGCCCGGCGCGCAAGTGAGCGGCCGCGCCCCGCGCGCATCCGGCCGCCGCCCCGGGCCGTAGCTCGGGCATGACCGGCCCCTCGCGTTCGATCCTCCTCCTCGGCGGCACCGGCGGCATCGGCGCCGCGCTGGCCCGCCGCCTCCACGCCGAGGGCTGCCGGCTCGTCCTCGCCGCGCGCGACGCCGACCGCCTCGCCGCGCTCGGCGCCGAACTCGGGGCCGCGACGCTGCCCCTCGACGCCACCGACCCGGCCGCCGTGGACGCGGCCGTCGCGCTCGCGGTCGAGCGCCACGGGCGGCTCGACGGCGCGGCCAACTGCGTCGGCTCCATCCTGCTCAAGCCCGCCCACCTCACCTCGCCCGAGGAGTTCGCGCGCACCGTCGCGCTCAACCTCGGCACGGCCTTCAACCTCGTCCGCTCCGCCGCGCGCGTGATGGTCCGCCAGGGTTCCGGCTCCATCGCCCTCGTCTCCTCCGTCGCCGCCCAGCGCGGCCTCGTCTCGCACGAGGCCATCGCCGCCGCCAAGGCCGGCGTCGAGGCGCTGGCCCGCTCCGCCGCCGCCAGCTACGCGCGGCAGGGCGTGCGCGTGAACTGCGTCGCGCCCGGCCTCGTGCGCACGCCCCTCGCCGCCGCGCTCACGGCCAACGAGGCCGCGCTCAAGGCCTCCACCGCCCTCCACCCGCTCGGCCGCATCGGCGAGCCCGACGAGGTCGCCGCCGCGCTCGCCTGGCTGCTCCACCCCGCCCAGGGCTGGATCACCGGCCAGGTCCTCGGCGTCGACGGCGGCATGGCGCACGTCCAGGCCCGCTGATGCCGCTTCCCGAGCCCCGTAGTAACGCAATGCGTTACTAACGGAGGCGGGCACGGACGGCTCTTGGGAGTGCGCAGGGACGGGAGGGGCCGGGCGCCGGCGGGGGCGGCTGAGGCCGGGGGCATCGTCGGGGCGCGACGGAGCGGGGCGCCACAAGCGACCGACCGGAACTTGGGCGGCCGGGCGGCCGAGGGGCCGACTTCCGCGACGATGAAGCTCAGGCGGACCGGACTCACGCCGCCGCGCGGCGGCGGCCGACGAGGACCGAGGCCCAGATCGCGGCCTCGTAGAGCACCATCAGCGGCACGGCGAAGATCGTCTGCGTGAAGGGGTCGGGCGTCGGGGTCACGATGGCCGCGATGATGAAGCACGCGACGATCGCGTGGCGGCGATACTTCTTCAGCGTGGCGACCTCGATCAGGCCGAGGTAGGTCGCGAGCACGATGAGGAGCGGGAACTCGAAGGCCGCGCCGACGCCGAGCACCATCCAGACGAGCAGGCTGTAGTACTTCTCGGCCGTCCACGGGTTGCTGGTGAAGCCCAGCAGCTCGTTGAGCTCGATCGAGACCCGGATGGTGCTCGTCACGAGGAAGAAGTAGCTGAAGACCGCGCCGGCGAGGAAGAGCACGAGGGCGGCGAACACGGTCGGCAGCAGGACCTTCAACTCCCGCTT
Organism: uncultured Opitutaceae bacterium; assembly: GCA_964460895.1. GTDB lineage: Bacteria > Verrucomicrobiota > Verrucomicrobiia > Opitutales > Opitutaceae > Didemnitutus. The sequence continues at coordinate 21,848 of CAYWTK010000024.1, forward strand.
CGTCAGCGCCGGGGCGACGAACTGGCCGAGGAAGAACAGGAAGAACGGGAGCGAGAGCACGAAGCCGCCCATCACGCACATGCTGATGATGACGCTGAAGACCGCCATCGGGCTGGTCGTCACGAGGTCCACCTTCACCTGCGGGTAGTCGACGCGGACGGAGTCCATCGGCCAGTTCATCACCCACGAGAACTCCCGCAGGTGGTAGGCGATGAGCGCGACCATGACGGCGAAGACCACCGCGCACTTGATGAGCGTGCCGCGCAGCTCCTCGAGGTGGTCGAGGAAGCCCATGGGCTTGCCCGGCGCCTCCGCGCCGGCCGCCGCGAGGGTCTCCTCCTCGTAGGGATCGGGGCTGGGCTCGTTCGACTTCAAGCGGCGCCACTGGATGCAGGTTTGCCGGCCCTGCGCAACCCCGCGATGCCGCGGGAACGGCTCGCCTCGCGGCGCGGCGCGGCGCTAGCGTGGGGTCGTGACGTCGCTCGACACCGTGCTGCACTGGCTCGAGGGCTCCGCGCTCCTGCGCCTGTTCCTCGTCATCGCCCTCGGGTACCTGCTGGGCGACCTCAAGCTGCCCGGCGGCTTCCGCTTCGGGGTGTCCGCGGTGCTGTTCGTCGGCCTCGCGTTCGGCGCCTGGTCGCCCGACCTGCGCCTGCCCGAGGAGATCCAGGGTCTGGGCCTCGTCCTCTTCGTCTACTGCATCGGCCTGCAGGCGGCCGCGGGCTTCTTCCGCTCGCTGCAGCGCGACGGCCTGCCGCTCAACGGCGCCGTGATGGCGGCGCTGCTCGCCGCGGCGGCGGGCTTCTGGGCGCTCGCGCAGGCCGGGATCGTGTCGCGCGAGCTGGCCGCGGGCCTCTTCTGCGGCTCGCTCACCAACACGCTCGCGCTCGGCGCCGCCACCGAGGCGGCGGCGCACGCGGGACGGCCGGCGGGCGTCGTGGACCAAATCGTCCTCGGCTACGGCGTCGGTTACCCGCTCGCGGTCCTCGCCGTGCTCCTCCTCATCCAGTGGCTGACCGCCCGCGCGGGCAGCGCGGCGCGCGTCGCCGCCGAGGTGGTGGAGGGCCCCGTCTCCATGACGATCGAGGTCGGGCAGGCCGCCTCGGCCGGCGCCGTCATGGCCGCGCACGGCGTGGTCCTGACGCGGGTGCGGCTGGCGGACGGCTCCGTCGAGCTGATCACGCCGTCCACCCCGCTGCCGGCCGGCGCCCTTGTCGTCGCCGTGGGCACCCGCCGGCGCCTGACCGCGGCCGCGGCGGAGCTGGGGCGCGAGAGCACGACGGCGCTGCACGAGGACCGCGCGGGCTACGAGATCAAGCGCTTCCTCGTGTCCAATCCCGAGATCGTCGGCCGCCCCCTCGCCGAGGTCGGGGTCGAGGCCGCGGGCGGCGTCGTCAGCCGGGTGCGGCGCGGCGACGTGGACCTGCCGGTGACCGGCGCCACGCAGCTGCAGCTCGGCGACCGGGTGCGCGTGGTCTCCACCCGCGCCCGGCAGGCGGAGCTGGCGCGGCTCTTCGGCGATTCCCTGACGACGGCGAGCGAGATGGGCTACCTGAGCTTCGCGCTCGGCATCGTGGCCGGTCTGGCCCTCGGGCAGGTGCCGCTGCCGGTGCCCGGGCTCGACCAGCCGCTGCGCCTCGGCGCGGCCGGCGGCGCGCTGGTGGCGGCCCTCGTCCTCGGGCGCCTCGGCCGGACCGGACCCTTCATCTGGCAGCTGACGTACGGGGCGAACGTCACCCTGCGTCACCTCGGCATGCTCCTCTTCCTCGCCTGCGTGGGCGTGAAGGCGGGCGGCGGGCTCGTGGCCCTGCTGCAGGCCGACGGCCTGCGCCTCCTCCTCGTCTCCGTGGCCGCGGTGCTCGGCGCCCACGCCATTCTCCTGGCGGCGCTCCGGCTGGCCGGACGCCGGGCGCTGCCGACCGTCCTCGGCGTCATGTGCGGCTTCCAGACCCAGCCCGCCGCCCTCAGCCTGGCGGCGGAGCGGACCGACGTCGCGGGCCTGCACACGGCCTACGCGACGGTCTATCCCCTCGCGCTCGTCGGGAAGATCGTGCTCGCGCAGCTGCTGCTCTTCCTCTGAGCCGAAAGCCGCCGGACGGCATCGGCCGCGGTTGCAGGGAAGCCACGGATCACGCCCGGGCCCGGAGGGCGCTGACCGAACGACGGCGCCCCGGGCCCCTTGAGCCCGAGCCGACGCGGGGGTCGTGGGCTTGACCGAGCCACCTCCCGCGGAATCGGTGCAGGAAAGGCGCCGATGCGGCCGCAGCCGGACCGCGGGAACGGCCCGGCACCCGTCCTCGGAGAGGCTACCCAGCGGCGGCGGGAGCGGGGAACGGCCCCCCGGGGGAGGCCGGGTGGGCGGCAGGCAGGGGGCCTATCTCGGATCCTTCGGGCCTTTCCAGGTTGGCTCCGGTCCGGGGGCGGCCGGGAGGCGGCCGCCGGCAAGAAATGATACGCATTTGCCAAGGGAGCGCCGTTGACACGCCGGGGTGGACGGAGTGCGATGACGCCCTCTGTCCGCGGTTCGTTATCACCCTCAGTTTCAACCCAACATGGCCAAGAAATCCTCCGCCAAGAAGCCCGCCCAGAAGGCGGCCTCCAAGAAACCCGCCGCCAAGCGCGCGGCCCCGAAATCCGCCAAGGGCCCCAAGTACGTGTACACGTGGGGCGCCGGCAAGGCCGACGGCGACGGCTCGATGAAGGCGCTGCTCGGCGGCAAGGGCGCCAACCTCGCCGAGATGACCCGCATCGGGCTCCCCGTGCCCCCGGGCTTCACCGTCACCACCGAGGTCTGCACGTACTTCTACGCGCACAAGAAGACCTACCCGAAGGAGCTCCAGGCGCAGATGGAGGCCGGCGTGGCCAACATGGAGCGCATCATGGGCACGAAGTTCGGCGCCACCGAGGGCATGCCGCTGCTCGTCGCCGTCCGCTCCGGCGCCCGCGACTCGATGCCGGGCATGATGGACACGATCCTCAACCTCGGCCTCAACGACCAGACCGTCCTCGCGCTGGAGAAGGCGACCAACAACCCGCGCTTCGCGTGGGACTGCTACCGCCGCTTCATCCAGATGTACGGCGACGTCGTGCTCGGCGTGCAGAAGCGCCCCGACGAGGACCACGAACCGTTCGAGACGGTCATCCACGCCTTCAAGCACGAGAAGTACCACGCCGACGTCGAGGACTCGAAGCTCACCGCCGAGGACCAGCAGGAGCTGGTCAAGCGCTTCAAGGCCCTCGTCGCCGAGCGCACCGGCAGGCAGTTCCCGCACAGCCCGTGGGACCAGCTCCGCGGCGCCGCGGGCGCGGTCTTCGGCTCGTGGATGAACGACCGCGCCATCGTCTACCGCCGCAAGTACAACATCCCGACCGAGTGGGGCACCGCGGTCAACGTGCAGGCGATGGTGTTCGGCAACACCGGCGAGAACTCCGGCTCCGGCGTCGCGTTCACGCGCAACCCGGCCAACGGCGTCAACGAGTTCTACGGCGAGTTCCTCATCAACGCCCAGGGCGAGGACGTCGTCGCCGGCGTCCGCACGCCCGAGCCGGTGGCCCAGCTCAAGGACCACCTCCCCGCGGCCTACGCCCAGCTGCTCAAGGTCCGCCAGACGCTCGAGAAGCACTTCAAGGACGTGCAGGACGTCGAGTTCACCATCCAGGAGGGCAAGCTGTTCATGCTCCAGACGCGCAACGGCAAGCGCACCGCCGCCGCCGCGCTCAAGTTCGCCGCCGACATGGTGAAGGAGAAGCTCATCGACTGGCAGACCGCGGTCCTCCGCAACCCGGCCGACCAGCTCGAGCAGCTCCTCGCGCCGATCTTCGACACCGCCGAGGTGAAGAAGGCCGCCGTCATCGCCACCGGCCTGCCCGCCGGCCCCGGCGCCGCCACGGGCCGCGTCTACTTCAACGCCGACCGCGCCGTGGTCGCCGCCGAGAAGGGCGACAAGGTCCTCCTCGTCCGCGTCGAGACCTCGCCCGAGGACCTCCGCGGCATGATCGCGGCCGAGGGCATCCTCACCGCCCGCGGCGGCGTCTCCTCGCACGCCGCCCTCGTCGCCCGCCAGATGGGCAAGGTCTGCGTCTGCGGCGCCGCCGCCGTGAACATCAACTACGACACCAAGACCGCGACCATCGCGGGCCAGGTGTTCAAGGAGGGCGACTACCTCTCCATCGACGGCACGTCCGGCACGGTGTACGCCGGCCAGATCAAGACGGCCCCGTCCGAGATCATCGCCGGGCTCGTCAACGGCGACGCCGCCGCGCAGAAGACCGAGAAGTTCCGGAACTACGTGCAGCTGATGAAGTGGTGCGCGCAGGCCACCCGCCTGTCCGTCCGCACCAACGCCGACACGCCCGAGCAGACCCGCATCGCGGTCGCCTTCGGCGCCGTCGGCATCGGCCTCACGCGCACGGAGCACATGTTCTTCGAGGGCGACCGCATCGACGCGATGCGCGAGATGATCCTCGCCGACACGCTCGCCGGCCGCGAGGCCGCGCTGGCCAAGCTCCTGCCCTACCAGCGCGAGGACTTCTACGGGATCTTCAAGGCCCTCAAGGGCTACCCGGCGACGATCCGCTTCCTCGACCCGCCGCTCCACGAGTTCCTGCCGCACACCAAGGAGCAGCAGGCCGACCTCGCCCGCAAGCTCGGCATCCCGGTCGAGAAGATCGAGCACCGCGTGCACGAGCTCCACGAGTTCAACCCGATGCTCGGCTTCCGCGGCTGCCGCCTCGGCATCAAGTACCCCGAGATCACCGCCATGCAGGCCCGCGCCGTGCTCGAGGCGGCCGTGAAGGCCAAGAAGGACGGCATCAAGGCCAAGCCCGAGATCATGATCCCGCTCGTCGGGTTCAAGAAGGAGCTCGATCTGCAGGTCGCCCTCGTCCACGAGGTCGCCGCCAAGGTCTTCGCCGAGCAGAAGACGAAGGTGGAGTACTCCGTCGGCACGATGATCGAGGTCCCGCGCGGCGCGCTCACCGCCGACGAGATCGCGCAGACGGCCGAGTTCTTCAGCTTCGGCACGAACGACCTCACGCAGACCTGCCTCGGCATGTCGCGCGACGACTCGGGCTCCTTCCTCGGCGCCTACCAGGAGGCCGAGATCTTCAAGAAGAACCCGTTCGCCTCGGTCGACCAGACCGGCGTCGGCCAGCTCATGAGGATCGCGATCGAGAAGGGCCGCGCCACCCGCCCCGACCTCAAGCTCGGCATCTGCGGCGAGCACGGCGGCGACCCGGACTCGGTCAAGTTCTGCCACAAGCTCGGCCTGACCTACGTCTCCTGCTCGCCCTACCGCGTGCCGGTCGCCCGCCTCGCCGCCGCCCAGGCCGCGATCGCGGAGGCCCGCGCCGCGAAGAAGTGAGCGGAAGACCGTCTCCGGTCGCTCCCTGAATTCCGAACCCCGGCCCGACGGCCGGGGTTCTTTTTCTGGCCGCCGCGGACCCGCGCCCCGGCGCGCACCGCGGATCCGGTGGTTTCACGCGTCGCGCGCGGAGACCGCCGGCGTTGTCGTCGCCGCCACCGGCCGCATCCCTGACTCCGCCTCCTCCGCCATCGGCTCGCCGACGGACGACCTCCGCTCCCGCATCCTCACGATCCGCGGCCAGCGGGTGGTCCTCGATGCCGACCTCGCCGCGCTCTACGGGGTCTCGACCAAGCGCCTCAACGAACAGGTGAAACGCAACCGTCGGCGGTTTCCCCGGGATTTCGCAATTCGCCTAACACCAGGGGAAAGGAAGGAGGTGGTCGCAAATCGCGACCACCTCGCGGAGCTGAAATTCTCCAAGTCGCTCCCCTTCGCCTTCACCGAAAACGGTGCGGTCATGGCCGCGAACGTCCTCCACAGCCCGCAGGCGGTCCGGATGTCCGTCTTCGTCGTGCGCGCCTTCGTCGAGATGCGCGACCTGCTCTCCTCCCGCTCGCGCGGGCTCGCCGCGGAACTCCGCGCCCTCGAGGCCCGGCTCACCGCGCGGCTCGACGGCCAGGATCTCCTCATCGTCGACGTGCTGCGCCGCATCATGGACCTCGTCGACCCGCCGCCCGCGCCGCCCAGCCGTGGAGATGCGGCGCCCTCGCCGCGTCCGGCCGTTACCAAGTCTGGGGATGCAGCGCCCTCGCCGCGTCCGGCCGTGACCAAGCCTGGGGATGCGGCGCCCTCGCCGCGTCCAGCGTCCGACCGGGGCGAGGGCGCCCCGGCTCCAGGGCCCGCGTCGCCGCGGGCGCGAACCCGGCGCGCGCCGTAGTCCGTTCCGCCCACGCGGACCCGCGGTTTTGCTTTTGCCGCGGAGCGGCGAGTCCGCTTCGCTCCGTCCGATCGATTCCCCATGAAATCCCTCCGCCCCCTCCTCGCCGCGCTCGCGCTCGGCGCCCTCCCCGCCGCCTCCGCCCTCGCGCAGGACGCCGCCCCGACTCCGCCCCCCGTCACGCAGGAAATGCAGGCCATCGTCGCCCAAGTGCAGGCGAAGATGCGCGCCGGCAAGCCGACCGCCGAAGACCTCGCGCCCGAGCTGGCCGCGTTCGACGCGCTGCTCGCCAAGTACCCCGAGATCACCGACGCGACCGCGCAGGTGGCGATGATGAAGGCCCAGCTCTACCTCCAGGTCCTCGGCGACGAGGAGACCGCCAAGATCCACCTCGCGACGGTCCAGCAGAAGTACCCCGGCACCCGCGCCTCCACCCAGGCGGCGCGCACGCTCCAGAGCCTGACGCCGGAGGCGAAGGCGAAGGCCAAGGCCGACGCCGAGGCCCGCGCCGCGAAGATGGCCGCCCTCCTCGGCGCCCCGGCCCCGCAGCTCGAGATCACCTGGTCCTCCGACCCGGCGATCAAGAGCCTCGCCGACCTCAAGGGGAAGGTCGTCGTCCTCGACTTCTGGGCCACGTGGTGCGGCCCGTGCATCGCGGCCTTCCCCAAGATCCGCGAGGAGGTCGCGCACTTCGCCGGTTCGCCCGTCGTCGTCCTCGGCGTCACCAGCCTCCAGGGCCGCGTGCACGGCATCGAGTCGCGCCCGATCGACGTGAAGGACAACCCGGCGCGCGAGTACGAGCTCACCGCCGAGTTCATGAAGAAGAAGGACATGACCTGGCCCGTCGTCTTCTCGACCCAGAACGTGTTCAACGAGGACTACGGCGTGCGCGGCATCCCGCACCTCGCCATCATCGCGCCCGACGGCACCGTCCGCCACAACGGCATGAATCCCCACGACCCGAAGGCCGACGTGGTGGGCAAGGTCACGGCCCTCCTCAAGGAGTTCAACCTGACCGTGCCGAAGGCCTGAGCCGCCGCGGCGGTCCTCGCCCCCGGTTTCCGAGCCCCGGCCCCGCGGCCGGGGCTTTTTTTCGCCGCCCCCGGCCGCCTGCGGCCTTGCCACCGGGCTCGGCCGAGCCCCACCCTCGCACCTCCCGCGCCGCTGGCACGAAATCTGCCCGGCTCCTCTCCACCATGAAGAAGTTCCCCGCCCTCCTCGCCGCGCTCGCGCTCGGCTTCCTCGCGCTCCTCCCCGCCGCCGCCCAGCAGCCCGCGGAGGCGCCCGCCTCCCCCGCCCTCCAGGACCTGAAGGCCCTCGTGGACAAGATCGGCCAGAAGCTCCAGTCCGGACAGGGCGGCGCCGCCGCGCTGGCCGACGAGATCGCGGCCTTCGACGTGCTGCTCCAGAAGTACCCCGAGAAGAACGAGGACGGCGCCCGCATCGCGCTGATGCGCGCCATGCTCTACGTCGAGATCCTCGAGGACGTCGCCAAGGGCCGCGAGCTGCTCGCCGCGGTCAAGGCCGACTACCCCAACACGCGCGCGCCCGCCGCGGTGGACGAGATCCTCACCGCCCTCGACCGCCAGGCCGAGGCCGACGCCAAGCTCGCCAAGCTGGTCGGCGGCCCGGCGCCCGAGATCAACTTCGACTGGTCCACCCGCGCCGGCCTCAAGAAGCTCTCCGACCTCAAGGGCAACGTGGTCGTGGTGGACTTCTGGGCCACGTGGTGCGGCCCGTGCATCCGCTCCTTCCCCAAGGTCCGCGCCGAGGTCGAGCTCTTCAAGGGCTCGCCCGTCGTCATCCTCGGCGTCACCAGCCTCCAGGGCCAGGTCCACGGCCTGCCCGGCGGCCCGGTCAACACGGAGGGCGACGCCCAGAAGGAGTACGGCCTCATGCCCGAATTCATGAAGGCGAAGAACATGACTTGGGACGTGGCCTTCTCCGCGGAGAACGTCTTCAATCCCGACTACGGCGTGCAGGGCATCCCCTTCGTCGCCATCATCGCTCCCGACGGCACCGTACGCCACACCGGCCTCAACCCGCTCGACCCGTCCGCCGACATCGCGGGCAAGGTCAAGGCGCTCCTCGCCGAATTCAAGCTGCCCGCGCCGAAGGCCTGAGCGGCCGGCGCGAAACGGCAGCCTCTCCCCGAGCCCCGGCCGACCGCCGGGGCTTTTTCGTCGGTCCGGTGTCATACCATTCACGGCTCGGATCGGCACTGTAGCGGCGGACCTTGTGTCCGCCCGCGCGGGCGTGGACAAGCCACGCCCCTACAAGAGAGCCAAAGGGAACCGCAATTGGTTTCGGCCACGCTTGCGCGATGCCCGGGCGGTGGACATCGATGCCCGCCTTCGTACCCATGAGAATCCTCGCCATCCTGCTCCTCCTCTCCCTCCCCGGCGTCGCCCGCGCCGACGACGCCCGCCTGCGGGAACTCGCCCGCCAGGACCAGGCGGTGCGCGCCGGCCAGGAGGACACGAGCAGCGACGACGCCCGCCGCGCCGAGGTCCTCCGCCTCCTCGCGCAGGCGGAGCGGCTGACGCCCCGCGACAAGTTCCATGCGGCCCTCGTCCTGCAGCACACGGGGCTCACCGTGTGCGACGGCCGGCTCGTGAGCACGAACCCCGAGAACTACCTCTTCGCCCACCACCTGTTCCGCGCGGCCATGGACGCGGGCGTCGCAGGCGCGGCCTACCTGACCGCCGCGGCGATCGACCGTTACCTGACGTTCACCTCCGGCACGCAGCGCTACGGCACCAATCGCCTGATCAACCAAGAGACCGGCCGGGAGGAACTCGTGCCGGTGGACCGCACGGTCACCGACGAGGAACGCCGGCGCTTCGGCGTCCCGCCCCTCGAGGAATTGCTCCGACGCTTCCCCGAACAGGCACGGCCGGCGCCCGGCCCCGCGGGAAAGTCCTGAGCGGAGTCGAAGGACCACCGAAGCCACGGGCCGGCGACGGGCATTTCACCGGCTCGAAAGCCTGGCGGCAATCCGAGGCTGCCGCCGGCGAACCCGCCTTTCTCTGGCCACGGCTGAAGCGGATGGGCTCGGCTGAGTCGAATCCGAGTCATCCGCTCCCATCCGCCCAATCCGTGGCCAAGCAAACGGCCGGGCGCGACGGCACGCCGGTAAGCGGAGCGCGGTCGTCGGATGGCGGGCAGAGTTGGAGGGAACGGGGCGGAGGCGCCCCGGCTCCAGGAATCGCCCGCGACTTCGGGGACACGGCGCCCGCCCTGCCGGACCTGGAGATGCGGCGCCCTCGCCGCGTCCGTCCGTCCCGAAAGGGAAACGCGACGCTCCCGCCGCGTCCGCCGGCCGAGTCACCGTCCGGTGAATCCGCCCGACCCGCGGCCGGGTCTGGCTGCCCGCGTCGGGCTCAGCCCTTCCGCGCCTCCAGCTCTTCCCAGCGGGCGAAGGCGGCGGCGTGCTCGTGCTCGACGGTCTCGAGTCGGGCCCGGACCTCCGCGAAACGCGCGCCGGCGGCCTTGTAGAACGCGGGGTCGGCGAGCTTGGCCGTGAGGTCGGCCTGCTCGCGCTCGAGCGCCTCGATCCGCGCCGGCAGGGCCTCGAGCTCCGTGCGCTCCTTGTTCGAGAGCTTGCGCGGCGCGGCGGCCGGCGGCTGGGCCGACTTGGCCTCGGAACGCTCCGCCGCCGTCGGCGCGGCGGGCGCCGCGCGTCCCCGCGCGCCGCGCTTCTTCACCTCGGCCTGCCAGTCGGAGTAGCCGCCGACGTAGTCGCCGATGCGGCCGTCGCCCTCGAAGACCAGCGTGCTCGTCACGACCTCGTCGAGGAACTCGCGGTCGTGGCTCACGAGGAGGAGCGTGCCCTGGAACTCCACCAGCAGGTCCTCCAGCAGGTCGAGCGTCTCGGCGTCGAGGTCGTTGGTCGGCTCGTCGAGCACGAGCACGTTGGCCGGCTGGGTGAAGAGCTTGGCCAGCAGGAGGCGGTTGCGCTCGCCGCCGGAGAGCACGCGCGCCGGCGTGCGGGCGCGGGTCGGCTCGAAGAGGAAGTCCTGCAGGTAGCTGATGACGTTCCGCGTGCGGCCCTCGATCGTCACCGTCGGGTTCCCGTTGGCGATGTTGTCGGCCACGGTCTTCGCGTCGTCGATCTGCGCCCGCATCTGGTCGAAGTACACGACCTCGAGGTTCGTGCCGTGGCGGATCGTCCCCGCGGAGGGCCCGAGCTGGCCGAGCAGGAGCTTGATGAGCGTCGTCTTGCCCGCGCCGTTGGGGCCGAGGATGCCGATCTTCTCCCCGCGGTTGATGGTGATGGAGAAGTCGCGGAGCACGGTGCGCCCGTCCGGCCAGGTGTGGGTGACGTTCTCCGCCTCGACCACCTTCTGGCCGCTGCGCTCGGCCTCGGCCAGCTTGAGCGTGGCGGTGCCGACGCGCTCGCGGCGGGCGCGGGCCTCGGCGCGCATGGCCTGGAGGGCGTGGATGCGCGCGGTGGCGCGGGAGCGCTGGGCCTTCACGCCGCGGCGGATCCACTCCTCCTCCTGCGCCAGCTTCTTGTCGAAGGCCGCGCGCTGCTTCTCCTCCGCCTCCAGCACCTCCTGCTTGCGCACGAGGTAGGTGTCGTAGTCGCAGGCCCAGCCGGCGAGTCGGCCGCGGTCGAGCTCCACGATGCGCGTGGCGACGCGCCGCAGGAAGGCGCGGTCGTGCGTGACGAAGAAGAGCGTGGGCTTCACCTCCAGCAGCAGCTCCTCCAGCCAGAGGATGGACTCCAGGTCGAGGTGGTTGGTCGGCTCGTCGAGCAGGAGCAGATCCGGCTGCCCGGCGAGGGCGCGGGCGAGGAGCACGCGGCGCTTCAGGCCGCCCGAGAGGGTGCGGAACTGCTGCGCCGGGTCCACGCCCACCTGCTGGATGAGGTCCTCGACCCGCACGTCGCGCTGCCAGTCCTCCTCGTGGTGGTCGTCGTTGGGCCGCAGGCCGCCCGCCACGAGGTCGTGGACGGAGCCCTCCTGGTCCAGCGGCACCTCCTGCGCCAGCCGGGCGTAGAGCGCCCCGGCGGGACGGAACACGTCGCCGCTGTCGGGCTTCATCTCGCCCATGATGACCTTCATCAGGGTGGACTTGCCCGCGCCGTTGCGGCCGACGAGGCAGACGCGCTCGCCGGGCTCGATCTGGAAGTTGACGTGGTCGAGCACGGCCGGCCCGCCGAAGGCGAGGCTCACGTCGAGGAGGTTGAGGAGGGCGGGCATGGCCGGGGGAAACGGGCACGTTGCGGGAGCCCGGGCCGCGGTTCAAGGCGGGTTTCCGCGGGTCCGGCAGACGAAACGGGCCGCCGGCGCCGCTTCTCCGGGGACCCCGCCATGGAACTCCTCGCCTCCGCCGTCCGACGGCTCCGCGCGCACGCGCCCTTCTCGGCCCTCGTCATCGTCCTCCTCGCCCTCGGCCTCGGCGCGGCCACCGCCATCTTCGGCGTCGTCCACGCCGTGCTGCTCAAGCCGCTGCCCTACCCCGCGCCGGGCGAGCTCGTCCTCCTGCGCAAGCCGCCGCGCGATGCGGCCGCGCCCGCCCCCGGCGGCGGCCAGCTGGTGGTCGACAAGGACCTCGGCGCTTGGATCGAGGGCCAGCCGAAATCATTCCGCGCCCTCGCCGGCTACAGCAGCTCCCCGGCCACGGTCCAGCTCGGCGGCGGCGGTGGCGGCGCGCGGCGCGCGCCGACCGCGCGCGTGACGAGCGGCTTCTTCCCCCTGCTCGGCGTCACGGCCTGGCGCGGACGCCTGATCGAGGCGGACGACGTGAAGGCCGGCGCCACGCCGGTCGCCGTGCTGAGCCACTCCGCCTGGCAGTCGCTCTTCCAGGGCGACGAGAACGCCCTCGGCGCCGTCGTGCGGATCGACGAGGTCGCGCACACCGTGGTCGGCGTGCTGCCGCCGTCCTTCGAATTCGTCGACCCCGTGCAGTTCTGGCGCCCGCTGCCGCTGGGCGGCATCGACCGCCCCGGGCAGCTGCAGATCTCGATGGTGCGCGCCTTCGGCCGCCTCTTCCCCGGCACGAGCCACGAGGTCGCCCAGCGCGAGCTGGACGGCATCTCGGAGCGCTTCTGGGAC
>CAYWTK010000025.1:0-33772 GCA_964460895.1 uncultured Opitutaceae bacterium
GATCGGAAGCTCGAACTGCCCGCGCAGCATGGGCGGAGGGTCGGGCGCCCGCCGGAGCGAGGCAAGCGCCGTCCGTGGTCGGGCGGTGACGCTGGTCCGGCGCCCGCTCGATCCGTTCGCTCGGAGGGTTCGCCGGCTTCGCTGGGCGGGGATGCGCCGCCCCCGGCGCGTCGCGGGCGATGACCGGGACGCCCGCGGACCGGGACGAGGGCGTCCCGGCTCCAGGGGCGGGCAAGGTTCGCCCTTCGACGTGCGCCCCGGTCGGGCAGGCGAACGGGCAGGCGCGGGCGGTTGTCCTTTCTCCACGGTCGGACGGAAGGCTCCGATCCGCCTCCTCCGAAAATCACCCGCTCAATCCGTGGCCAGAAAACGCCGGATCGCCGGTCGAGGCCTCGAGCACCGTGAATCCTCCCGACCCGCGCGCCGCCGCCTACGGCCGCTTCGGCTCGTCCTTCGGCTTGTCCTTGGGTGCGGCCTCGAAGGTCACGCCCTTCCGCGCCTCCTCGATCTCGCGCAGGCCGCGCTCGAGGGCGGCGCGGTCCTCGGGCGAATCCTTCACCACCGGCCGTCCGCTGGAGAAGTCCACCGTCTTGCCGTCGGCCTTCGTCAGGTCCACCGGCGGCGCCGCGGGCGCGGTGGTGAACGGCCCGAGCTCGCGCGGCCCGACCTGGCCGCGGGCGCGGTTCTCCGCGCGGCGCTGGCCGACGTACCAGAGCACGAAGATCGCGAGGGCCGCGAAGACCACGAGCAGCACGACGAGTTCCCGGGAACGGCGCACGGCGGAAAATTATCCCGGGCTCACCCCAGCGCCAGAGCAATCACGCCCGCGACCATGCCGCCGGCCGCGAGGAGGCGCCGCCCGGCGTCGGCTTCGCCCAGCACCTTCGCGCCGAGAAAGGTGCCGAAGAGGATGCTGACCTCGCGCGCCGGCGCCACGAGGCTGACCGGAGTGGTCGTCATGGCGAAGAGCACGAGCACGTAGGCCGCCGGCCCGAGCAGGGCGACGGTCAGGACCTCGGGGCGCGAGCCGCGCCAGGCCGACGCGACCTCGGGCCGACGGCGCAGCGCGAACGGCGCGAGCACGAGGCACATCACGGCCTGCGTGCCGGCGTCGTAGAGCGGCGGGGGCAGGCCGAGCTGCGCGACCGCGCGCTGGTCCCAGACGGTGTAGCCGGCGATGCAGCAGCCGCAGAGGAACCCGTAGGCCAGCCCGCGCGCGCTGCGCACGGTCGCGGGCGTGGCGCGGCCGCCGCCGGTGAGGAAGAACACGCTGGCGACGACCAGCCCGCCGCCGGCGAGCGCGAGCGGGGAGGGCCGCTCGCCGAACACCGCGATCGCCGCCGCGGTCGCGAGCAGCGGGCCGGTGCCGCGGGCCAGCGGGTACACGAGCGAGAAGTCGCCGTGCCGGTAGCCGAGCTGGAGGAGCAGCGCGTAGCCGGTCTTGAGCAGCCCGCTCCCGAGCATCACGAGCCAGGTCGCGTCCGGCGCCGGCAGCGGCTTCCAGGCGGCGTAGGCGGCGAGGGCGGGGACGTAGAAGACGAACGAGCAGAGGCCGGTCAGCCAGACGAACGCCAGCCCGCCCCCCGAGCGCTTCGCGGCCAGGTTCCACGTGGCGTGGAGGACCGCGGCGACGAGGATGAGGGCGAGCGCTGTCGGGCTCATCGCGGGTCCGCGCCCGGGCTCACTTGGCCGGCGCGCGGTCGCGCGTGGCCGGGCGCTTCACCCACTGGTCGAGCCAGGCCGCCTGCTCCCACCAGAGGTGCAGCAGGGACTCGCGCGCACGGTAGCCGTGGCCCTCGACGGGCAGCTGGACATAGCGCGCGTTGCCGCCGAGGCCGGACACGGCCTGGTAGAGCCGCTCGCTCTGCAGCGGGAAGGTGCCGGAGTTCTCGTCGGCCTGGCCGTGCACGAGCAGGAGCGCGTCCTTGATCTTCTCGGCGTGGTTGAACGGCGACATCGCCGCGTAGGTCTCCGGCGCCTGCCAGAAGTTGCGCTCCTCCGCCTGGAAGCCGAACGGCGTGAGCGTGCGGTTGTAGGCGCCGCTGCGCGCGATGCCGGCGCGGAAGATCGTCGAGTGCGCCAGCAGGTTCGCGGTCATGAACGCGCCGTAGCTGTGGCCGCCGACCGCGACGCGGTCGCGGTCCGTCACGCCGCGCCGCACCAGCTCGTCCACCGCGGCCTGCGCGCTGGCGACGAGCTGCGCGACGAACGAGTCGTTGGGCTCCTTGTCGCCCTCGCCGACGATCGGCATGGCCGGGTCGTCGAGCACGGCGTAGCCGAGGAGCAGGAAGGGGAGGGGGCCGTTGGGGCTCACGCGGGTGAAGCGGTGGGGCGAATCCCGCAGCTGCCCCGCCGCGTCCGCGCTCTTGAACTCCTGCGGGTAGGCCCAGAGCAGCGTGGGCAGCGGGCCGCGGTCGGGCGTCCAGCCGGGCGGGAGGTAGAGCGTGCCGGACAGCAGCACGCCGTCGGCGCGGCGGTACTGGATGATCTCCTTCCGCACGTCCGCGAACTGCGGGTAGGGATTGGGGAAGGCGGTGAACGGGGCCGAGGTGCCGGCCGCGAGGTCGCGCACGTGGAAGTTGGGCGGCTCGGTCGGCGCCTCGCGGCGGGTGAGCGCGCGCGTCCCGGCGTCGTCGAGGAACGCGACGAACTCCTCGAAGTGCGGCGCCGCCGACTGCCAGACGCGCGTGGCCCGCTTCGCCGCGAGGTCGAAGCGGTCGAGGAACGGCCGGTCGCCCTCGGGCGACGCGCCCGCGCCGCGGAGGAAGATCGCGCCGTCCGGCGCGAAGTGGAGGACCGGCTCGCCGAACGGACCGGGACGCATCACCGGGTCGCCGGGGTCGGCGTAGCGGTCCTCGGAGGACCGGTCGAACACGAGCGTGGGCGCCGCGTCGGGACGCGCGGGATCGAAGCTCCAGGTGCGCGTGCGCCGCGTCTTCGTCCAGCCCTCCGTCGCGAGCGCGCGGTGCGCGTCGCCCCAGGCGAGGCCGCGCACGCGGTAGCCGAAGGTCGGGCCGGCCACCGGGTCGCCGGCGAACGGCGCGGCGAGCAGCCGGAGCTGGTCGCGCACCTCCGCGGGCTTGGCGGCGTCGCCGCCGTCGAGCGCCTCCACCCAGGTGAGCGTGGCGGGGGCGTCCGCGCGCCAGGCGAGGCGGCGCGGACCGGGACGCACGGAATCGAAGGCGGGCGAGAGGCTGTCCGCCAGCGGCAGCTCGGCCAGCACGCGCACGCGGCGGCCGTCGCGGTCGAGGACCTCGAGGCGCTGCGGGAAGCGGTTGAGCGGGACGAGGTACGAGTAGGGGCGGACGATCGAGGTGACGGCGAGGTAGCGTCCGTCCGGCGACGGGTCGGCGCTGAAGATGCCGCGCACCCCGAGCGGCGTCCGGCTGCCGTCGAGCCCGAGGCGGACGAGCTCCGCCGTGGCGTAGTGCTCGAACGCCGCCTCGTCCGCCGCGTCGCGCAGGAGGTCCTGGAACGTGCGCACCGCGGTCCGCTCGCCGCGGGTCTGCTGGACGACCGGCGCGAGCGACTCGGCGCTGCGCTCCGGCGCCGGCCCGCGGTCGGCGGGCACGGCCCGGACGAGCAGCGCGTCGGCGCCGATCCACGCGAGCGCGGAGCCGAGCACGCCGTTGAGGCCGAGGGGGGCCAGCTCGCGGGCCGCGGCGGTGGCGGTGTCCACGACCCACGGCGTCGCCGGACGCGCCCCGGTGAAGACGGCGAGCGCGATGTGCCGTCCGTCGGGCGACCAGGCCACGTTGGCCAGCCGCGCGCCGGCGGGCAGGCCGGTCACGCGGCGCTCGGCGCCGTCGGCGAGGGACTTGAGGACGAGTCCGGTGGAGGTCGCGGCGCGGTTCGACGCGAGGCGCTCGGGGTTGAAGCGCAGGCCGGCCAGCCGCACCTCGGGCGCCGCCAGCTCGGCGATCGTCGGCAGCGGCGCGCGCTCGAGCAGCAGCACGAGGTCGCGCGCCGGGCTGCGCGAGAGTTCGGGGAGGAGCGGGGCGTCGACGACGGCGACGAGGGCGGGATCGGGGACGCGGTAGCCGGTCTGCGCGGACAGGCCGACGACGAGCAGCGCCAGGACCGGCGCGAGGCGGAGGAGACGGGGCATCGCGCGACCGTAGGCGCGCCCCGCGGTGCGGCAACCGGGAAGAGGAGAGGCGACCATCGCGGCTCGCCGCGTTGTAGGGCGGGGTCTCCCGACCCCGCCGTCGTCCGCCCGCGATGTCAGGAACGCATCCTGAAGCAACGTTCGCGGCGGGCTCGTCCCGCGGCCGCGGGACCGCCCTACATCGGCGGTCTGCGGTCGGCGTGCGCGGGCGATCGCCTACTTCGCCGCCGTCGCCGGCCAGCGGGCGCGGGCGGCGCGGAGCGTCTCGTCGGACGGGAACAGGCGCAGGCCCTCGTCGAGCACGGCGAGGTGCGCGGCCTCGGGGGGCGTGGCGCTGGCGGCCCAGGCCTCGGCGACGAGGCGGTAGGTGTCGGCCAGCGGCGGCGGCTGCCGACGCGCGGCGAAGAGGGGCTCGAGCACGGCGGCGAGCGCGGCCGGGGCGAGGCGCGCCTCCGCGCCGCCGGCCTTGGCGCGCTGCTCGGCGAGGCGCAGGCGCGCGAGCGCGACGTCGGCCCGCGGGTCCGTCGTGCCGCCGGTGAAGGCGGCCTCGAGGAAGCGGCGGGCGCGGTCGGTCTCGCCGACGGCCAGCTCGGCGCGCCCGAGCGCCGCGAGCAGGTCGGGCTCGCGCGCGCCGCGCCGGTAGGCGTCGATCGCCGCGGCGCGGGCCTCGGCGTCGTGGCCGGCGGCCGCGAGGACGGTGGACTTGATCCGGCCGATCTCCCCCTCGGTGGCGGGACGCACCGCGACCGGCGCGGGCCACGGGATGGTGTCGCCCTGGTTCACGCGCATCCCCGCGACCTTGGCGCGGGTGAACTCGATGTGCGTGCGCAGGGCGAGGAGCATGGCCTCGGGGTCCTGGCCGACCGCGTCCCGGAAGGCCGCGGCGTCCACCGGGCCGACGAGCGAGCGGCCGACCAACCGCAGGAAGGCGCGCTGGTTCTTCCCGAGGTCGCCGTAGAGGCCCCAGTGCACGAACGCGTAGCACTGCTTCTCCCAGAGCCGCCGCTGGTCGCGCGCGGACGCGGCGTCGCGCGCGAGCAGGTCGACCATTGGCAACAGGGTGCGCGACCCGAGCGAGCGGCTGAATCCCGTGTCTTCCACCTGTCCGACCGATGGCGGCAGCTCCATGAACGATCCGCCTGCGCCCGGGCCTAATGCAGCCCTCATTTCCGCAAGGACGGTCGAGTCGGCTGGCGCCGCGTTCGGGCTCTCGATGCGACCGACGGCGATCTCGCGGTCAGTCATGTGCAGGTCGAGGCAGAGCCCGCGCAGCCCGGCCTCGAGCCAGGGCGGGAGCCGCGGCTGGAGGCCGGAGAGGATGAGGTCGACGTACGCCTCGCGGAGCACTTCGCCCGTGTCCAACCGCCGTCCGGTGTCGCGTCCGACGACGGCGACGTCGGCCGCGGCCGCGGGGTCGTCGAGCTCGATCACCTTCGTGCGTTCGTCCACGACGAGCGCGGCGAATCCGGGCGCGCGCAGCCGCAGCAGCAGGCCGTCCTCCGGCGCGCCGGCCGGACGGAAGCGCTCGAACTGGCCGGGCTCGCCGCAGAGCACGAGGACGCCGGGGGCCGCGAGGGCGGGGCGCATGCCGGGCCAGACGAGGTTGAGCGCGTAGGCGAAGCGGCGCAGCCCGTCGGCGAGGTCGCGCGTCTTCGCCTCCGACGCGCTGGAGAGGATCTCGAAGCCCTCGATCTCCGTGTGGAACCAGCGCTCCGGCGGCGGCAGGTCGCGCTCCGCGTACACGTTGTACTCGGGTAGCGCGATGGGCGTGCGGTTGACCGCCTCCTGGGCGGCGAGCGGCGCGAGGCCGGCGAGGCACGCGGCGGCGAACGGCGCGCGACCGGGTGGGAATCTCATGCGACGAGGCTGGCCGGCGGACGGGGGTGAGGCAACAGGCGATGAGGAACTCAGGAAATCAGGGAGGAAGGTCCGCGCGCGGTCTTGGGACCGTGCCGTGATCTTTCTCTTTCCTCTTTCTCGTTCTCTTTCTCTCGGATTCGGCGATTCGCCATCCGGGTAGCCCGGCCTCTCCGAGGGGGGGGCGCGCGCGGCGCCACACCTGTCGCTCCTTCCCGATCCCCGGCGCTCGGAGAGCGCCGGCTACCCACTGGGGTCGTGCGCGGCGCCGTGACCGCAACGTGACCCCACCCCGGCGTCCGGAGGACGCCGGCTACCCCGTGCGCGGCGACACGCCGAGGCCGGGCCGGTCGGTGGGCACGATGCGGCCGTCCACGAGGCGGGCGCCGTCGAAGGGGTCGTCCTTGATGAGCAGCGCGCCGTCGAGGTCGGCCCAATCCACGAGCGGGGAGAGCTGGGCGGCGGCGGAGATGGCGCAGGAGGTCTCGGTCATGCAGCCGAGCATGACCTTGAGCCCGAGGCCGCGGGCGACGGCGACCATGCGGTGGGCCTCGCGGAGGCCGGTGCACTTCATGAGCTTGATGTTGATGCCGTCGAACACGCCGGCGAGGCGCGGCACGTCGGCGAGGCGCTGCGCGCTCTCGTCGGCGACGAGGGGCAGGGGACTGCGGGCGCGCAGCCAGGCGGTGTCGTCGAGCGCGGCCTTGGGCAGGGGCTGCTCGATGAAGGTCACGTTGCGGCCCGCGAGCCATTCGATCATCCGCAGCGCCTCCTCGCGGTCGGTCCAGCCCTGGTTGGCGTCCACGGAGAGGGGCGTGTCGGTCACGTCGCGGATCGCGTCCACCAGCTGGCGGTCGGTGGCGGCGTCGCGGCCGAGCTTCACCTTGAGGACGCGGAAGCCGGTCGCCTCGCGCGTCTTCGCGCGCACGACCTCGGGCGTGTCGATGCCGATGGTGTACGAGGTGAACGGCGCGCGCGCCGGGTCGAGTCCCCAGATCCGGTGCCACGGGGCGCCGAACTGCTTGCCGACCCAGTCGTGGAGGGCGAGGTCGAGCGCGGCCTTGGCGGCGGCGTTGCCGGGGGCGAGGGCGTCCACCGCCGGCAGGATCTCCTCGAGCAGGAAGGGGTCGCGGAGGAGCGCGAGGTCCACGCGGCCGAGGAAGGTCGCCGCGGTCTCGGGCGTCTCGCCGAGGTAGGGCGGCATCGCGGCCTCGCCGTAGCCGATCGTCCCCTCGTGCTCGAACTCGACCAGGAGCGCGGGAGTCGAGGTGCGGGTGTTCGACGCGATGCCGAACGCGTGGCGGAGCTGGAGCGTGTGGGGGCGGAGGCGGAGCTGCATGGCGCGGACGGAGCGCACCGCTTTTCGGGCGGCGCGGCAAAGGCGAAGTGACGGCGACGCGGCGCCGGACCCGCGTGAACCCGAGGCGGTTTGACCCCGGACCTGCGGAAGCGCCCCCGCCGCAGTGTCGGCAGGCCCACGGTCCGGGCGGAGTCGACGGACAGCGGGAGCGTCGCGTGGAGAGACGCACAGCTCCTGCGGACCGGATATTCTCGAGGCGACCTCGGCCTCTGCCCGTCATCCTGCGTTCTCTTGGCCACCGATTGCCCGGATAGTCTCGGATTCGACGGATCCGTGCCATCCGCGTCCATCCGCGGAATCCGTGGCTGAAATCGGCCGAGCGAATGGGGCCGCAGCCCCGCTTCCGGACGCGCGTTTGTTGGCGAGGGATTGGCGGGAATTGTGGAGAGGTGGTGAGGGGTGATGGGTTGTAGGTTATTGGGGGAGAAGTGATTGAGGGATGAATCGGGGCATTTTTGTGGGCCGGAGCCTCCAAACCCGGGGCTTGCAACTCAGTCTCAGTCGCGTTTTCTCCCGCGCAGGATGTCCGCGCTTTCCACGACCCTGTCCCCGCTCTGCCAGCTTCCGGCTGGGGCCACGGGACGCGTGTGTCGGCTGCAGGGGGACAGCGGGTTCCGCCAGCGCGTGCGCGAGATGGGTTTCGGCGAGGCGGCGCTGGTCACGAAGCTTTCCGGCAGCGTCACGAGCCTTTGCCTGATCAACGGCACGCGCATCGCGCTGAACCACAGCGCGGCGATGAGCATCTGGGTCGAGCCCCTTCCCGCCGGGGCCCGCTAGGCGCGCGAGCGCGCGGCCCCGGATGAAGCTGCCGGCCCACATCACCCCGCCGGGCGCCCGGCGCGCCGCGGAACCGGAGCGCGCCCCGGTCTACGCGATGGTGGGCAACCCGAACTGCGGCAAGACGACGCTCTTCAACGCGCTGACGGGTCTCAGGCAGAAGGTCGGCAACTACCCCGGCGTCACGATCGAAAAGAAGGTCGGCACGGTCTATTCGCAGCACGGACGGGCCCTCCAGGTCATCGACCTGCCCGGCGCCTACTCGCTCGCGGCGCGCTCGCCGGACGAGGCGGTGCTGCGCGACGTGCTGCTCGGACGGCGCGACGACACGCCGCAGCCCGACCGCATCATCTGCGTGGTCGACGCGGCCAACCTCGAGCGCAACCTCTACCTCGTCCACCAGGTCCTCGACCTCGGCCGGCCGGTCATCGTCGTCCTCAACATGATGGACATGGCGGCGGCGGCGGGCCTGCGGGTGGACGCCCGTGCGCTCGAGCGGGCGCTGGGCGTGCCGGTCATCCCCGGCGAGGCGGTGCACGGCCGCGGCCTGATCGAGCTCCGGCTCGCGATGAGCCGCGCCGAGCTGCCGCTGGCGCGCCACCGTTGGGAGGTGCCCGGTCCGGTGGCCCCGGCGGTGGCCGAGCTGCAGGCGCTGCTCCAGCGCGAGGAGGGCCGTTCCCCGCTCGTCGCGCGGGCGGAGGCGCTGCTGCTCCTCGCCGACGCCGAGCCGGTGCGCGTGCCCGGCTCGCGCGACCTCGCGCCGGGGACCGCTGCGGCCGTGGCGCAGTGGCGGGAGCGCTGGGCGGGGGAGGGCACCGACTGGTCGGCCGTCCTCGTCCGCAGCCGCTACGACGCCATCGCCGTGCTCGCGTCCGACGTCGTGCGCCGCACGGGCGCGCCGCCGACCTCGGTCACGGACCGGCTCGACGCCGTGCTCTGCCACCCGGTCTGGGGCTGGGCCGTCTTCGCCGGGCTGATGGCGGCGATGTTCTTCTCCATCTTCTCGCTCGCGGAGGTCCCGATGAACGCGATCGACGCAGGCGTCGCGGCCCTCATCGACCGGGTGAAGGCCGCGATGGCCCCGGGCGACCTGCGGGACCTCGTGACCGACGGCGTCATCGCCGGCGTCGGCGGCGTGGTGATCTTCCTGCCGCAGATCCTCATCCTCTTCCTCTTCGTCGGCCTGCTGGAGAGCACCGGCTACATGGCGCGGGCGGCGTTCCTGATGGACCGGCCGATGAGCCGGGTGGGCCTGAACGGCCGCTCGTTCATCCCGCTGCTGAGCGGCTACGCCTGCGCCATCCCCGGCATCATGGCCACGCGCACGATCGAGAACGCGCGCGACCGGCTGGTCACGATCCTCGTCGTGCCGCTCATGAGCTGCTCGGCGCGGCTCCCGGTGTATTTGCTGATGATCGCGATGCTGCTGCCGGGCGAGTCGGCGCCGGCCGCGCAGAAGGCCGGCCTGATGCTGCTGATGTACGCGCTCGGCACGGGCGGGGCGTTCGGCTTCGCCTGGCTCTTCAAGCGCACGCTCGTGCGCGGCGGTTCGCCGCACATGATCATGGAGCTGCCGGCCTACCAGCCGCCGCGCTGGGCCGAGATCCTGCGCCACATGGCCGAGCGCGGGTGGCTCTTCCTCAAGAACGCCGGCACGATCATCCTCGCCATTTCCATCGTGCTCTGGGCGCTGACCACCTACCCGAAGCACCCGGACCCCGCGGCGACCCCGACGGAGCAGATCGCCCACAGCTTCGCCGGACGGGCGGGGCACCTGCTCGAGCCCGCGATCGCGCCGCTCGGGTTCGACTGGCGCATCGGCATCGGCCTCATCACCTCGTTCGCTGCGCGCGAGGTGTTCGTCAGCTCGATGGGCGTGGTCTTCGGGGTGGAGGGCGCGGACGACGAGGACACCACGCCCCTGCGCGAGGCGCTCGCGGCCGCGCGCTGGCCGGACGGGGCGCCGCTCTTCACGCCGCTGGTCTGCCTCACGCTGATGGTCTTTTACGTGTTCGCGATGCAGTGCATGGCGACGCTCGCCGTCGTGAAGCGCGAGACGGCCTCGTGGCGCTGGCCGCTCTTCCAGCTCGCCTACCTCACCGGCACCGCCTGGGTCGTCTGCCTCGTCGTCTACCAGGTCGGCCGGGCGCTGGGATTCTGAGCCCGCATGTCCGCGTCGCTCCAGACCCTCGTCGCCCTCGGCCTCGCCGGCCTCGCGCTGGCGTACCTGCTGTGGACGTGGCTGCGCCCGCGGAAGCGCGGCGGCTGCGACGGCTGCGGAACGACGGGCGTCGGCCGGCGCCGGCCCTGAACCGGCTTCGGCGGAGCGGGGCGCGACCGGCCGGAGCGGCGGCGGGCCTAGGATTTTTCCGGGATTTTCCGGCTCTGTCCGGGTGTCGCCGCTCGGCCCGCGCCGGGCCGCGCGTAGCGTCGCCGGGTTCACCCCCGCTTCGCGCCATGAAATTCCCCCGCCTGCTCGCCGCCCTCCTCGTCCCCGTCCTCCTCGTCGCCGCGCCCGCGCCCGAGCGCGAGAAGGCGATCCCCAGCGCGCACCACCGCGCCGTCGGCCTGCCCGACTGGGCGCGCGGCAGCACGATCTACGAGGTCAACGTCCGCCAGTACTCCGCCAGCGGCAAGTTCGCGGCCGTCACCGCCGACCTCGACCGCCTGCAGGCGCTCGGCGTCGACATCCTCTGGCTCATGCCGATCCACCCGATCGGCGAGCTGCACCGCAAGGGCACGCTCGGCAGCTACTACGCGGTCAAGGACTTCCTCGGCATCAACCCGGAGTTCGGCACCGCCGACGACCTCCGCGCCCTCGTCGCCGGCGCGCACGCGCGCGGCATGAAGGTGATCCTCGACTGGGTCCCCAACCACGTCTCGCCCGACAACCCGCTGACGAAGACCCACCCGCACTTCTTCTGGCGCGACGCGCAGGGCAACCTCACGCCGCCGCACGGCACGGACTGGACCGACGTCGTGCAGTTCGACTTCGGCGCCCCCGGCATCCTCGAGTACCAGACGGACGTCCTCCTCCACTGGATCCGCGAGTTCAAGGTGGACGGGTACCGCTGCGACGTCGCGTGGGGCCTGCCCACGCCCTTCTGGGACGAGGTGACGAAGCGCGTCCGCGCGGTGAAGCCCGACGTGTTCTTCCTCGCCGAGGCCGAGCTGCCGCAGCAGCAGGTCGCGTCCTTCAACCTCTCCTACGGCTTCGACCTGCACCACGCGATGAACCAGGTGGCGCAGGGCCGCCGGCCGGCCTCGGCGATCGACGACGCGCTGGCCAAGATCCGCGCGCACTTCCCGCGCGGCGCCGCGCTGATGGTGTTCACCAGCAGCCACGACGAGAACAGCTGGGCCGGCACCGAGTTCGAGCGCCTGGGCATGGGCTACGCGCCCTTCGCGGTGCTCAGCTTCCTCCTCGACGGCGTGCCGATGATCTACAACGGCCAGGAGGTCGGCCTCGACCGGCGCCTCGAGTTCTTCGAGCGCGACCCGATCGTCTGGCCGCGGGAGACGCACCCCACGACGAAGCTCTACCAGGTCCTGACGAAGCTCCGCCGCACCCATCCCGCGCTCCACACCGGCGCGGCGCAGCGCCGGCTCGACACGACCGACAACGCGGCCCTCTACGCCGTGCTCCGCGAGGCCGGCGGCCGCAAGGTGGTGGGCTGGATGAACCTCACCGCCAAGGACGTGAAGGCCGACCTCTTCGACCCGGCGCTGGCCGGCACGTGGCGCGACGCGTTCACCGGCGAGACGGTGAAGCTCGACGCCCTCGTGCCCCTCGACCTCAAGGCCTGGCGCTTCCGCGTCCTCGTCGCGGAGTGACGCCCGGGCGCGCCGCGTTCGGCGGCCGCCGTTGAGGATGGGAACGATGGGGATGCGACGCCCTCGTCGCGTCGCGCGCGCGCCGCGCGCGTTTCCGGGGCGGGGGCGCCCCGGCTCCAGTTTTCCGGACGAAGGACCGGAATCCTCCGTCGCCACAATGCCGTTGCAGCAGGGCGGCGGCGGCGCCACGGTTCCCGCCCTATGCTGTTCCGCTCCTTGTTCACCCTGGCGGCCGCGTTGGGTTTGGCCGTCGGAGCCGGCGCGCAGGAGAAGCCCACGGCCTTCGTGGGCGCGCGCATCCTCCCCATCGCGGGAGCCCCCATCGAGGACGGCGTCCTCGTCGTCCACCAAGGCAAGGTCCTCGCCGTCGGCCCGGCCGGCGCGGTCGCGCCCCCCGCCGGCGCCGAGGTCCGCGACGTGCGCGGCAAGGTCCTCATGCCCGGCCTCGTGGACTCCCACAGCCACATCGGCGGCACCGCCGGCGCCGACGGCTCCAACCCGATCCAGCCCGACGTGCGCGTGCTCGACTCCCTCGACGTGGGCGACGACTCGCTGCAGAAGGCGCAGGCCGGCGGCATCACCACGGTCAACGTCATGCCCGGCTCCGGCCACCTCATCAGCGGCCAGACGCTCTACCTCAAGCTGCGCGAGGGCCGGGTGATCGACGACCTGCTCATCCGCCTGCCCGACGGCACCGTCGCCGGCGGCCTCAAGATGGCCAACGGCACCAATTCCCTCCGCCCCTCCGGCAACTTCCCGGGCACGCGCGCCAAGTCCGCCGCCCTCGTCCGCGAGCAGTTCATCAAGGCCCAGGAGTACAAGGCCAAGGTCGCGCGGGCCCAGGGCGACCCCGACAAGCTCCCGCCGCGCGACCTCGCGCTCGAGATGCTGGTCGAGGTCCTCGACGGGAAGCGCGTGGTCCAGCACCACACGCACCGCCACGACGACATCCTCACCGTCCTGCGCCTGAAGCAGGAGTTCGGCTTCCAGGTCGTGCTCCACCACGTCTCCGAGGCGTGGAAGGTCGCCGACGAGATCGCCCGCGCCGGCGTGGGCTCGTCCATCATCCTCGTCGACTCCCCCGGCGGGAAGCTCGAGACGAAGGACATCAGCTTCACCAACGGCGCCGCGCTGGAGAAGGCCGGCGCGCTGGTCGGGCTGCACACCGACGACGCCGTCACCGACTCGCGCCACTTCCTCCGCATGGCCGGGCTGGCGGTGCGCGCCGGGATGTCGCGCGACGCCGCGCTCCGCGCCGTCACCGTCGCCAACGCCCGCCTGCTCGGCCTCGCCGACCGGGTCGGCACGCTGGAGGCGGGCAAGGACGCCGACTTCATCGTCCTGAGCGGCGACCCGCTCAGCGTGTACACGCAGGTCGAGCAGACCTGGGTCGAGGGTCGCAAGGTCTTCGACCTCGCCGACCCGCAGGACCGGCTCTACGCCCTCGGCGGCCCCGGCGCGGGCGACCCGCGGCGCGTGCCGCTCTGCTGCTACGGCAGCGCGTGGGACGTGATCGCCGCCGCCAACGCCCAGCTCTTCGGAGGTGCCCAATGAAGGCCCGACTCCTCGCCCTGCTCGCGGCCCTCGCCGCGTCCGCGTCCGCCGACGAGGCCGCGATGCCCCTCGCGATCCACGCCGACGTGCTGCACCCCGTCGCCGGTCCCGCCATCCGCGACGCCCTCGTGCTCGTCGCGCGCGACGGCAGGATCGCCTATGTCGGCCCCGCCGCCGACCGCGCCTACACCGCCGACCACCGCGTGGTCCGCGCCGCGGTCGTCACCCCGGGCCTGATCGACGCCCGCGCCACCGCCGGCCTCTCCGGGCTGCTCAACCAGCCGCACGACCAGGACATGCTCGAGCGCTCCGGCGCCATCCAGCCGGAGCTCCGCGCGATCGACGCCTACAACGCCGACGATCCGCTCGTCGCCTGGCTCCGCGGCTTCGGCGTCACCACGCTCAACACCGGCCACGCCCCCGGCATGCTCGTGCCCGGCCAGACGATGGTCGTGAAGACCGCCGGCCGCTCGGTCGAGCGCGACGTCGTCAACCCCGCCGCCTTCACCGCCATCTCCCTCGGCGGCAGCGGAGTCACGCGCGAGGCCGCCAAGGCCCCGGGCACCCGGGCCAAGGCCGTCGCCATGCTGCGCGCCGAGCTGATCAAGGCGCAGGAGTACGCGCGCAAGCGCGCCCTGCCCGACGAATCCAAGCGCCCGGCCCGCGACCTGCGCCTCGAGACCCTCGCCCGCGCCCTCGACGGCACCCAGCCCCTCCTCGTCACCGCCCACCGCCAGCACGACATCCTCGCCGCGCTGCGCCTCGCCCGGGAATTCGGCCTGCGCATCGTGCTCGACGGCTGCGCCGACGCCCCGGTCGTCCTCGCCGAGATCAAGGCCAGCGGCTTCCCCGTCATCCTCCACCCGACGATGGCCCGCGCGAACGAGGACACGGTCAACCTCGCCATGGACACCGCGAAGCGCCTGCGCGACGCGGGCGTCCCGTTCGCCCTGCAGAGCGGCTACGAGAGCTACGTGCCCAAGACGCGCGTCGTCCTCTTCGAGGCCGCGGTCGCGGCGGGCAAGGGCCTCGGCTTCGAGGCCGCGCTCGCGGCCGTCACGCTCGACGCCGCCCGCATCCTCGGCATCGACGCCCGCACCGGCTCGCTCGCGCCGGGCAAGGACGCCGACCTCGCGCTCTTCGACGGCGATCCCTTCGAGTACACCACCCGCTGCACCGGCACGGTGATCGACGGCGTGTTGTACCCGGGCGAGAAGCACTGAGGCGCGGAATGACCGTGGCGATGCCCTGCGGGATGCCGTCGCTGGAGCCGGGACGCCCTCGTGCCGGTTGGCGGGCGCGACGCGGCGAGGGCGCCGCATCCCCAGCGACCAGCGCCGGGCCCCATTCCGTGGAGCCGGGACGCCCTCGTCCCGGAATCTGGACGCAACGCGGCGAGGCGCCGCGTCCCCAGCGATCCGCGCGCGGAGGCGTTGGTTGCCGGGCGACGAGCCGGCCTGATCGGGAACACCCATGAAGGCCGCGCGCATCGTCGCCCTCCGGCAGCCGGTCGTCGTGACCGACGTGCCCGATCCCGTCGCCGGACCCGGGCAGGCGCTCGTGCGCCTGCGCGCGGCGGCGCTCAACCACCGCGACGTGTGGATCCAGCAGGGGCTCTACCCCGGCATCGCCCTGCCGGTGATCCCCGGCTCGGACGGCGCGGGCGTCGTCGAGGCGGTGGGCGATCCGGCCGACGCCGCGTGGGTCGGGCGCGAGGTGATCCTCAATCCGGCCCTCGACTGGGGTCCGGACCCGCGCGCGCAGGGTCCCCGTTTCCGCATCCTCGGCCTGCCCGACCCGGGCACGTGCGCGGAGCGGATCGCGATCGGCGTCGCGCAGCTGGCGCCGCGTCCCGCCCACCTGACGTGGGAGCAGGCCGCGGCGCTGCCGCTGGCCGGACTGACCGCGTGGCGCGCCGTGTTCACCCGGGCGCGCCTGCGCGCGGGCGAGCGCGTGCTGGTGACCGGCGTCGGCGGCGGGGCCGCGCTCTTCGCGCTGCAGTTCGCGGTCGCGGCCGGAGCGGAGGTCTGGGCCACCTCGAGCTCGCCGGCCAAGCTCGACCAGGCCCGCGCCCTCGGGGCCCGCGGCGGCGGGGACTACCGCGCGTCCGGCTGGGCGGCGGACCTCGCGCGGCAGGCGGGCGGGGCGTTCGACGTGATCGTGGACAGCGCGGGCGGCGACGGCTTCGCGTCGCTCGTGGACCTCGCGGCGCCGGGCGGCCGCCTCGTCTTCTTCGGCGCCACGGCCGGCAACCCGAAGCTCTTCGAGATGCGCAAGGCGTTCTTCCGGCAGCTCAGCGTGCTGGGCACGACGATGGGTTCGCCCGAGGATTTCGCCGGCCTGGTCCGGTTCGTGACCGACCACCGGATCGTCCCGGTCGTGGATTCCGTGCGTCCCTTGGCCGACGCCGACGCCGCCTTCCGCCGCATGGCCGACGGCGCGCAGTGCGGGAAGCTCGTGTTGGCGATCGGTGGGTAGACCGGGGGCGCCGCCGCGGCGCACCGGCGTCCAGGGGTCGCGCCCCACGTCATCGGCGGGGGCGCGCGACGATTCGCCCGACCGCGCGCCCCGCCCGCCGACACCGTGCTCTTTCTCTTCCCTCTTTCTCGTCCTCTTCCTCTCGGTCCGGAGGCCGCCGGCCCGGTTGGCGCGGCCGCGGGCGAAACGCGGCGAGGGCGCCGCGTCTCCACGGGGATGGATTGGGCGCGCGGGCGTCGTCCCGCGGTCACGCGCCCGTCAGCGTGAACAGCCACGTCGCCACCATCGCCGCGCGGGCGGTCCAGGCGAGGGTGCGGGCCCAGTTCGTGAGCACGAGGACGCGGTGCGCGTCGGCGTCGAAGCCCGCGCCGAGCCGGCGGTGCTGCGGCAGCTCGACCAGGAAGGTGATGAGCCAGATCATGGCGATCAGGACGAGGGACCCGAGGAAGAGCGGGCCCCGCGCGCCCTGCAGGAGGAGCAGCGCCGCGGTCAGGACCTCGGCCCCCATCAAAGGCGCGACCACGAACGAGATGCCGCGCACGTAGCGGCGGTGGAAGGCGGCGAAGCCCTCCCGGCCGACCCCGTCGAACAGGGGGTAGACCGCCAGCTGGACCGCCCAGATCAGGCCGGCGAGGGCGCAGGTGACGGCGACGTGGACGACGGCCAGGTGGGCGACGTTGACGGACATGAAGGCGAAACAACCCGGCCATTCGGCCCGGTCAAGCGCCGGGCTGGAATCATTCCGCGGGCATTCCACCCACCCGGCGCTTGCGGTCCGGGGGGCGGAACTGATTCTCCCGGCCTTTCCCATGACGACAGCCGTCACCCTCTTTCCCTTCGCCGACTATTGGTGGTTCTACGGCGCCTTCACGCTCTTCGTGCTCGGCGTGCTGGCCCTCGACCTCGGGGTCTTCCACCGCGACGCGCACGAGGTCGGGTTCAAGGAGGCGCTGGGCTGGAGCATCTTCTGGGTCGGCCTGGCGCTCGCGTTCGGGTGGGGCTTCTACCAGTACGCGCTGTACAAGTTCCCGCTCGATCCGCGGCTGGCCGGACTCGACCACGCGGCCCTGGCGAAGCAGAGCGGCCTCGAGTACCTGACCGGCTACGTCGTCGAGAAGTCGCTCTCGGTCGACAACATCTTCGTCTTCGTCGTCGTCTTCAGCTACTTCGCCATCCCCGCGAAGTACCAGCACCGCGTGCTGTTCTGGGGCATCCTCGGCGCCCTGGTCTTCCGCATCATCTTCATCAGCCTCGGCGCGGTCCTGATGCAGTTCCACTGGGTCATCTGGGTCTTCGGCGGCTTCCTCATCCTCACCGGCATCAAGATCCTCTTCGCGCCCGAGAAGCCGATCGAGCCGGAGAAGAACCCGCTCATCCGGCTCCTCCGCAAGCTGCTGCCGGTCACGCCGCAGCTGGAGGGCCAGAAGTTCCTCGTGCGCAAGGAGGGCGTGCTCCACGCCACCCCGCTGCTCGTGTGCCTGGTCTTCATCGAGCTGACCGACATCGTCTTCGCGGTGGACAGCGTGCCGGCGATCTTCGCCCTGACGAAGGAGCCGCTCATCGTCTACACGTCGAACGTCTTCGCCATCCTCGGCCTGCGCGCGATGTTCTTCATGCTCGCCGGCGTGATGCACAAGTTCCGCCTGCTGAAGTACGGCCTCGGCCTCGTGCTCATCTTCGTCGGCCTGAAGATGGTCTGGCTGAACGACGCCTTCGGCGGGAAGTTCCCGATCACCTGGTCGCTCGGCATCATCGGCTCGGTGATCGCGGCCTCGGTCATCCTCTCGCTCGTCATCCCGACCCGCCCGGAGGGCGGCCCGGCCGCGCCGAAGGCCTGATCCCGCCATGGTCGCCCTCGCCCGCCGCCTCGTCGGGGCGCGGTCGTTCCAGGCCGCGGTCGTCGCCGTCATCGTCCTCGCCGGCGTGCTCGCCGGCCTCGAGACGAGCGCCGCGCTCGTCGCCGCCCACGGCCCGTTCCTCCACGCGCTCGACCGCGCGGTGCTCGCCGTCTTCGTGGCCGAAATCGCGCTCAAGCTCGTCGCCGCCGCGCCGCGGCCGTGGCGCTACTTCGCGGATCCGTGGAACGTCTTCGACTTCGCCATCGTCGCGCTCTGCCTGCTGCCCGCCGCCGGTCCCTTCGCCGCCGTGCTCCGCCTCGCGCGCGTCTTCCGCCTGCTGCGGCTGGTGCACGCGCTGCCCCGGCTGCAGCTGCTCGTCGGCGCGCTGCTGAAGAGCCTGACCTCGATGGGCTACGTGGGGCTGCTGCTCGCGCTCATGTTCTACATCTACGCGGTGGCGGGCGTGCACCTCTTCGGGCGCGCCGACGCGGACTTCGGCACGCTGCCGGCCGCGCTGCTCACGCTCTTCCGCGTCGTGACCCTCGACAACTGGGGCGACTTCTTCGTGCGCGCGCTCGAGCACGCGTCGCCGGTCGCGGTCACGCTCTACTTCGTCAGCTTCATCGTCCTCGGCACGATGATCGTCCTCAACCTCTTCATCGGCGTCATCATGAACAGCATGACCGAGATGCACGAGGAGCTGGAGCGCGGGGCGGCCGGACCGGCGCCCGCGGGCGACCCGCTGGCGGCGCTCGAGGCCCAGCTGGCGGCGATGCAGGAGGAGGTCCGGCGCCTCCGGCGGCAGGCCGCAACTCCGGCTGGCGTCGCGCCCGGGTCGTCCCCACCGTCGGCGCCGCCACCATGGAACTCCTCGACGCCGTCCGGGCCAACCTCCTGACGCCCGCCGTCCTCTTCTTCGCCCTCGGCGTGTTCGCCGCGGTGGTGAAGAGCGACCTCAAGTTCCCCGAGCAGCTCTACGCGGGGCTGACGATCTACCTGCTCCTGGCCATCGGCCTGAAGGGCGGCGCGTCGCTCGCCGAGGCCGGCCTCGCGCGCGTCTGGCTGCCGGGACTGGCCGCCGTCGCCCTCGGCACGCTCATCCCCTTCTGGACCTACCCGTTCCTGCGGTTCGCGGGTCGGCTGCCGGCGGTGGACGCCGCGGCCATCGCCGCCCACTACGGGTCGGTCAGCGCGGTGACCTTCATCGCCGCGACCAACTACCTCACCGCGGTCGGCCAGCCGTTCGAGCCGTTCGCCTCGGCCTTCCTCGCGGTCATGGAGTCGCCCGCCATCCTCGTCGGCGTCGTGCTCGGCAAGCTCGCCGCGCCCCGGGCGGCGACCGCGCCGGCGCCGTCGCTGCGGACCGCGGTGCACGAGGCCGTCTTCGGCCGGAGCGTGCTGCTGCTGGTGGGCGCGCTGGCGGTCGGCGCGGCCACGGGCGCCGCCGGGCTGGCGAAGGTCGAGGCCTTCTTCATCGCGCCCTTCCAAGGCGTGCTCGCCCTCTTCCTCCTCGAGATGGGCATCGTCGCCGGCCGCCGCCTCGGCGACCTGCGCAAGGTCGGCGCGTTCCTCCTCCTGTTCGGCGTCCTCGCGCCGGTTGTCAACGGCGCCATCGGCGTCTGGCTCGGCCACGCCACCGGCCTCAGCCTCGGCGGCGCCACGCTCCTCGGCGTGCTCGCGGCCAGCGCCTCCTACATCGCCGCGCCCGCCGCCATCCGCGTGTCGCTGCCCGACGCCAACCCGACGCTCTACCTCACCTCGGCCCTCGCCATCACGTTCCCCTTCAACCTCACCCTCGGCATCCCCCTCTGCCTCGGGATCGCCCGCCACCTCTTCGCCTGACCGCCATGACCCCGATGAAGCTCGTCACCATCGTCTGCGAGGCGTACGCCCGCGAGCCCGTCACCGCGCTGCTGCGCGAGGTCGGGGCGCAGGGCTGGACCCTCTTCACCGTCGAGGGCGAGGGCGCCCGCGGCGGGCGGCCGGCCGACATCCCCGAGTTCGCCAACATCCAGATCGAGGTCGTGGTGCGGCCCGAGGTCGCCGCCGTGGTCCTCGAGCGCCTTGCGCGCGACTTCTTCCGGCGCTACGCGATGATCGCCTACGAGGCGGACGTGCGCGTGTGGCGGAAGGACAAGTTCTGACGCGCATGCGGCCCTCCCGCCACTCCCACCCCGACGACCCGCTGCGCCGGCTCTCGGACGACCTCCACGCGCTCGCCGAGGGCTTCAAGGACCACGCGGTCACGCTGGGCGAGGTCCTCGACCGGCTCGGCACGCGCGCCACCGCGCTGCTCGTCGTGGTCTGCGCCCTGCCCTTCTGCTCCCCGGTGACGATCCCCGGCCTCTCCACGCCGTTCGGCTTCGTCATCCTCGTGCTCTCCCTCGGCTACGTCGCGGGCCGTCCGCCCTGGCTGCCCGCCCGCCTGCGCGCGATCGCGCTCCCGCCGCGGTTCTTCTCCCGCGTGCTCGAGTTCGGCAGCAAGCTGGTGGGCTGGATCGAGCGGCAGCTCCGCCCGCGGCTGGGATTCGTCGCCGACGCGGCCTGGAAGCAGCGCATCCACGCCATCGTCGTGGTCGCGGCCGCCGGCCTGCTCCTCATCCCGCTGCCCCCGTTCCCGCCCTTCACCAACACACTGCCGGCCCTCGTCATCGTCACGCTGATGATGAGCCTGATCGAGCGCGACGGCGTCATGATCCTCGCCGGCCATCTCCTCTTCCTGCTCACGCTGGCCTACTTCGCCTTCTGGGGCGCCGTCATCGTCGAGGGCCTGCGGCACGTGCTCGAGCGCTTCGGATTCCTCGCCGGCTGAGGCCGCCCGCGACCGCGGTCCCGGCGCGCCGCCCCGCGGCCAACCCGCTCCGCCCCAAGCCACGTAGTAACACAATGCGTTACTACCCGGAGCGGCCGCCGGCCGCACGGACGAGGGTGCGACGCCCCCGGACCGCTGACCCGCCGCCGCCCGCCGCCCGCGCCTCCGCGGCCAGCACCCGATCCCGAAGTAATACAATGCGTTACTACCGGAGGCGGCCGAGCGGTGGGGGGGCGCGGATGCCGCTGGTCGCGCGAGTCGGGCGCCGGCGACCGGGGTCGGATTCGCCGCGGGGCGATGGTCGCGGAAGACGACCGGCGCGACGCCAGGATTCCTCCCGGTGAGGGGAGGCTCAGGTGCCGCGGGTGTGCCCGTAGAGCTCGATGTGGAGGCGGTGGCCGTAGCGGTAGCCGCGCGTCTGGCAGAGCTCGCCCAGCCAGCCCGACCGCGCGCGCAGCGCCTCGAGGGTGACGCCCTCGGGCATGAGGAAGACCTTGTGCGGCGGCACGGCGCGGCCGGTGTCCCGCAGCAGGGCCTCCGCCTCGTCCACGTCGGCCGGGTCGCGGATGACGAACTTCAGCTGGTAGTCGGGAGCCGCGTCGAGCCAGGCGGCCAGCACGTCCGGCCGGCGGCGCGTCTCCTCGTGGCGGCGGCGCCAGGCCGCGTCGGCCCGCTCGCCGGGCGCCGCGTTGGCCAGCTTGGGGCTGAGCGACGCGAGGTCGCACGCGAATCCGTCGGGCGCCACCGTGGCCGCGGTCTCGACGGTCACGTGGTAGCCGTGGCCCCGCAGGGCGGCGGCGAGCGCGTGGATGCCGGGGGCGATCAGCGGCTCGCCGCCGGTCAGGACGACGTGCCGCGGCCCGGCGTGCGCGCGGACGCGGGCGACGATGGCGTCGACGCCGAGCGCCTCGCCCTCGGGCGCCCAGGAGGCGT
This sequence comes from uncultured Opitutaceae bacterium, assembly GCA_964460895.1. Taxonomy (GTDB): domain Bacteria; phylum Verrucomicrobiota; class Verrucomicrobiia; order Opitutales; family Opitutaceae; genus Didemnitutus. The sequence goes on from CAYWTK010000025.1 coordinate 21,552, forward strand.
AGGGGGTGTCGCACCAGCCGCAGCGGAGGTTGCAGCCGCTCGTGCGCACGAAGACCGACGGCACGCCGGCGAGGGCGCCCTCGCCCTGCAGGGAACGGAAGATCTCGGCGACGAGCATGGCGGTCAGGCCGGCGCCGGCGGCAGCGGCGGCGTGTCGGCGTAGGCGGTGGGGTCGGGCACCCCCGCCCGCAGGAACGCCTCGCGCCGCTCCACGCAGGTGCCGCAGAGGCCGCAGTGGAGCGCGCCGCCCTTGTAGCACGACCAGGTGCGCGCGAAGTCCACGCCGAGCCGCGCGCCCTCCGCGGCGATGGCGGCCTTGTCGAGGGCGATGAACGGCCGGAGCAGGCGGATGCCGGCGTAGGTGCCGAGCCGGAGCGCGTCGCCCATCGCGCGCATGAAGTCCTCGCGGCAGTCCGGGTAGATCGCGTGGTCGCCGCCGTGGGCGGCGATGACGAGGCCCTCCGCCCCGGCGCTCTCGGCGAAGCCGGCCGCGACGGCGAGGAGGATGCCGTTGCGGAAGGGCACGACCGTGCGCCGCATCGTCTCGTCCGCGTAGTGGCCCTCGGGGATCTCGCCCCCGCGCTGGAGCAGGTCCGAGGTGAAGTGCTCGCCGATGAAGGGCAGGGCCACCACCTGGTGGGCCAGCCCGAGGGCGCGGGCGTGGTGGGCGGCGCAGGGCAGCTCCCGGGCGTTGTGCTTGGCGCCGTAGTCGAAGCTCAGCACCGCGCGCACGGCGTGCTCGCGCCGCGCCCAGTGGAGCGCGACGACGGAGTCCATCCCGCCGGAGCAGAGCACGACGACCTGCATGGCGACAGTTGGCCACGAAAGCCGGGGAAAGCTCAAAGCGATTCTCGCCGGCCGCGGGGCGGGCACTCCGGCCTTGCCCGACCCCGGCCTTTCCCTTTTCTGTGCGCCTTCCTCCTGGTCCGTGGGCGGACCCGGTTCATGATCATCCTCCACGATCCCCTCTGCACGGAATACGGCTCGCACATGCGGCCGGAGCAGCCCGCGCGCCTCCGGCGCAGCGTGCCCCACCTGCGGGCGGCGCATCCCGACTGGGAGTGGCGGGTGCCCGGTTCGGTGGACGAGGCGGCCGTGCGGGCGGCCCACGCCCCGGCCCTGCTCGAGCGGATCGGGCACGGTCCCGACCTCGACGAGGACACGCCGTGGTTCCCGGGCATCGCCGACCACGCGCGCCGCGCGGCCGCGGCCGCGCTCGAGGCCGCCCGGGAGGCGCTCGCCGGCCGCCGGGCCTTCGCGCTCATGCGCCCGCCCGGCCACCACTGCACCCGCAACCAGGCCATGGGCTTCTGCTACCTCAACCAGGTGGCAATCGCGGCCCTGGCCCTGCGCGACACCGCCGGCGCCCGCGTCGCGGTCTGGGACTTCGACGCCCACCACGGCAACGGCACCGAGGACATCCTCGAGGGCAAGGCCGGCCTCTTCTTCGCCTCCGTCCACCAGTACCCCGGCTACCCCGGCACCGGCACCCGCTCGACCGTCAACTGCCGCAACTTCCCGGTCGCCCCGCACACCCCCCGCGAGGCCCACCTCGCCGAGCTCGCGCGCTCGTGGGACGCGGTGCTGGCGTTCAAGCCCGACGTCGTCCTCGTCTCCGCCGGCTTCGACGCCTACGTCCACGACCCCCTCACCCAGCTGACGCTGGAGCGCGACGACTTCGCCGCGCTCGGCCGCTGGGTCCGCGCGAGCGGGCTGCCCGCCGCCGGCGTGCTCGAGGGCGGCTACAGCGACGACCTTCCCCTCCTGCTCGACGCGTTCCTCTCCGCCTGGGACGCCGCCCCCGCCCCGTGAAAGCCGCCCCCGCCTACCAGTTCATCTCCGAACCCGCGCAGCTCGCCCCGCTGTATGCTGCGCTCGACCGCGTGGACGAGATCGCCCTCGATACCGAAGCGGACAACCTCTACCGCTACCGCACCGCCATCTGCCTGCTGCAGATCCAGGCGGACGGGGAGATCTTCCTCGTGGACCTGCTGGCCGACCTCCCGCTCGGCGAGCTCTGGCCCCGCCTCGCCACGAAGCACCTCGTCATGCACGGCAGCGACTACGACCTGCGCCTGCTCCGGGGCCTCTGCGACTTCCGGCCGCGGAGCCTCTTCGACACGATGTTCGCCGCGCAGCTGCTCAACATCCCGCGCTTCGGCCTGGCGGCGCTGCTGGAGCAGCACTTCGGCGTGCGGCTCGACAAGGACCACCAGAAGGCCAACTGGTCGCGGCGTCCGCTCGAGCGCGCGATGCTCGACTACGCGGCGCTCGACGTGCACCACCTGCCCGCCCTGCGCGACCGGCTCACCGCCGAACTCGACCGGCTCGGCCGCCGCGAGTGGCTCGAGCAGCGCTGCCGCTGGCAGATCGACGCGGCCGCGGACGGCTTCGCCGGGCCCGACGAGAACGCGTGGCGCGTCGGCGGGTCGGAGAAGCTCGGCGGCCGCGGCCTCGCCGTCCTGCACGCCGTCTGGCACTGGCGCGAGCGCTGGGCGGAGAAGCTCGACACGCCGCCGTTCAAGGTCACGGGCAACGAGATGCTGATGCGCCTCGCCCGCGCGGCGGACGACGGCCTGCCGCCGAACGACGTGCTCCGGGTCCACCTCGGGCGCCGCCACGACCGCCTCTTTCCGAGCCTGGCCGAGGCGGTCCACGCCGGCTACGCGCTCGACCCCCGCACCCTGCCGCGCCGCGAGCGGCGCCGCGACTTCACGCCGCTGACCATGGACGAGCTGGCGCGCCAGGACCGCATGCGCGCCGAGCGCGACCGCCTCGCGCAGGAGCTCAACCTCGACCCGACGCTCATCGCCACCCGCACGCAGCTCACGCAGCTCGCGCGCTCGCCGGCGGCGGCGGACGAGGTGCTCCTGCCCTGGCAGGCCCGGCTCCTGCGCTCCGCGCCCGGCTGGCCGGGCTGAGCGCGGCGGCCGCCCGACCCATGGCCGAATCGGCGAACATCGCCCGGCACCTGCCGCGGATGGCGGCCCTCCAGCCGGACCGCCCGGCGATCAAGGTGCCGCGCGGACGGACCCGCGACGGGCGCATCGACTACCTCGCCCTCACGTTCCGCGAGCTCGACGCCGAGGTCGACGCCTGGGCCGCCCGCCTCGCCGCGCACGGCGTGCGGCGGGGCGACCGCACGCTGGTCATGGTCCGGCAGGGCCTGCCCCTGATCGCGGGCGTGTTCGCGCTCTTCAAGCTGGGCGCCGTGCCCGTGGTCATCGACCCCGGCATGGGCCGCGCGGCCTTCCTCGCCTGCGTCGCGCGCTCCCACCCGCGGGCGCTGCTCGGCATCCCGCTGGCCCAGCTGGTCAGCCGCGTCTTCCGCCGCGCCTTCGCCTCGGTCGAGGTCCGGGTCTGGGCCAGCGGCTCCGCCACCGCCCGCGTCCGCGGGACCGGCGGCGGCGGGCTGGCGGAGACCGCGCCCGACGAGCTCGCGGCCGTCCTCTTCACCAGCGGCTCGACCGGCGCGCCGAAGGGCGTGCGCTACACGCACGGGCGGTTCGACGCGCAGGTGCGGCTGGTGCGCGAGACCTACGGGATCGAGCCGGGCGAGGTGGACCTGCCGATGCTGCCGATCTTCGCCCTCTTCAACCCGGCGCTGGGCATGACCACGGTGGTGCCGGAGATCGACCCGTCGCGTCCCGCCACCGTGGACCCCGCGAAGATCGCGCAGGCGATCCGGCAGGAGGGCGTCACCAACACCTTCGGCTCGCCCACGCTGTGGCGGAAGATCGCCGCGCACGCGCGCGAGCGCGGGCTGGCGTTCCCGACGCTGCGGCGCGTGCTCATGGCGGGCGCGCCGGTGCCGCCCGCGCTCTTCGCCGAGGTCCAGGCGATGCTGCCGCACGGACGCGCCCACAGCCCGTACGGCGCGACCGAGTGCCTGCCGGTCGCGGACGTCGCGGCCGACGGCATCGACGCCGCGGCCACGCTCCGCGGCGCCGGCACGTGCGTCGGCCGCCCGGTCGCCGGCATGGACGTGCGGGTCGTGGCGCTCTCCGACGGCCCGCTGCCCGACTGGTCCGCGGTCCGCGTGCTGCCGCCCGGCGAGATCGGCGAGATCGTCGTGCGCGGCCCGGTCGTCACCGAGGAGTACGACGCGCTGCCGGAGGCGACCGCGGCGGCCAAGGTCCGCGACGGCGGCGCGGTCTGGCACCGGATGGGCGACGCCGGGTACCTCGACGCCGCGGGCCGCCTCTGGTTCGTGGGCCGCAAGGCCGAGCGGGTGGAGACGCGCGACGGCGTGCTGTTCCCCGACCAGGTGGAGCCCATCTTCAACGCGCACCCCGACGTGGCGCGCACCGCCCTCGTCGGGGTCGGCCCGGCCAATGCCCGCGTCCCCGCGCTGGTGGTCGAGCCGCGGAGCCGCGCCGTCGTGGCCACGCCGTCGCTGCGCCGCCGGCTGGTGCGGGAGCTGCGGGCCCTCGGGGCGGCGCACGCGCACACGGACCGCATCCGCCTCGTCTACCTCCATCCGGCCTTCCCGGTGGACGTGCGGCACAACGCCAAGATCCACCGTCTCGCCCTCGCCCGCTGGGCGGCCGGGGCGCAGGGCTACCAGCTCGACCGGCGCGACGTGCCGGCGGCCGCCCTGCAGGGCGGCGCGCGGTCCCCGGACTCCTGAGGGAATGACCCGCGGATCGAGCCAGTCGCGACCGGACACCGGTGCGGGGAATCACGGGCGGCGGCCTGCCCGCGCCCGCGGGGCGCGCGGGGCCGGCGGGCTTCCGGCGGATTGCCTTCGGGCCCGTCCGCGGCGAACGTGGGGGTTTCTCGGATGAACGATCCCGCCTTCATCACCGGTGCCAGCGGCTTCATCGGCGGCCAGCTCGCGCGGCGGCTCCTCGCCGCCGGGCGGCCCGTGCGCGTGCTCGCGCGCCGGCCCCTGCCGGAACTCGAGCGGCTGGGCGCGCGCGTCGTCGCGGGCGACCTGCACGACGCGGCCGCGCTGCGCGCGGGCTGCGCGGGCGCCGGCACCGTCTTCCACGTGGCGGGCCGGGTCGGGGTCTGGGGGCCGCCGGACGACTTCTTCCGGGTCAACGTCGAGGGCACCCGCCAGGTGCTCGCCGCCTGCCGGGCCGCGGGCGTGCCGCGGCTCGTGTTCACCAGCTCGCCGAGCGTCGTCTACAGCGGCGGCGACCTCGCCGGCGTGGACGAATCGGCCCCGCTCTGCACCGACGCGCCCTGCGCCTACCCGACGAGCAAGGCGGCGGCCGAGCGCCTCGTCGCCGCGGCGAGCAACGGCGACCTCGTGACGGTCGCGCTCCGGCCGCACCTCGTCTGGGGACCGGGCGACCGCAACGTCGTGCCGCGCGTCCTCGCCCTCGCGCGGCGCGGCCGCCTCCGCGTCGTCGGCTCCGGCGCCAACCGCGTGGACTGCACCCACATCGAGAACGTGGTCGACGCGCACGTCCTGGCCGAGGCCGCGCTGGCGCGTCCCGCCGGCGCGCCCGGCGACGTCCGCGGACGCGCCTACTTCATCACCAACGGCGAGCCGGTCGTCCTCTGGGACTGGATCAACCAGCTGCTGCGCGGCGTGGGCGTGCCGGAGGTCTCGCGCCGCGTGTCGGTCGGCGCCGCCTACCGGGCGGGCGCGGTGCTCGAGGCGCTGTGGCGCGTGCTGCCGCTGCGCGGCGAGCCGCCGATGACGCGCTTCGTGGCGAAGGAGCTGGCGACGGACCACTGGTTCCGCCTCGACGCGGCCCGGCGCGACCTGGGCTACGTCCCGCGCGTCTCGATGGCCGAAGGCACCGCCGCGCTGCTCGCGCACTACCGCGCGGGGCATCCCTTCTAGGGCGGTTTCCGCCGTTCCGGAGCCGGGCTAGTTGAGTCCGGCCGGAGATGCTCCGCTCTCCGGATGCCGTTTCCGGGGTCAGCGACCCCGGCCGCAGTTTCTCTGAGTTCGCTGAAGGCTGCGGTTTCCCGGGACCTGCTTTGGCCGGGCCGCGTCACGAGGGAAGGTGGAGGACTGCCTTCGCGTCCGCCGACGGATGGCGCCTCCCGGGGGCGCGGCGCCCTCGCCGCGTTTCTCCCGGGCACCGGGACGAGGGCGTCCCGGCTCCATCCGCGTGTCCCCGGCTGCGTCGTTCGCCCGCCTTTCCCCGGGGGTGCGGAGCCCCCGGAGGATGCGGAGAACACGTGGGGATGCGGCGCCCCGCCGCGTCCGAGCGAATTCCGGGGCGGGGGCGCCCCGGCTCCAGAGGAATCAGGCGCCTGGGCGCGGGCGAGGAGGGGCACGCCATCCTCGCGGTATTGTCCGGCCGCGGGCCGTGACGTCACCCTGCGGACGGTGGATGGCGGCCGCCGGATTCGTCCTGCCCGGCATCACTCCGGACAAGGGATCCCACGAGGGCTGCGAGCTCTTCAAGCATGAACGGTTTCGCGAGAAAGCCGTCCGCCAAGGCGGCTGCGGAAGGATGCCCCTGGGGGCGCGCGTGCCCGGCGCCCGAGCCGGCGATGACCAGCACGGGGAGGCGGGGACGCTGCTGGCGCAGGAGGGAAACCAGGTCCCGTCCCCCGAGGCGCGGCATGTCGAGATCCGTCACGACAAGGGACCAGGCGGGTTCGGTCGTGGCGAGGTGAGTGAGCGCATCAATGCCATCCTGGGCGAGGACCACCTCGTATCCGAGACGGGTCAGGCCGGCGTGAAGGAGCTGACGGACGGCCTCGTCGTCGTCCACAACCAGGATGCGGCCGCCAGGCTGCGGTGGAAGGACAGGGACTCTGCCCCCCTGGTCCGAGGCCTCCGGCGCCGCGTCGACGGCCGGCAGGTACAGGTGAAAGACGGTGCCCACCTCCGGATCGGAGGAAAGGGCGATGAACCCGTTGTGCTCGGCCACGATGTTCCGCACGGTGGCCAAGCCGAGACCGCTGCCGGTTGCCTTGGTCGTCACGAACGGCTCCCAGATGCGCTCCTGCAGTTCCGGCGGGATGCCGACCCCGGTGTCGGACACCTCGATCCTCACGAATCGACCGATGCGGGCGCCGGGCAGCGTGGCGGCGCTCGCGGCGTCGAGTTCCCGGTTGGTCAGGATGAGCGAAAGCCGACCGCCTTCCGGCATGGCGTCGCGGGCGTTCACGCAGAGGTTGAGCAGGGCTTGGTGGATCTGCGGGGCGTTGCCGACGACCGGCTGGAGGACGGTCGCCACCTCGTGGTGCAGCACGATGTTGCGCGGAAAGGTCGCGCGAATCATGGCGGCGAGGTCGTGGGCGATGGGCTCGATCTTCAGCGGGGTGCGTCCGCTGCCCGTCCCGCGGGCGAAGGCGAGGATCTGGCGGATGAGGTCGGCGCCGCGCCGGGCGCCGCGCTGCACCGTCTCGAGCAGGCGGCGGTCCTGCGGGGGCAGCGGCGACAGGGCGAGCAGGTCCGAGACCATCAGCATCGGCGTGAGGATGTTGTTGAAGTCGTGCGCGATGCCCGTCGCCAGCAGGCCGATGTGCTCGAGCCGATCCATCCGCTGGACCCGCTCCCAGAGGGTCCGCAGCTCCGTGATGTCCTCCGCCAGCACCAGCTCGGCGTCCCGTCCCTCGTAATCCACCCGATGGATGGTCTTGCGCACCCAGACGAGTCCGCCGTCCTTGCGCCGGTGGCACCATTCACCCGTGCGGTCCGCCGCCTGGCCCGCCCGCGCCGCGGCGAGCATCCCGAGGGCCCGCGGGACCTCCTCGGATGGCCGGATGTCCATCACCGTCAGCCGGGCGAACTCCTCGCGGGAGAATCCGTAGCGCGCGACCGCCGCATCGTTGACCTGCAGGAAGCGCAGGCTCGCGAGGTCGTAGATCCAGGCGGGTTGGACGCTCCGCTCGAAGAGCGGGCGGAACCGGTCCGCTTCCGCCGTGGCGCGCCCGTGCTCGACCGTGCAGCGGATCCACCGCGCGAGGCTGTCCCCGATCAAGGCGAGGAGGCGCAGGGCCTCCGGCGAGCGTTCGCCGGGCTCGGTGCCGAGCAGCGCCAGCACACCGTCCGCCGGTGCCAGGGAATGGCTCCGGCACGGCACGGCGATCACGAGGCGGAACGCCGCGTCCCTCACCAGCGGCTGTTCGTTCCAGGGCGGCGCGACGGCGGCATCCGGGACCGTGACCGGCCGGCCGGTGTCCTGCAGCGCGTGCGCGAGGCCGAGCGTCCATTCCTCCGGCCGGTCCTCGAGTCCGCGGGCCGCCACCACGCACGAGTCGGCGCCCTCCGGAACGACGAGGAACGCGGCGGACACGCGGAAGGCCGCGGTCAGCTCGGCAAGGATCGGGCCGAGGGCCGGCGGCGCCGGGGATCGGGCGTCGGCGGGGCTCATGGAGTGGCGGCGGTGTCCGGTCCGGCGAGGCGGCGGATGGCCGGCGCCAGCTCGGCGGCCACCTGGTCCTTGGGCACGAACGCGTCCGCGCCGGCCTCCGCCAGCCGGGCGCGCAGCTCGTCCGACTGGTGCAGGGAGACGACGATGACGCGCGGGAGGCGCGGGAGGCGCCGGACGCGGCGCAGGAACTCGAGGCCGTTGAGGCCGGGCATCATCAGGTCGCTGACGACGACGTCGGGCGCGAGGTCGTCGAGTTCCCGCAGCGCGTCGCCGGCGCTGACGAAGCGCCCGACGACCTGCAGACCGGGCTCGCGGGCGAGAAAGTCGCCGGCGACCGTCAGGAAGGCGAGGCTGTCGTCGATCAGCAGGACGCGGCAGGGCGGACGCCCGACGCCCGGGGTGTGCGGTGCCGCCGCGCAGAGCCGGGCGGGAACGAGCCGGAGCGGCCAGGCCAGCGGATTCATGGCCGGGAGGCGGCTTCCGGCCGCATCAGGGCGAGAATCAGAGGAATGAGCTCCTCCCCCAGGTGCTCCTTGGCGACATAGCCGTCGGCCCCGGACCGTTCCGCGTGGGCGCGGAACTCGGGTCCATCGAAGAGCGACACGAGGATGACGCGCGGCGCCGGCTGGCATTGCTTGAAGAGCCGGGTGGACTGGTACCCGTTGAAGCCGGGCATCACGAGGTCGGTCACGACCACGTCGACGCCGACACTGTGCAGCAGGGCGGGCAGTCCGTGGGGTCGGGACAGGAGGGCGACGACTTCGCAGCGCGGGTCCGCGGCGAGGAGGTCACCGGCGGCGGCGAGGAAGGCGGGATTGTCGTCGATCACCACGACGCGGCAGAGGTCCATGCCGCCACTATCCCGCAAGGGGCTCGCCGGCGCCAGTGGCGGTATCCTGACCTCGCTCCGGGAAAACCCGGAGATGCCGGCGCCGGGCCGGTCAGGCGCCGGGCGGGATCAGCCCGGTGCGCTGCGCGTACTTCACCAAGCCGGGGACATCCGCGATGCCCAGGCGCTCGCGGATCTGCGCCCGGTAGGTCTCGACGGTCTTGGTGCCGACTCCGAGGTCCGCCGCGATCTCCTTCGTGCTGCGGCCCTCGGCGAGCAGGCGCAGGGTCTGGCGCTGGCGCGGGGTGAGCGGGTCGGACGGAGTGCCGAGGTAGGCGCGCATCGCGGCGCGGGTGAGCGAGGGACTGAGGTACACCTCGCCGCGGGCCACGGCGGCGAGCGCGTCGGCGAGGTCGGACGTCGCGGCGTCCTTCAACAGGTAGCCCGCGGCCCCCGCGCGCAGCGCGCGCTGCACGTACTCGTCGTTGGCGTGCATCGAGACGATGAGGATGCGGGTGGGCAGGCGCTCCGCGCGCGCCGTGTCGAGCAGCGCCAATCCGCCGCCGCCCTGCATCCCGATGTCCGCCAGCATCACGTCCGGCCGCGCGTCACGCAGGAGCGTGAGCGCGGCCGCCGTGTCGCCGGCCTCGCCCACGACCCGGATGCCGGGCAGATTCTCGAGCAGGGCGCGGATGCCACCCCGCACGAGCAGGTGGTCGTCGGCCAGCGCGATCCGCTGCGGGGAGGTCTTCATGAGGGGGCGGGGCCGAGCGGGAAGCGAGCGGTCACGCGGGTCCCGCGCCCGGGGGTGGAGTCGACGACGACGGACCCGCCCGCGAGTTCGGCCCGCTCCTCGAGCCCCAGCAGGCCGAGGCTCGTGCCGTCCCTCGCGACCTGGGCCCGGGTCGCGGGATAGTCGAAGCCCGCGCCGTCGTCCGAGATGGTCACGACCAGCGCGTCGTCGGCGCGGCGCACGTCGATCGCGACGCCGGACGCGTGCGCATGGCGCAGCGCGTTGGTCAGCGACTCCTGCGTGATGCGGAAGGCGGCCGTTGCGATGGCGGTCGGAAAGCGCTCCTCCTCCCCGTCGATGGTCAGGCGCACGGGCGTGGGTCCGCCCCGGGTGCGGTCCACCAGCCAGCGCAGCGCGGGGGCGAGGCCGAGGTCGTCGAGGAGGGGTGGACGCAGGCGGAGCGACAGGTCGCGGGTCTGGCTCAGGCCCGCGGCCGCGAGTTCGATGGCCATGGCCAGCTGGGACGGCGCGGGGTGGCCGCGTTGGGCCGACTGGAGCGCGAGCTTGAGCGCGGTGAGGGTCTGGCCGAGTTCGTCGTGCAGCTCGTGGGCGAGGCGCCGCCGCTCGTCCTCCTGGGCCGACAGGAGGCGGCGGGCCAGTGTCCGGCTGCGGTCGCTCTCGAGCGCGAGGAGCTCCTCCGCGCGGCGCCGGGGCGTGATGTCGATCACCGCGCCGCGCATGCGGACGGCGCGGCCGGTCGGGTCGAACTCGAACTCGCCGCGGCCGGCGATCCATCTCTGGCTCCCATCCGGCCGGACGATGCGGAACTCGCGCTCGAACGTGGTGCGCGCCGCGATGCATCTCTGCACCTCGGCGTCGATGCCGGCCAGGTCCTCGGGGTGCACCCGGCGGGCGAACGCCTCAAACGTGCCGGGGAACTCCCCCGGGGCGAATCCCCACATCTCCTCGTGCCAGCGCGACCAGACGATGCGTCCGGTCGCCATGTCCCAGTCGAAGACGCCGGTGCGCGCGGCATCGAGGGCGAGGCGCAGGCGGGTTTCGCTTTCCGCGACGGCCGCCTCGGCGGCCCTCCGGTCGGTCACGTCGAGCATCGTGCCCTCCAGCCGCGCCGCCGGGCCGCCGGCCGGGCCGGTGGCGCGCACCCGGGTCTCGAACCAGCGCTCCTCGCCGCCTGGACGGAGCAGCCGGAACTCCTGGCGGAATCCCTGGCTCCGCTCGGCCGCGGCGGCATGGTTGGCCATCAGGGCCGCCCGGTCGTCGGCGTGCACCCGCGCGAGAAACTCGCCGACCGGCGGCACGCCGGCGGCGGGAGCGAATCCCGTCAGGGCGAACATCTCGTTCGACCAGACCCCGCGTCCGGTCGCGACGTCGAGTTCCCAGCTGCCCAGTCGGGCGATCGCCTGGGCCTCGTTGAGGACCGCCTCGGTGGCGTCGCGGGCCCGCTGCGACTGCCGGGCCCGGCGCCGCTGGACGAGGACGAGGGCGGAAAGCGCGCCGAGCGTGGTGCCGACGCCGAGGGTCAGGGTGAGCGAGGTGAACCGCTGGTGGCGGCGCAGATTGTCCAGGGTCGTCTCGAGGTCGGTCTGCAGCTCGCGCTCCCACCCCGCGATCACGAACCGCAGGCTGTCCATCTGCCGCTTGCTGTCCGTCAGCGGCAGCTGCTGGAGCGCCGTCCCGAGGTCGGTCCTTCGGCGGAGGTCCACGCGCTCCTCGATCAGCCGCTGCAAGTCGCCCACTTGGGACCGCAGGTCGGCGGTCCGGTCCGCCGCGGCCGGGCCGCTGAGCGCCGCCACGTCGTCGAGGGCCCGGCCGATGGAGCTCCGCCCGAGGTTGAAGGGAGAAAGGAAGAGTTCGTCCCCGGTCAGGAGGTAGCCCCGTGCGCCGGTCTGGAGGTTGAGGGCGTGGACCAGCACGGCCTCGAGCGCCGCCAGCGTCCGCTGGGTGCGGAGCACCTCGTCGTGCACCGCCTGTTCGCGGCGGTACTGCCAGAGCACCGCGCCGGAGACGGCGGCGGCCACGAGCAGCCCGCCGGCGAAGAGACGTTGGACCAGCCGGTCCCGCAGGAGGGAATCGGCGTGCCGTTGCTCGGGATAGGCAGGGGTCGCGTCTTCCATCGCGCCGGGCGTGCGACGGGGAGCGTGGACGGCGGGCCGCCCGCGGCAACGGGATTCTCCGGTCTTGCGGGCGCGGCCGGCGTGAGCCGCGGCGCGCGAGCGCATCCGCCGGGGACACGGAGTCCCCGGCGGAGAGGGCGCTGCCCGGCACGACCGCTCAACGGGCGGAGCGCAGCGTGATCGAGCCGTTCATCGAGGACAGCGCGATCTCCACGCCGCCGCCGTTGAGC
>CAYWTK010000026.1:0-6142 GCA_964460895.1 uncultured Opitutaceae bacterium
CCCCGTGCAGCACCACCACGACCTCGCGCTCCGCCGGCGGCGCGGCCGGCGCGGCGGCCGGCAGGGCGGTCGCGGCGCAGGCGGCGGCGAGCACGGCGGCGCGGACCATCGTCAGCCCGGCAGCACGGCCGGCGGCGGCTGGCGCAGGGCGTGCAGGGAGCGCCAGGTGACGGCGCCGATGACGAGCGCGCCGCCCACGAGGGCGAGTCCGCTCGGGCGTTCGCCGAGCACGAGCATCACCCAGACGGGATTGAGGACGGGCTCGACGACCGGGATGAGCACCGCCTCGAGCGCGGTCACGTGCTTCACCGCCTTGGCGTAGAGCAGGTAGGACACGCCCAGCTGGACGGTCCCCAGCGCGAGCAGCGCCGCCCAGCCGTCGGCGGGCAGCGGCGGGGCGTCGACCAGCCAGGGCAGGCCGAGGACGAACGCGAGCACGTTGCCGAGGATGATGGACTCGATGGGGGAGCCGTCCTTCTGCTTGCGCAGCAGGAGCACGAGCGCGGCGAAGGAGAAGCCGCTGAAGATGCCGATGGCGTTGCCGAGCAGCCCGCTGAAGCGCAGGCCGTCGTAGAGGAAGACGCCCATGCCGGCGAACACGACCCCCATCACCGCCCAGTCGCTCCGCCGCGGGTGCTCGTGGAGGAACCACGCGCTCAGCAGCGCGACCCAGACGGGCGCCGAGTACTGGAGCAGGATGGCGTTGGCCGCGGTCGTGAGCTTGGTCGCGGTCACCAGGCTCACGGTCGTGAGCGCGTAGGCCACGGCCGCCCCGAGCTGGACCGGCGACCAGGTGAAGCGCAGGGACCGGGCGCAGACGAGGGCGAGGAAGACCGCCGAGACGAGCCCGCGTCCGCTGGCCACGGCCAGCGGCGGCCACTGCACCCACTTGATGAGCACGCCGCCGAGGCTCCAGCAGAGCGCGGCGAGGAGCAGCAGGGTGACGGATTTCGAATGGGCCGGGTCTTTCACGGGGCCGCCACCGTGGCCGGTTCCCCGCGCGATGAAAACCCCGAAGACGCCCCCCGGCCGGGACCATCGGCCCGGGGTGGGCGGCCCGGCGCGGACGGGAAGCCGGTCTGACGGACAAATCGGCCGGGAGCGGCGGCGGGATGGGGTGGGGGCGGGGCCCCGGGGAGCGGGAAAGTTTTAGGTGATTCGGACCATTCGCGTGTCTAAGCATCGGTCCCGCCCCCTTTCCGTGCCCCCGCAAGATCCCGAGCAAGCCCGCTGGTTCGTCGACGAGGTCCTCCCGCACGAGGGCAAGCTGCGGGCGTGGATCCGGGCGCGTTTCCCGGCGGTGACGGACGTGGACGACCTCGTGCAGGACGCGTACTCGCGCCTGCTGCGGGCCCACGGCTCGGGCCCCATCGCCAACCCGAAGGCCTTCCTTTTCGTGACCGCCCGCAACCTGGCGCTGAACCAATTGCGCCATCGCGGTTACGAACGGCCGGCGGGGGCCACGGAAATCGACCCGCTGAGTGTCTTCGATGATGCCCTCGGTGCGCCCGAAGCCCTGGCCCACCGGGAGGATTTCCAGACCTTGATCGAAGCCATCCAGTCCCTGCCCGACCGCTGCCGCCAGGTCATCACCCTGCGGAAGATCTACGGCCTGTCCCAGCGCGAGACCGCGGAGCGCCTCGGCATCTCCGAGAACACGGTCGAGGCCCAGGGCGCGATCGGCCTGCGCAAGTGCATCGAGTTCTTCCGCCGCCGCGGCCACGGCCCGGCCGCCCGTCCATGACGCCCCGTCCCCCGGCCTCCCCCGATCCCGACCCCGTCGCCTCCGCGGCGGCCGAGTGGGTGCTGCGCCTCGACCGCGGGCTGACCGCGGCGGAGCAGGACGCCTACTCGCAGTGGCTGGCGGCCGACCCGCGCCACGGCGCGGCCCTCGCCGAGCAGCGCTGGGGCTGGGAGGAGCTCGACCGGCTCGCCGGCATCCAGGATTCGGTGCACGCCATGCCCGATCCGGACCTGCTGCGCCCGCGCCGCCGGGCGCGGCGCTGGCGCGTGCTCGTCGGCGTCCCGCTGGCCTGCGCCGCGGCGCTCGCCGTGGCGGCCGTGTTCCTACTCCGTCCCGCCGGCCCGTCCACGCCGGCCCGCGCCCCGTCCTACGCCCTGGCGGCGCCGATCGAGGAGCGGTCGCTCGACGACGGCAGCGTCGTGGCGCTGAACCGCGGCGCGGTGCTCGAGACGCGCTTCAGCGCGACGGAGCGCCGTGTCCACCTCGTGCGCGGCGAGGCCAGCTTCAAGGTCGCGAAGGACGCTTCCCGCCCGTTCGTCGTCGAGGCGCACGGCGTGGCGGTGCGCGCCGTGGGCACCGCCTTCAACGTCCGCCTCGACCCGAAGGCCGTCGAGGTCATCGTGACCGAGGGCCGCGTCGAGGTGACGCCGCCCGCGGCCGCGGACGTCCCGCCGGTGGCCCTGCCCGTGATCTCGGCCGGTCAGCGCACGGTGGTCTCGCTCGAGCCCGCGGCTCCCGCCCCGCAGGTCGCGGACATCGCCGGCGCGGAGATCGAGCGGGCGCTCGCCTGGCAGCCGCGGCTGCTCGACTTCACCGACCAGCCGCTCGGCGCGATCGTCGCGGAGTTCAACCGCCGCAATCCCGTCCGCCTCGTCGTCGGCGACGCCTCGCTCGACACGCTCCGCCTCAGCGCGAGCTTCCGCTCGGACAACGTCGAGGGATTCGTGCGCCTGATGGAATCCGACTTCGGCATGCGGGCCGACTGGCGCGGCGAGACCGAGATCATGCTGCGGCGGCGCTGAGCGCGCCGCCGTCGCGGGCGGAAGCCGCCCCGGCCCGACCCTGTCCTATGACCAGGGCCACGCGTGACCGCCTCCGGAAATCCGTATGAGTGGTCCCCGCCCGTGGATCATCCTCACCATCCCCGCCTCGCTTCCCGCGCGAAGGCCGCCTCTCCGCCGCCTCCTCCGGCAGGTCCGGGTCGCGCTCCCGGCGATGACGCGGGCCGGTTAACGGAAATCGCCCGCCCGCGGGTCTCCCTTTCGTACCCCCCACGCAACCCGATGAACCTCCTCCGCTCCCTCCTCCGGCCGGCACTCGCGCTCGTGCTGCTCGCCGCCGGTCTCACGGCCTCCGCCCAATCCACCAGTCCGGCCGAACGCCGCCGCTTCGACGTCCCCGCCGGCGACGGCGCCCAGACGCTCAAGCAGTTCGCGACCCAGGCCGGACGCGAGATCGTCTTCGCCCCCGCGACCGTCGCGGGGGTGCGGACGCTGGCGGTGACGGGTGAGCTGACGGTCAGCGAGGCGCTCGACCGCCTCCTCGCCGGCACCGGGCTCGTCGCGACCACCGACGCGAAGACGGGCGCGCTCGCCGTCCGCCGGGAGGCTCCGGTCGATCTGCCAAAAAACGACCCAAGCCGCCCCGCTGACGCGGCGGCGGCGCGGGCGGTGAGCAAGGGCGACGACGGCACCGTGCGGCTGCAGGAATTCGAGGTCACCGGCTCGCGCATCCGCAGCCTCGTGGGGTCCGCGGACATCAATCCCGTCGTGACCTTCGGCCGCACGGACATCGAACGCGCCGGCGTCACCTCCATCGGCGAGATCTCCCGGCTCATCCCGCAGGCCTACTCGCAGGGGTCCTTCGACGGCATCGGCTTCGGCGGGCAGCAGCAGGGCACGTCCACGACCTCCGACGGCTCGATCGCCAGCGCCACCTCGACGGCGCGCAGCACCTTCAACCTCCGCGGCCTCGGCGGCCAGAACACGCTCGTGATGATCAACGGCCGCCGCGTGGCGCGCACGGGCGTCATCCGCGGCAACGACGCCTCCGACCTCGCGGGCATCCCGGTGTCGTCGATCGAGCGCGTCGAGGTGCTCCTCGGCGGCGCCTCGGCCATCTACGGCTCCGACGCCGTCGGCGGCGTCATCAACATCATCCTCCGCCGCGACTACTCGGGCGGCGAGCTCGCGATGAGCTACGAGAACACCTTCTCGTCCGACACGGCGGTCCGCACCGCGACGCTCACCTACGGCATCACGCGCGACAAGCTGGAGCTCCAGGTCTCGGCCACCGCGCAGGACCGCAACGCCTTCGCCGCGGTGGACCGCGCGTTCTCGGCGACCGACAACTGGGCGTCGCTCGGCGGCACGACCGGTTTCGCCAGCGTGGGGCTCTCCTTCGGCGCCGGCGGTTTCGCGACCGGGGCCGGCATCGTGCAGGCCGTGTCCGGCAACCTCCCCGGTCGGACGAGCCAGTACGCCGTCATTCCCGACAACGCCGGCACCGCGCCGCTCCCCGCCTCGGCGTACGTCTCCGTCGTCGGCAACGCGAACGGCGTGCCGGACTACACCGGCGACCGGGCGAAGTACGTGAACCTCATCTCCCCGCAGCGCAACGAGAGCGCCAGCCTGCGGGCGAACTACCGGCTGACGCCCCGCCACGACCTCTACTTCGAGGCCCGCTACAGCGCCACCGAGACGAAGATCGAGGGCATGCCCGTCAACTTCCGCAACAGCATCGTCGTCCCCGCCGACTACCCGGGGAATCCGTTCGGCGTGTCGGTCCGCCTCAACAAGACCTTCTGGGAACTTCCCCCCATCCAGGGCCAGAAGACGGCCGCGACGTCCAACACCGCGCTGGCGACCGGCCTGCGGGGCAGCCTGCCGTTCGGCGACTGGCGCTACGACGCGGGCGTCGACTGGAACCGCGCCTACCTCGAGGACAAGGATTCCTACGATCCCGTCCTCGACACCGCGGTCTCGGCGCCGCTGATCGCCGCCCGCTCGCTGGTGCTCTTCTACGACAGCCGGACACAGCAGCCGAACGACCTCAACGTGCTCCGCTCGATGCTCCGCAACGGCGGGCGCTCCGAGCGCAACACCAACGAGAGCTACACGGCCTCCGCCGACGGCACGATCTGGAACCTGCCCGCCGGTCCGGTCCGCCTCGCGGTCGGCGGCGAGCACCGCGCCGAGCGCGCCCGCACCACGCAGGCGGTGCCGGAGAACCCGCTCATCAACCTGAGCCTGGTCGGCAACTTCAAGCGCGACGCCCAGTCCGCCTTCGCGGAGACCCGGGTGCCGATCGTGTCCGAGGCGCAGCGCATCCCGCTCATCCACAGCCTCGATGCCTCGGCGGCCGTCCGCTACGACACCTACAGCGACATCGGCGGCGACACGAGCCCGGGCTACGGCCTCATCTGGCGCCCCGTGAAGTGGACCATCCTGCGCGCCTCGCGCAACCACGCCTTCCGCGCCCCGGGCCTGCAGGCCCTCTACCGGCCGATCACGAGCAGCACGCTCACCATCACCAACCTCGCCACCGCGCCCGTCGACCCGCGGCGCGGCAACACGCCGCTGCCCCTGGGCGTCTACGCGTCGCGGATCGGCGGCAACCTCGGGCTGAAGCCCGAGCAGTCCATCTCCGACAACCTCGGCCTGGTCGTCGAGGCGCCGTTCGCGGCGCTCAAGGGACTCTCCCTGTCCGTCGACTACCAGGTGCTGGACTACACCGACCGCCTCTCCGGCCTGAGCACGCAGCAGATCTTCGACTTCTTCCCCGAGCGCATCACCCGCGGCGCGAACCTGCCCACCGACCCGGCGGGCTGGGCCGGCGTGCCGACGCTCATCGACACCCGCACCGCCAACATCGCGAAGCTCGAGATCCAGGCGATCGACTTCCAGGTCAGCTTCCGCCGGATGACCGCGTGGGGCGCGTTCGACGCGCGCGTGACGATGACGGACTACATCAAGTACCTCGCCACGTCGGTCCCCGGCGCGGCGCCCACCAGCACGCTCAACCAGTTCCCCTCGCGCCTCAGCTGGCAGACGTATTGGACCAAGGGCCCGTACGGGTTCGGCGTGAGCGGCTTCTACCAGGAGAAGCAGTACCTCAACCTCACCTACACGCTGCCCCGCTGGCACAGCGCCATCGAGTGGAACACGCAGCTCGCCTACGACTTCGACCGCCGGGCCGGCGGCGCCGGCCTGAACGACACGCGCGCCAAGCGCTGGCTGTTCTCCGGCACGAAGATCGCGCTCAACATCAACAACGTCCTCGACCGCGAGCCGCCCCACATCCAGGGCCTCGCCGGCTTCGCCGTCACCGACCCCCGCATGGCGCGCTACGTCCTCACGCTCCGCAAGACGTTCTGAGGACGCCGCAGGCGCTCCCGGC
>CAYWTK010000026.1:6242-13752 GCA_964460895.1 uncultured Opitutaceae bacterium
CGCTACGTCCTCACGCTCCGCAAGACGTTCTGAGGACGCCGCAGGCGCTCCCGGCTCCGGCCGGGGGCGTCCTCTCGTCGTAGCGGAAGCCGTCAGGCTTTCGCGCCTTCCCCTCCGCTGCATGATCTCCCCGCTCCGCCTCGCCTGCCTCACCCTCGTCCTCGCCGGCGCCGCGCTGGCGGCGGAACCCGCGAAACAGACGCTCCGCGTCCTCTACGTCGGCGGCTCGGTGGACTGGCCCGGCACCGAGGTCGCGATCCCGCGCGACCCGCCGCCCGATGATCCGCGCGTGGCGGAGCGTATGAAGTCCTTCGAGGACCTCCTGCGCCGGCACTTCACCTCGGTCACCGTGGTCCACGCGAAGGATTATCGGCAGGAGACGTCCGCCGACTTCGACGTCACGGTCCTCGACGGCACGCCGCCCGAACGGGAGCCCCGCCGGCAGGTGAAGGACGCGTCCGGTCGCGTCGTCGACAACGTCCCGGCCCGCTACTTCACCGAGGACTTCGACCGCCCGGTCGTCGTGGTCGGCGAACTCGGCGAGAAGGTCGGCCGGCGCATCGGCCTGAAGTTCGACTGGTACTGCCTCTGCCTCGACGCGCACGCGCACGGCCTCCGCGCCGAGCACCCGATTTTCCGTGGTCCGTTTCCGGTGACGCTGACGCTGGAGGAGCGGCCGACGCCGGAGGACGCGTTCCACTACGAGTATTTCCGCGACGACCCCACGCCGAAGACGCTGCCCATGTGGCGCGTGCAGACGAAGGGCTACCAGACGGACAAGGGCTTCCGCATCGGCATGGTCGCGCGCCCGTGGGGCTTCGAGGACTCCCCCGACGCGGAGTACATCTCCAGCGGCGTCTCCCAGAAGACCCTCGACGCCGTCGCCATCGGCCGCCACGGCAACTTCCTCGGCTGGGGTTTCGCCGCCTCGCCGACCTACCTCACCCCGGAGGCGCAGACCGTCTTCGCCAACGCGGTCGCCTACATCGCCGGGTTCTCCGGCCGGGGCATCCTCGCCCGCAAGTACCACGACCGGCGCGCGACCAAGGAGTGGGTGCGGGAGATCAAGTACACGATCACCCCGGAGGCCTTCGCCGCGCGCCAGAAGATGAACGAGCGCTTCGCCGCGCAGATGCTGCAGACCCGCGCCGAGGCCGAGGCGAAGCAGGCCCGCGGCGAGAAGCTCGATCCCCGCGAGCAGGCCTCGCTCCGCTACACGGCCCCGAAGCCCGAGTCGTATGAGGACTACCTCAAGGCCCGGCGCGGCGTCCCCGGCCTCTTCGAGCGCTTCGGCACCGACGTCGCCGCCCACGCGCGCTTCTACGACGAGAACCTGCCTTACCTTTACTCGGTCGCGCCCTTCTACCAGTTCGAGCTCGACGAGGACGCGAAGGCCCTCGGCGTGGCCAACACGGACCCCGCGCTGCTCGACAGCGCCATCGCCCTCTGGGAGAGCGGCGCCGACGAGGCCCGGGCCCGCCGGGTGCTCGCCCGCTACACCCTCCTCGACTACCAGACCGCGGCGGAGTGGCGGGCGTGGTTCCGGCGGCATCGCGACGACCTCTTCTTCACGCAGGCCGGCGGATTCGTCTTCCTCGTCCGCGACCGCCGGGCGGCTGGCGCCACCAACGACTACGGCCGCCGCGGCCGCGAGCAGGCCCGCGCCGCGCTCGCGGTCGGACCCACCGACGATGCCAATCCCGTGGCCGCGACTGCCGCCGTCCTCGACCGCGGCGACGGCCGTCGGGAGGTCGTGCTCAAGCTCTCCATCCGCGCCGGCTACCACCTCTACGCCCACGTCGCGCCGTCCGATGCGTTCCTGCCGACGACGGTCGAGGTCGTGCTGCCGGACGGCTACCGTGCCCTCGGTCCGCTGGAATTCCCGCCGTCCACACCCTACGACTCGGAGGGCAAGACCGGCCTCTACACCGGCACCATCGTCTTCGCGCAGGCCGTCGCTGGTTCCGGTCCGGGCGAGGCCCGCGTGAAGCTCGGCTACCAAGTCTGCGACGACGCCGTCTGCCTCCCCCCGGTCGAACAGGAGTTCACCGTCAAGCTGCCCTGAGCGGCCGCCCCGCCCTTTTTCCCGATGAACCGCCGTCTCGCCCTCACCCTCGTCGCGGCCGCGACGCTCCTCACGTCCTCCTTCGCCACGCCGGCGCACCCGGCCTTCGAGCGCGCGAAGGCGCTCGTCGCGGCCGGACAACCCCAGGCCGACGCGGCCTGGGCGGCGCTGGCGGAGGTCATCGAGGCCGACCCCGACTTCCTGCCGGCGCACGAGGCCGTGCAGCAGGTGCGGGAGGCCATGCGCCTCGCGGCCTTCCGGGACAAGGCGCTCCAGCCGGCCGCCCAGGCGTTGAACGACGCCGTCGACGCGCGCTACGCGGACTTGCAGCGGCGGTTTCCCGAGTCCATCGGCATGACCTTCGCCGCCGCCTCGCGGCTCTACGGCGAGGAGGACCCGAAGGCGAAGGACCTCCTGCTGAAGGTCGTGGCGCGCGAACCCGGCTTCGCGCGCGCCTGGTTCATGCTGTCGATCGACGCGGAGCGGTGGGGCGACGAGCAGCTCGGCTCCGACTACATGTGGCGCGCGGCGCAGGCCGACCCGGCCTCGCCCGACTACGCGTTCTACCACGCGAGCAGCCTCGACCGCGTCGCCCCGGAACGCTGGGACGCCGCGATGCGAGAGGTCGCGCGACGGTTCCCGGCCCATGAACGCGGCGCCCAGGCCCTCTACTGGCTGGGGGCGAAGCAGGAGGACGACGCCCGGCGCATCGCCGTCTGGGAGCAGTCGCGCGCGGCGTTCCCGCCGGAGAAGTTCCGCTGGTCCGCCAGCGCGATGGCCGGGCTCTTCGACGCCTACGTGCGCACCGCGCCCGACCAGGCGGTCGCGCTGGCCGAAGACCTGGCGGGCAGGCTGGGCGCCGAGGACGCGAAGGCGTGGACCACCCGCGCGGCGTTCGCCCGGGCCTTCCGCGACGTCCGCGCCCTGGCCGGCCAGGGCCGCTTTGCCGACGCGCTGCCCCGGCTCGCGGAGCTCACCGTCGACCGCCGTTCCTCCAATCCTGTCGCGACGCTCCTGCTGAAGGCCGAGGTCACCGCCGGCGCCGGGGACGTGCCGGCGGCCTACGACAGCCTGCTCCAGCGCTACGCCGCGTCGCCCGAGGACGAGGTGCGCGCGGCGCTCGCGCGCCACGGCGCCGCGCTCGGCAAGACGCCGGCCCAGATCGACGCCGAGGTCTGGACCCGGCGCGACGCCGCGGCCAAGCCCGCGCCGGCCTTCGAGCTCGCGCGCTACGATGCCGACGCGAAGGTCTCGCTGGCCGGCCTGCGGGGCAAGGTGGTGTTCCTCACCTTCTGGTTTCCGGGCTGCGGTCCCTGCCGCGGCGAGTTCCCGCACTTCGAGAACGTCGTGCGGAAGTTCAAGGACGCCGCCGACCTCGTGTACCTCGCCCCGAACGGCATCGCGAAGCAGGACGACTACGTGCTGCCCTTCATGGCGGGCACGAAGTACTCGTTCCTCCCGCTCAAGGGCGGCGACTCCCCGGCCGCCTACGGCGTCCGCGGCTACCCCTCGAACTTCCTCATCGATCGCGACGGACGCATCGTCTTCACCAATTTCCGCGCGCACGACGCCGCGTCCGAGCTCGTCCTCCAGCGCATGATCGAGGCGCTGCTGGCCCGGCCCGCCGGCGCCGCATCCGCTCCCCTTTGACCCCGCCCCCGCCATGACCCGTCTCCTCGTCCTGCTCGCGCTCGCCTCCGTCGCCCTCGCGCAACCCGTCCCGCCGCCGACCGTGTCCGACCCGGAGGCGCAGGAGATCCTCCGCCTCTCCCGCGACCAGTCGGCGATGGAGAGAAGGGACCTGTCGCCCCGCGAGCGGCGCCTCGCCTACGACGCCGCGAGCGTCGCGTTCGTCGAACGGGCGCAGGCCTACCTCGCGCGGCACGCGAGCGGCCCGGACCGCGCGGAGGTCGTGCTCGCCCTTCTCGGGCGCGGGGCCCAGTTCATCACGGCGATCGACCCGGCGTTCGACCAGAACGCGCAGGGCATCTACATCACCTACGACGAGGACCGGCGGAAGGCGTTCGAGGAGGCCGGCCAGGCCCTGCTCCGCAGCGTCCGCGCCGATGCGACCGCCACCGCGGCCCAGCGGGCGCAGGCCGGACGTTCGCTCCTCATCCGCGAGATGGCCAAGGCGACGACGGCCGCGGAGCTCGACGCCGTGCAGGCGGAGATCGAGCGGCTTGCCGCCGAGGGGCTCGACGAGCGTTCGCTCATGGTGCTGCAGACGCGGATGTTCTACCCGTACGCCGACCTCGGCGTCGACGCCTACGCCGCCTACCTCGACCGGGTCGCGGCCAGCCCGGTCGAAGCGCTGCGTCCCCATGCCCAGGAGGCCCGTGGGAAACTGGAACGGGCGCGCACCGAGCTGCACCGCATCAAGTTCACCGCGGCCGACGGACGCGAGGTCGACCTCGCCCAGCTCAAGGGCAAGGTCGTGCTGATCGACTTCTGGGCCACCTGGTGCGGACCGTGCATCGCCGAATTGCCCAAGCTGATCGCGGCCTACGAGAAGTACCATGCCCAGGGCTTCGAGATCATCGGCATCTCCTTCGAGAACTCCGGCCTCGTGACCGAGGCCGACCTGCCGCGCCTGCGGTCGCGCAATCCCGACGCCAAGGTCGACACCCCGGAGGACGCCGCGCGCAAGATCGAGGCCGCGCGCGTCAAGCTCCTCAAGTTCACGGCCGAGCGGAAGATGCCCTGGCCCCAGCATTTCGACGGCAAGTACTGGCAGAACGAGTTCGGCACCTTCTTCGGCATCCGGGCGATCCCCGCGATGTTCCTGATCGACCGCGAGGGCCGCCTCGTGTCCTCCAACGTCCGCGGCGCCCGGCTCGAAGCCGAGGTCCGGCGCCTGCTCGGGCTCTGACCGCCGCCTCCCGCCCGTCGTGTCGGCCGCGGCGGGCCGTCCCGACCCCGGGCGGCCCGTCCCGTTTCGGGGGCGGACGCATTTTTCCTACCGGGAATCGGGGGCTCGTACGTCTAATCCCTAGGAACCACGCCGTCCCCGTCCGCCTCACCCGTCCCCGTCCGCCTCACCCGTCCCCCGCCGCCTTCCCGCCATGGTCGCCGCCCGCCCCTTGCCCCGTTACGTGCCCGCCAGCCTGCTCCTCGGCGCCAGCTGCCTCCTGCCGGAGCGCGCCCGGTTCGCGCCGCCGTCCGTTCCCGGACCGGGCGAGACGCCCGCCCCCGACCTGACCGCCGCCGAGCGGCGCGTGTGCGAACTGATGCTGCGCGGTCTCTCCAACAAGGAGATCGCCTCCGAACTCAACCGCGCCGAGGCCACGATCAAGAACCAGGTCGCCTCCATCCTCCGCAAGCACCACGTCCCCTCGCGCGCCCGCCTGCTGGCGCTGCTGCGCTGAGCGGGACTCGTGCAGTTGAACAACTGATCTCACGGATTTCACGGATGGATTTTCGGAGCGATCAAGGGTCGGGAAAGAAACAGTATTCAGGTCACCGTTCAGTGTTCGGGCCGGGGAATCATCTCGGATCTTGGTTCGTGGGATCCGTGCTAATCCGCGGTCGATGCTGACTGCATGACTTCAGCTGAGTGCGCGGGTCGCGCCTGCATGGGGATGCGCCGCCCTCGGCGCGTCGGGCCCGAGGCGGCCGGGACGAGGGCGTCCCGGCTCCAGTGCCGGCGGCGACGACGGTAGCCGGCGCTCTCCGAGCGCCGGGGTTGGGGAGGAATGGCGTGCGCGGCGCCGCGAGCGACCCGTGCCGGGACGGCCCGGGCTACCTGGTGCAGGCCTTCGCGGGCGCGCGTTCGGGGATCCGGAACTCAGCGTTCAGCGTTGAGCGTTCCGCGTTGAGCGTTGCGTCCCGCCCCCGCGGGACGCCCGGGCCCTCAGCGCAGGACCGCGCGCGCGAGTCCGGCGTCGCCCTCGTTCGGGGCGGGCTTCACGCCGAGCAGGGCGCAGAGCAGGGCGTAGACGTCGAGTGACCGCGCCTCCGGCAGCACCTGCCCCCGGCGGATCGCCGGGCCGTGCGCGACGAACAGGGCGCCCATGCTCTCGAGCGCCGGATCCCAGCCGTGGTTGCCCCTGCTGTAGATGGCGCGCCGCCGCGGCCAGCCGACCTTGCTTTCGAGGTTCCAGCCCTCGTCCGCGACCAGCACGACCGGAGGGATGCGCTCGCTGCGGCGGTAATGGAGCCGCGCCGGGACCTCCTCGCGCAGGTACACCTGCAGCTGCGGCGGGGCCTTGGCGCGGATCGATTCGGCCAGCTCGGCCGGCGTCACCGTGCCGGGCTTCGGGCGCACGCCGCCGTTGGGACCCAGGGCCTCGACCTGCACGCGGTCGGAATCGACGAGGTCCTCGATGAAGATGACCCGCTCGGGCGCGGTCTCGGTCATGCCGTGGTCGGACACGAACACGAGGTTGGTGCGGTCGCGCAGGCCGAGCCGCTCGAGTCCGGCGAGCAGGCGGGCGACGGCCGCGTCCGCGATGCGGACGGCCTCGCCGGTGCCCGGTGCGGTCGGCCCGTGCTTGTGCCCGGCGTCGTCGACGACGCAGAAATACAGGGTCGCGAACCGCGGCCGCTCCGCCGCGGGCAGGGCCAGCCAGGCGAGCAGGCCGTCCACGCGTTCGTCGGAGGTCAGGCGCTTCTCGAACGGACGGAAGAAGCTCGGCCGCCGGCCCTGGATCTCCGACTCGGAGCCCGGCCAGAAGAAGCACGCGCTGCGCACGCCCTGCTTCTCCGCCGTGATCCAGACCGGTTCGCCGCCGGCCCACCAGTGCGTCTCCGTCCGGGCCATCGTGAACCACCCGTCGGTCGCGGGATCGTAGAAGCCGTTGGCCACGATGCCGTGCGACTCCGGGCGGAGGCCGGTGACGAGCGTGTAGTGGTTGGGGAAGGTCTTGGTCGGAAACGCCGCCGCCATCCGCCCGGCCCGCACGCCCTCGGCGGCGAGCCGGCGCAGCGTGGGCGCCTCGTGGATCTCGAGGTAGTCCCAGCGGAAGCCGTCGATGCCGACGAGGATCGTCAGCTCCTGCGCCGGGTCCCGCCGCGGCGCGTGCTGGCAGGCCGACAGCGCCAGGGCGCAGGCGGCGAGCAGGACGGACACGAGGGCGCGCATCGGCGTCGACTCTGGGAAGCGCCCGCGGGCGGGCAACGCGCATTATCCACGCTGCCCGGGTTATTTCTCCCACGGATTCCTCGGATGGTCTCGGATGAAACGGATTCGAGTCATCCGCCGGTATCCGTGCCATCCGTGGCCAACAGAACGACCGAGCGCGGCTCTCGCCCCGATGCGGGACTCATGGGGAGGAAACGACCAAGCTGAGCCCTGCCGGATTCCGAGGTGGTCGGGTTCACCACGGGAACGAGTCATCGTGCTCGGCGTGGCTTCGGGCCCGTCGCCGCGCTTCGCACCGACGTCTCCAGAGTTGAGTTCCGGCGGCGGAATCGCGGACCATGCGCGGACGATGGACGCCGCCG
>CAYWTK010000026.1:13852-33309 GCA_964460895.1 uncultured Opitutaceae bacterium
GAGTTGAGTTCCGGCGGCGGAATCGCGGACCATGCGCGGACGATGGACGCCGCCGAACGCCTGACCCGAGTCGAGGAGCGCTACGCCCACCTGCAGCGGCACCAGGCCGAGCAGGACAAGGCCATGCTCGAGCTCGCCGAGGAGCTCGCGCGTCTCCGCGCCGAGGTCGCCGCACTGCGCGCGCAGTCCGCCGGAGGCGCCGGCCCGGGCGAGGCCCCGGGCCCGATCGCCGACGAGCGGCCCCCGCATTATTGAGGCGACGAAGGTGGCCGGCGACCTCCGGGCGCCGGGAATCGGGGAGCGGTGCCGCGATGACGTTCGACCCGTGCTCGGAGAGCCCGGGCTACCCGCGCCGGGTTGGGCCAGGGATTGCCCGTAGCGGAAGCCGTGAGGCTTTCGTTGCCCGCGGTCGCGTGAGTCCCACGAGCTGGCACCACCGGATCCGAATCCGGGGCGCTCAGGGATGACGACGACTCCGGAGGGCGGAACCCGCCCTCAGCCGCGCGCGGCGGGCCAGGCGGAGGCGAAGATCTCCGCCTCGGTCTCGGTGATCGTGCCGTCCTTGTTCGAGTCGGCGAGGGCGACGGCCTCGTTGAAGCGCCGGTTCGGGCCGGCGATGGTGCGGCGTTCGACGTCGATGAGGATCAGGTCCACGGAGACGCGGTTCTCCGTCTTGCGGCCCGAGTCGGGCGTGCGGGACAGCGTCTCGTAGAACACGCGCCCGGCCTTCTCGGACGCGAACGTCACGGCGGCGCGCGGGGCGTCGGTGTAGACCGTCTCGGAGGACGAGATGCAGCCGGTGGTCGCGAGAAGCGCCGCCAGGCTGAGGGTGGAGAGGGCGATGGGTTGCAGGGATCGGTGCATAGGCGCGGCCGCGGCGGGCCGCGGGTTGAGGACACGCCGAACGGCCGGAAGTCGCAGCAAATCGCAACCATCGGCCTCTCCCGTTGTAGGGCGGGGTCTCCCGACCCCGCCGTGGTTCGCACGCGCTATCAGCGGCGTCGCCCGCATCACGTTCGTAGCGGGGTCACGTCAGCCCGCGGAAGGCTTGGCGAAGGCGGAAGACCCGCCGTCCCTCGGCCGTCTTCCGTCTCGCGCCTCCGACATCCCGTTCGCGGCGGGGTCGGGAGACCCCGCCCTACACCGGGATGCGCTCGCCGTCGGCGGAGGTGCGCCTCAGAACAGCGCCGTCACCTCGGTGTGGCGGCCGGCTTCGAGGACGATCTCGCCCGTGAGGGCGGCGGTCTCGTCGTTCTTGTAGAGCTTGCAGCGGATGGGGCCGGCGGCGTCGTGCGTGGACCAGCCCCATTTTCCGATCGAGACGAACTGCATCGGGACGCCGTGGTCCCACGAGAGCCCGGGGCCGTCGCCGCGGATGAAGAGCTTGTTGCCGATGCCGATGTAGGCGGTGGCGAGGAGGCGCGTCGCGCCGTCGGAGGACGTGGACGACTCGACCGGTCCGGCCGCGGGCGCCTCGTCGCCGGCGCCGGCGCCGTTGTCGGTGGCCGCCTCCGGGGCGGGCGCGGCCGCGGGTGCCGGCTCGAGCGCGGGCGGAACGGCCTCCGACGAAGGGGCGGGGGCCGAGGCCTCCTCTGGCTTGGGCTTGCGCGGCGTGCGGGGCTTCCGGGTCTTCGGGATTTCGGCGACCATCGCGGAGAGGTCGACGCCTTCGTCGGCCGGGGCGGCGGCCTTGGGGCCCGGCGTCGGCTCGGACGCGGGGGCGGCCGGAGCGGACGCGGGAGCGGAAGCGGGTTCGGCCGGGGTCGGCTCCGCGGCGGGCGGCACGATGGCCGGCGTCGGCTCGGTCGCCGCGGCCTTCGCCGTCGGCGCCTCCTGAGCGGCGCGCTGCAGCGCCGCGATCCGCGCGTCGAGCTCGCGCAGCGCGGCGGCGATGCGGGTGTCGAGGGTGGCGGCCGCCGCGGCGGCGGCCTCGAGCTTCGCGGCGGCGTCGCGGGCGCCGGCCTGGAGCCGGGCGAGCGCGGCGTCGGCCACCTTCGCGGATTCGGCGCCGCCCGTGGCGAGCGAGGCGACCTGGGCGCGGGCGGCGGCCTCGGCCGCGGTCAGCTCGGCGGCCGCCTTGGCGACCTTCTCGGCCACGGCCTTGAGCTGGCCGCTCTGCGCGGCGCGCAGCTCCTCGAGTTCGGTCTCGAGCGCCTCGCGGTCGCTCTCCTCGCGCGCGGCGAGGGCCTCGTTGAACTCGGCCAGCTTCTCCTGCATCCGGTAGGGCAGCGTCTCGGCCTCGCGGGCCGACTTGTGGACGGCCTCCTCGACCGACTTGATGTGCGCGGCGGTGCGGGCGAGGTTCTCGACCGTGGCGTGGAGCCGGGCCGACTGCTCGCTGAGCCGCTCGCGCTCGCGCTCGACCGCCTCGGCGGTGTCGGCCGCGTAGTCGGCGAGGAAGGGCACGAGGCCGATGATGGCCGCGAGCACCACGCAGACCACGGCGGACACGAACGGCAGCGGGGCGTACGGATTCGGGGCGAACGAGACGATGAGGAACGCGACGGCCAGCAGGCCGGCGTCGATCGCGAGGAAGATCCACTTCGGAAGGCGGGGGGCGGGGTCGAGGTTCATCGGGGTGGGTCGCGCGCGGGCTCGTTTTCCCCCGGAAGCCGGGCCTTCTCAAGGCCAATCCTTCCCGGGTTCCCGGGCGGGCGTCCATTCGCGGCGCGACCGGCGGGGCGTGGGTAGCCCGGGCTCTCCGAGCTCGGGTCGCACGCGGCACGAGGTACGCACGTCCCCGAGCCCCGGCGCCCGGAGATCGCCGGCCACCCGCACCGCCGTAGCGGAACGCGTGAGCGTTTCGCCGCCCCCGCCGGATTGCGCCTTGAGTCCCCGCCGCCGTCCGGCATGGTCCCGCGCCAACGATGAGCTCCGCGCACTTCGTCCGCATCGACCGCGACGGCCGCGACGGCGGGAGGCACTACGTGGTGCACGCGGCGGACCCGCGCTTCACGCTGGAGCTCGAGCCCGACGCCTCGGCGCCCGACGGCAGCGGACGCGGCGTGATCAAGCGCCTCTGCGTGCCGAACTCGTGGGCGGGCGACTACGGCCGTTACGCGCAGCTCCTCACGAAGGCGCAGGATTTCTTCGCCCGTTCGGGCGGCGCGGGCGTGCCGCCGCGGCGCTGAGGGGACGCGCGGCCGTGGACCCGGAGCCGCCGCGTCCGCCCCCCGCCTACGTGCCGCCGGCGCCGCCGGACGGCGGGTTCGATCCCACGTCCTTCGACTCGCGGGCGGTGAACCTCGTCGCGCTGCCGGCCATCGTGGCGGTCGCGTGGCTCGTGCAGCTCACGCCGCTCGTCGGCCTGCTGCGCGGCTTCCACGTGTGGATGCACGAGCTGGGCCACGCCACGGTCGCGTGGCTGAGCGGCTACCGCGCGCTGCCGCTGCCGTTCGGCTGGACCAGCGTGGCCGAGGAGAAGGCGCTGTTCGTGTACGGCGGCGTCCTCTTCCTGCTCGGCGTGCTCGGCTGGGCCGGCTGGCGCGAGCGCAAGGTCTGGCCGATCCTCCTCGCGGCCGGATTGGCGCCGCTGCAGGCGTGGATGACCTGGCGGCTGCCGGAGCACCGCTACGAGGCGTGGATGGCGTGGGCGGGGATCGGCGGGGAGTTCTACCTCAGCGCGGCGCTGCTCGTGCTGTTCTTCGTGCACCTGCCGGACAAGTTCCGCTGGGGCGCGTGCCGCTACCCGTGCGCGTTCCTCGGCGCCTCGACCTTCCTCAACGTCTGGCTCTTCTGGCGCGAGGTGGCTGCGTTCCGCGAACTCATTCCCTACGGCTCGATGATCCACGGCGAGGAGGACGGCGGCGGCGACATGAACATCCTCCGTCTCCACGGCTGGAAGGAGACCGAGATCACCGCCAGCTACGTCACCCTCGGCTGGGCCTGCATCGCCGTCGTCGTCGGGGTCTGGCTGGTCTTCGTCCTCCGCCTCGACCGCCCCCTCGGCGCCGCCGTCGCCCGCCTCTGGCCGGGGGGAAACGAGTAGCGGGTAGTGGGTAGCGGGTAGCGAGTAGGGGGTGATGTCTCGTGGTAGCCCGGGCGCTCCGCGCACGGGTCGAACGCCGTCAGGTGTCCCCGAGGCGCCGGTCTCCGCGTCCGGAGGTCGCGGACTCCCTGACTTGCCAAGACCGGTCGGATATCCAGCCTTGGCGCGCCGGCCAAGACCG
The DNA here is from genome assembly GCA_964460895.1 of uncultured Opitutaceae bacterium. GTDB lineage: Bacteria > Verrucomicrobiota > Verrucomicrobiia > Opitutales > Opitutaceae > Didemnitutus. Next base: position 18,022 of record CAYWTK010000026.1, read on the forward strand.
TCGGGCCACGGGTCCTGGCCGCATCTCTCCGTCGTCATGTCCGGATTGTTCAGCCCCAACCAGAATCCCGAACAAATCGCCCGCGACGCCATCGACGCGCAGCTCCGGGCCGCGGGGTGGGACGTTCAGTCCAAGGACGGCATCAATTTTCACTCGGGCGCAGGGCAGGCGGTACGCGAGTACTCCACCGCCACCGGCCCGGCGGACTACGTCCTCTTCGTCGACGGCAGGCCTGTCGGGGTGGTGGAAGCGAAGAAGGAGTCCCTCGGCCAGAACATCACCGAGGTGGAGGATCAGACGGCGGAGTATTCCACGGCCAAGCTGAAGTGGGTCCAAGCCACCGGCGAAGCACTGCCGTTCCTTTACGAGGCCACGGGAGTGATCACGCGCTTCACCGACCAGCGCGATCCCAAGCCGCGCTCCCGCGCTGTCTTCTCTTTCCATCGCCCCGAGACGCTGCGCAACTGGCGCGCTCCGCTCGTCCCCGGGGAGGCGGCCCGTTCGCTCCGGGCTCGCGTGCACGACCTGCCGGAACTCGACCGGACCGGTCTGCGCGACTGCCAGATCGACGCCATCACGAACCTCGAGGCCTCGTTCAAGAAGGCGCACCCGCGGGCGCTCATCCAGATGGCGACAGGATCGGGCAAGACCTTCACCGCCATCACGTCGATCTACCGCCTCCTGAAGCACGCCCGCGTCCGCCGCGTGCTCTTCCTCGTCGACACGCGCAACCTCGGTGAGCAGGCGGAGCAGGAGTTCCTCGCGTTCACGCCGACGGACGACAACCGCAAGTTCACCGAACTCTACACCGTCGCCCGCCTCAACTCCGGGCATGTCCCGGCCGACGCCCAAGTCTGCATCTCCACCATCCAGCGGATGTACTCCATCCTCCAAGGCCGCGAACTCGACGAATCGGCCGAGGACGAGAATCCCGCCGAACGCTCCGACCGCCGCCGCGAGCCGCTGCCCGTCGCCTACTCGGACAAGGTGCCGCCCGAGTTCTTCGATCTCATCATCATCGATGAGTGCCACCGCTCGATCTACAACCTCTGGCGGCAGGTCCTCGACTACTTCGACGCCTTCCTCGTCGGCCTCACCGCCACGCCCGACGCGCGCACCTACGGCTTCTTCGCCCAGAACGTGGTCTCCGAATACACCCACGAGGACGCCGTGGCCGACGGCGTGAACGTCCAGGGTGAGATCTACACCATCGAGACCGAGGTCTCCCAACGCGGTGGCGTCGTGCTCAAGGGCCTCGTCGAGAAGCGCGAGCGGCTCACCCGCGCCAAGCGCTGGGAACAGCAGGACGAGGATGAAGCCTACACCGCCCAGAAGCTCGACCGCGACGTCATCAACCCCTCGCAGATCCGCACCGTCATCCGTGCGTTCCGCGACAAGCTTCCCGAGATTTTTCCCGGCCGCCACGACACCTCGGGCTCCTTCGAGGTGCCCAAGACCCTCATCTTCGCCAAGACCGACTCCCACGCCGACGACATCATCAACATCGTCCGCGAGGAGTTCGGCGAGGGGAACGCCTTTTGCAAGAAGGTCACCTTCGGCTCCGGCAAGGGCGTGAAGAAGATCACCTTCGCGCCCGGCACCGACGAGCGCGTCGTCGCGGAAGACTACGTCATGCCGCCCGAGGACCCGAAGTCCGTCCTCTCCCAGTTCCGCAACGGCTACCATCCGCGCATCGCCGTCACCGTCGACATGATCGCCACGGGCACCGACGTGAAGCCCCTGGAGTGCCTGCTCTTCATGCGCGACGTGAAGTCGAAGGGCTACTTCGAGCAGATGAAGGGCCGCGGCACGCGCACCCTCGACCTCGACGGCCTGCGCAAGGTCTCCTCCGCTGCGTCGTCGGCCAAGACCCACTACGTCATTGTCGACGCCATCGGCGTCACCAAGTCCCTGAAGACCGACAGCCGCCCGCCCATCACGCGCCCGACCGTGCCGTTCAAGGACCTCGCCATGGAGGTCGTCATGGGCGCGAGCGACACCGACACCGTCTCCTCCCTCGCCGGTCGCCTCGCCCGCATCGAGCGCCAGCTCACGCCGCTGCAGAGGCACGCGCTCGCCGAGAAGATGAGCGGCACCACCGTCAGCCAGCTCGTCAAGGCCCTCTTCCACGCCATCGACGGCGAGGCCATCGAGCGACAGGCGCTCGCGCTCGCGGGTCAGGAGAAGGGCGATCCGGGCGACTCCGCCCGCGAAAGGGCCCAGCAGCAGCTTGTCGCCGCCGCCCGCGCGCCGCTCACCGGCGCGGTGGTCACGCAGATCGTGGAGTTCTGCACGGCGAACCTGCAGACCATCGACCACGACACGCCGGACCGCGTCCTCCGCGCCGAATGGGACGCCGATGCGCAGACGCGCGCCTCCGTCTTCGTCTCCGACTTCGAGGCGTTCTGCCGCGACCACCGCGACCGGCTCGACGCGCTCACCATCTACTACACCCAGCCCCAGCGCCGCGCCCACGTCACGCTCGCGCAGATCTCCGCCGTGCTCGACGCGCTGCGGCAGGAGTCCCCGCGCCTCGCGCCGCTCCGCGTGTGGGAGGCCTACGCGCGCCTCGACGCCGTGCCGGCCACCGCGCGGCCCGACACCGAGCTGACCGCGCTCGTCGCCCTCATCCGCCGTGCCTGCGGACTCGACCAGAAACTGACGCCCTTCGCCGACACCGTGCGCCGCAACTTCCGCGACTGGATCCTCCGCAAGAACGCCGGCCAGCCCTTCGACTCCGAGCAGACCGCCTTCCTCCAGCTCATCCGCGACCACGTCGCGACCGCCTGCCGCCTCGAACGCGACGACCTCGACTACGCTCCCTTCGACGCCAAGGGCGGCCTCGGGAGAATGCACGAGCTCTTCGGCGAGCGCATGGACGCCCTGATCGAGGAGGCCAATCGGGAGCTGACGGCATGAGCCGACCTGCGAGCCAAGGGAGGGGTCACCCGGCGGCCCGCGCGTCATCGGGCCGTTGCCTGGTCTCCGTGTCCTTCAAAACTGCTTGAAATGCATAGTTCTTGGTTTCGTGCACAACAAATGCCTTGAAGGGCACGGGTGTCCGGCCAAGGCTCTTGTCGTGCAACATCGGTCTATTCGTTCACGGCAAAGCCGTTCGACCACGACGGATCTCTAGGAAATGAACGTCGATCTCAGCCAAGCCGTTGACTACCACCACGGGGCGTTTCCGCCCCGCAGCTTTGACATGGCCCGGGTGCTGGCCCCGCTGCTGGAGGCCACGGACGCGTTGGCGCGTTACGATCAGATGCTCAAGGGCATGGCCAACAGCGAGATCCTGCTCGCCCCGCTGCGCGGCCAGGAGGCGCTCGCCTCTTCTCGCATGGAGGGAACCTTCAGCACCTTGGAGGAGGTCCTGGAGCTCGAGTCCGAACTCGCTCCCGACCTCGCGGCCACCGACGAGCACCGCTCCGAGGCGGTCGAAACCTACCTTTACAGTCGGGCCTTGCGCCTCGCCCGCGAGGCCTTGGAGGCGGGACAGCCTTTCGGGAAGCCCCTGATCCGACAGATGCACCAGGTGCTGCTCTCCTTTGCGCGGGGCCAGAACAAGAACCCCGGCCAGTTCAAGACCGAGCAGAACTACATCGGCGTGCTCGGCACCTCCCGCATCAGCTTCGTGCCAATCGCCCCCGAGCAGCTGGAGGGCGGGCTGGATCAGCTCCTGGACTTCACCCGCGACGAGCAGTGGACCGCCCTGCTGCGCGTCGCGCTCAGCCACGTGGAGTTCGAGGCCCTGCATCCCTTCAAGGACGGCAACGGCCGCGTCGGCCGCATGCTGGTCACCCTGCTACTGTGGCGGCTGGGCTGCATCTCCGCCCCGCATTTCTACATCAGCCGCTTCTTCGAGGAGCACAAGGCCGACTACGTCGAGACCATGCGGGCCGTCTCCGCCCGGGGCGCGTGGGAGGACTGGTGCGTCTTCTTCCTGCGGGCGGTGAAGGAGCAGGCGCGGCAGAACCTGCTCGTCGCCGAGAACACCCGCCGGCTCTACGAGGAGATGAAGGGCCGCTTCGCCGCGCTCCTGAAGTCGTCCCAGTCCGTGACCGCGCTCGATTTCATGTTCCGCCACCCCGTGTTCCTCAACAGCCGCTTCACGCAGCAGGCCGGCATCCCGTCCCACACCGCCGCGCGCTTTGTCCGGGTCCTGCTCGCGGAGCAGCTCCTCGTCCCCGTCCGCGAAGCCTCCGGCCGCCGCGCCGCCATCTACCGCTTCGAGCCCCTCCTCCGGCTCGTGCGCACCTGACCCATGCAGCCCGCCGCCTTGAACGCGAGGACCGCGACCACGCCCCCTTCGGCAATAAAGGCGGCCTCGGGAAAATGCACGAGCTCTTCGGCGAGCGCATGGGCGCCCTCATTGAAGAAGCTAACTAGGAGCTGACGGCGTGAATCTTCCGACCTCTTGGGAGTCTGTCACGATCGGTGCATCGCTCGAACTGATCAACGGACGCGCTTTCAAACCCAAAGAATGGAGTACCGCTGGCCGGCCAATCATCCGGATTCAGAACCTCAACAACCCCCAAGCCCCATTCAACTATTGTGCGAAGGAGCTGCCAAAGAAGTTTAGCGTAGCGCCCGGCGATCTTCTCTTTGCTTGGTCTGGGACGCCGGGCACTTCCTTTGGGGCTCACATCTGGAAGGGTCCAGATGCGTGGCTGAATCAGCACATCTTCAAGGTCATCTTCCCGAGCGACGTCTTCGACAGGACATTCCTTCAGTTCGCGATCAACCAGAACTTGGCTCAATACATCGGTGTTGCCCACGGCGGAGCGGGTTTAGCGCACATCACCAAAGGAAAGTTTAATGCCTCAAGCCTACCCCTGCCGCCCTTGGCCGAGCAGAAGCGGATCGTGGCGAAGACCAAGGAGTTGTTCAGCGAGTTGGAGGCCGCGGAGGAGAGTCTGCGGGTGGCGCGGCGGCAACTCGGCGTCTATCGCCAGTCGCTCCTCAAACAAGCCTTCGAAGGCAAGCTGACCGAGAAATGGCGCACCAAGAACCGCACTAAGCTCGAATCCACCGCTGAACTCCTCGCTCGCACTCCGCCTCCGGTGCAACCAAGGGGTGGGCGCGAGGCAAGTTTGGGAGTCATCGAGGGTGTCGCTGGCCTTTCTGTTAATCGTCCGTCCAAGCACCTCCCATTGAATTGGGAGTGGATACCCCTTCTCCGCATCGCCCGCCAAGAGACGGGTCACACCCCAAGTCGTAATCACCCGGAATACTGGGATGGGGAATTCTGTTGGCTGAGTATCCCAGATGCTCGCATCCATCACGGCCGGTCGATTGAATCGACGAGCAAGACGATCACCCAACTCGGTTTGGATAACTCGTCTGCGAGGTTACTTCCCCGGAGGACTGTTTGCTTCTCAAGGACCGCTTCCGTTGGCTATGTGTGCGTCTTGGGTAATTCCATGGCCACGAGTCAGGACTTCGCGACATGGACATGCACCCCCGCATTGGTGCCAGAGTTCCTCATGTATGCCTTCATCGCGGAAGGAGAGGAAATCCGCCGCTTCGGCAAGGGAACGACTCATACGACCATATATTTCCCTGAGATTCGCGCGCTGCACATCGCCTTGCCGCCAGTCCTCGAGCAACAGGAAATCGTGCGGTTGCTGGACGAGCAGTTCGAGGTGATCGAGCGGAACGAGCGGGAGATCGACGCCGCCTTGAAGCGGAGCGACGCCTTGCGGCAATCGATCCTGAAAAAAGCCTTCACCGGCCGCCTCGTCCCCCAAGACCCCGCCGACGAACCCGCCTCCCAACTCCTCGCCCGACTGCGCGCAGTCCGAGGGGCCGGCTTGGAAGAACCAGCGAAGCGAACCGAACGACGGCTCGCCACTGGTCCCGGAACCTAGTTCTTTCCTGACGTGCCGACCGCCCCGAAGTTCGACCCCCGGCAAATGATGGAGCTGGCCGTCAAGGTCATGCGGCAGTCCGTTGCGGAAGGGCGAGACGACCAGAAGGCGAGTCCGTTGGTCGGCGCAGTACTGGTCATGCCTGACGGCAGCGTGGACACCGCCCATCGGGGCGAGTTGCGCGAAGGCGACCACGCGGAGTACACGCTGATCGAGCGCAAGCAGCGCGATACCAAGCTCGATGGGGCGGTGCTCTTCGCGACGCTCGAGCCCTGTGCGCCCGGAGCACGCAAGCCTCCGAAGCTGAGCTGTGCCGAGCGCATCGTGAACGCCCGCATCAAGGAAGTCTGGGTCGGTATCGAGGACCCCGATCCCTCGGTTGACCGACAGGGTCTCCGCTACCTCGCTTCGAAGGATGTGGCGGTGCGCATGTTCCCCCCGGATTTGCAGGCGCAGATTCGGGCCGCCAACCGCGAGTTCCTCCGCCAGGCGGCGATCAGAGCGGCGGAGGCCAAGGGAAAACCGGCGGCCCTGACCGCTGCGACGCCGGATTGGATCAGGCCCTTGCCAGAGGCCGTGAGGGCCGATCTGTCGGAAGCGGCCCTGCGCGTCTTTCGGCAGAAGCTGGGCGCGAGCTTCGATCCGACGAGGCTGGAGCAGCTTTTGCTCGCGCAGGGATATCTCGTTCGCAAGGGGCGCCGGACCATCCCGACGAAGATCGGCTGGCTCGCCTTCGCGGCCACGCCGCGGCATCGCCTGCCGCAGGCCGGCCTGAAGGGCACCCTGCATCACGCGGATGGGCGTGAGGAGGTGCGCGACTTTGATGGTCCGCTGATCCTGGTCCCGGCCGCGGTTGAGAAGTGGCTGCGTGACAAGCTCCCGCTCACGGCGGATCGGAGTCGCATGTATCGGGAGGACGCGCCGGATGTGCCGTTTGAGTTGGTGCGCGAGGCGGTGATCAACGCACTCGTGCATCGCGACTACGACATCGAGGGCGCCACGTGCCATCTCGCCGTCACCCCGGACACCATCACGATTCGCAGTCCCGGCCTGCCGCCTCCGCCGGTGAACTTGGAGCAACTGCAGAGTTTCAGCGCCCCGATGCTGAATCGGAACCCGCGCCTGCAATTCGCTTTTGGCGGGGCGCGGCTGGCGGAGGGACGCGGGTTGGGGATGAAGACGCTGGGCGAAGCCGCCACCAAGTTGGGGCTGCCGCAACCGCGCTACTCCTTCGACGGGGTGTATCTGAACCTGACGATCTACCGGAATGAGGAAGCTGTGTTTACTAGCTTGGGCAAAGCAGCGCTGGATCAGCTCAGCAAAGCGGAAAGGGAGAGCTGGGTGCTGCTCGGCAAGAAAGGCTCAGGGAAGACTGGTTTGCTTGCGAAAGCGATGGGGGTCGATGAACGCACGGCCCGTCGACACCTAAACAAATTTCTCGCTCTCGGCCTCGTTGAGAAGGTCGGCGCTGGCCCAGCGACCGAATACAGAGTCAAATGAGCCCTCCTGCCGGGACAGAACGGGTGGTGCATTCGATCCGGACATTTATCCGGACGTTTTGTCCGGATAGCCGATATCTCCCAAGCAGGCTGGCCCTGAAAGACGAGTCGATCTATCCGGACATTTATCCGGACATTTTGTCCGGATGCGCCCTCGATTTTTGATCGCATGACCACCGACAGCATCATCTCCAAGGTCTGGTCCTTTTGCCACACGCTGCGCGATGACGGCGTGGGCTATGGCGATTACTTGGAGCAGCTCACCTACCTCATCTTCCTCAAGATGGCGGACGAGTACTCGCGTCCGCCGCACGGGCGGAAGGTCGGTGTGCCGGCGCGCTACGCGTGGCCGGTCATGCGGCCGCTCAAGGGCGCGGAGTTGGAGGGCCACTATGTCGAGGCGCTGCGCGAACTGGGCAACCAGAGGGGCATGCTCGGGCAGATTTTCACCAAGGCGCAGAACAAGATTCAGGACCCCGCCAAGCTCGCCCGCCTGATCGAGATGGTCGACGAGGTCACCTGGACGACCCTCGACGCCGACACGAAGGGCGACATCTACGAGGGCATCCTCGAAAAGAACGCCGAGGACACCAAGTCCGGCGCGGGCCAATACTTCACGCCGCGCGCCCTGATCAAGGCCATGGTCGCCTGCGTCGCGCCCGAGCCGGGCCGGACCATCGCCGACCCGGCGTGCGGCACGGGCGGCTTCTTCCTCGCGGCCTACGACTTCCTCGTGAAGCAGCGTCCGCTCACGCCGGCGCAGAAGCGCTTCCTCAAGAATGAGACCTTCCACGGCAACGAGATCGTCCCCGGCACGCGCCGCCTGTGCCTGATGAATCTCTTCCTCCACGGCATCGGCGAGATCGAAGGCAACAGCCTGATCTCCTCGACCGACGCCTTGGTCGCTGCGCCGGCGCAGACCTTCGACTACGTCCTGGCGAATCCGCCGTTCGGCAAGAAGAGCTCGATGACCTTCACCAACGAGGAGGGCGAACAGGAGAAGGAGGACCTCGTCTACAACCGGCAGGATTTCTGGACGACGACCTCGAACAAGCAGCTCAACTTCCTCCAGCACATCCGCGCGCAGCTCAAGACCACCGGACGGGCGGCCGTCGTCCTGCCCGACAACGTCCTCTTCGAGGGCGGCGCCGGCGAGGTCGTGCGCCGCCGGCTGATGGAGACGACGGAGCTGCACACGATCCTGCGCCTGCCGACCGGCATCTTCTACGCGCAGGGCGTGAAGGCCAACGTGCTGTTCTTCGACAACCGGCCCGCGAGCCGCGAGACGGCCACGAAGGAGGTCTGGTACTACGACTATCGAACGAACATCCACCACACGCTGAAGCGGAAGCCGCTGCGCTTCGAGGACCTCGCCGACTTCATCGCCTGCTACCATCCGCAGAACCGTCATAAGCGGAAGGAGACCTGGCACCCCGAGAAGAACCCGGAGGGACGCTGGCGGAAGTTCACGCACGCCGAACTCGCGGCCCGCGACAAGACGAGCCTCGACGTCTTCTGGCTCAAGGACGACAGCCTCGCCGACCTCGACAACCTGCCCGAACCCGCTGACCTCGCGGAAGAGATCATCGAGAACATCGAAGCCGGCCTCGCCAGCTTCCGCGCGGTCGCGGCGTCCCTGAACGGCCGCACCAAGAGGTAGCCCGTGACCTCCGGGACGGGTGCGGGGATGTGGTCATGGCACGCCCCTCGGCGAGGTGCCAGCCGATGAACCTTGGAGGTTAGGTCTTCAGTCGTCCTGAATTCTTGCTAAGAGGTTCAACCGCAAATAGAAGGGGCTGTTTTTTTGAATGGAGCTCAAAGAAGCGACTATGGCGTTCGTAGCGATTATAGCGATTAGGCGCTTGTTCTTGGGACGGCGGTGACGAAACTACGGACCATGCTCACCACCCGTAACAACCGCCTGGACCCGTCCCTGGTTCCGGAAGAACAGCTGGCCGAACTGGCCAAGGTTTTCGCGAAGCCGGATCACGTCGCCCTGATCGACGCGCAGGGCAACCGCACGCACCTGCCCGAGGCGCTGTTCGCGCACTTCGCTCGCATCGTGCGCCTGATGTCCGAAAGGAAGGCCGTCATCCTGGTACCGGAGGACGAGGCGTTCACGACGCAAGCCGCGGCCAACTACCTCGGCGTCTCGCGCCAGCACCTGGTGGACCTGCTCGATGCGAAGGAGATTCCGCACCACAAGGTCGGCACGCACCGCCGCGTCACGTTCAAGGACCTGCTCGTCTTCGAGCGCAAGCGGGACAAGGCGCGCCGCGAGACCCTCGACAAGCTCTCGGCCGAGATCGATTCCGCCGGCCTCTACGATAGCGATTACGCTGGCGAGCAATGAGGGCGGACTACCGGATCTTTCTCGACGCCTGCGTGCTCGCCAACTTCGGCGTGTGCGACCTGCTGCTGAGATTGTCCGAGCGTCCGCGCCTGATCGTTCCTCACTGGTCGGCCGAGGTGCTGGCGGAGACCCGCCGCACCCAGATCGAAAAGCTCGGTTGGCCGCCGGCTCGAGCGGACTCGTTTCAGGCCAAGGTACGCGAGACGTTTCCCGACGCCGAGGTGGCCGGTTTCGAGAGCTTGCTGCCCGCACTCGGCAACGATCCCAAGGATCGCCACGTGCTTGCCGCCGCCATCCGTGGCGATTGCCCGCTCATCCTCACGTTCAACCTGAGGCATTTTCCCCCGGCCGCGCTGAAGCCCTGGAATACCCACGTCAGCCATCCCCAGGACTACCTGCTCATCCTCTACGAGATGGAGCGGCAACAGGTGACAGCCGTCCTCGGCCAGATCGCCGGGAACCGAGGGATCGAGGTGCAGGACGTGCTGATCCGCCTCGGCAAGACGCTCCCGAAGTTTTCGCAGCGCTTGCTGGACGACCTGACTTGAGCACGCCGGTTTAGCGCGGACGTTTCACGCTGTAGCGGAAGGGGCTCTCGTCTCCCACGCGCGGCGAAATTCTCACGAATTCCGCTACATCGGACCGACTGCAGTTTCGGAGAGGGCGTGGAATGCTGCGGCAACAGCTTGTCCGAAGGCACGGTAACCAAAGGGGCGGCCAAGAAGAAGGCCCGCGCCTGGGGAGGCGCGGGCCGGGAAGGGAGGGCTCAGCGGGGCGTCACCAGATCTTGGTGCGGTCCTCGGGCTTCCGCCACATCGGGTCGCCTTCCTTGATGCCGAAGGCGTCGAAGAAGGGCTGGAAGTTCACCAGCGGGCCGACGGCGCGGAAGTTGCCGGGGGCGTGCGGGCCGACGGCGACCTGGCGGCGCATGGCGTCGTCGCGGTAGGCGGTGCGCCAGCCCTGGGCCCAGGAGATGAAGAAGCGCTGCTCGGCGGTGAAGCCGTCGATCTTCGGGGGCGTGGGCTTGCCCTGCAGCGAGCGCTGGAACGCCTCGAAGGCGATGGAGACGCCGCCGAGGTCGGCGATGTTCTCGCCGAGCGAGAGGGCGCCGTTGACCTTCAGGCCGGGCAGCGCCTCGTACTGGCTGTACTGATCGATCAGCTTCTGCGCGCGGGCGCTGAACTGCGCCGCGTCCTCCGGCGCCCACCAGTCGGTCAGGTTGCCGTCCGCGTCGTAGCGGCGGCCCTGGTCGTCGAAGCCGTGGGTGATCTCGTGGCCGATGACGCCGCCGATCATGCCGTAGTTGACGGCGTCGTCCTTGGTGAAGTCGAAGAACGGCGGCTGGAGGATGCCGGCGGGGAAGACGATCTGGTTGGCCGTCGGCTGGAAGTACGCGTTCACCGTCGGCGGGGTCATGCCCCATTCCTCCTTGTCCACCGGCTGACCGAGCTTGTCGCGGTTGCGCTTGGTCTCGAACGCCGCGGCGGCGCGGGCGTTGGCGAAGTAGGAGTCGCGCGAGACCGTGACGGTCGAGTAGTCGCGCCACTTGTCGGTGTGGCCGATGCGGGCGACGAAGCGGTCGAACTTGGCCAGGGCCTTCTCGCGCGTCGGCTGGCTCATCCACTCGAGGGTGGCGAGGCGGTCGCGCATGACGGCCTTGATGTTGCGGATCATCTCGTCCATCCGCGCCTTGGCCTCGGGCGGGTAGTGCTTGGCGACGTAGATCGGGCCGAGGGCCTCGCCGAGGGCGGCGTCGGTGGCCTTGGCGGCGCGCTGCCAGCGCGGCTCCATCTTGGGGGTGCCGCGGAGGACGGTGCCGTAGAAGCGGAACGACTCCTCCTCGAACGGCGCGGCCAGCAGCGGGGCGGCGCCGGAGACGAGGCGGTAGCGCAGGTAGGTCTTCCACTCGTCGATCGGACGCGAGGCGAGGAGGCCGTTGAGGCCCTCGAGGTACTTGGGCTGGCCGACCACGACGTAGTCGACGATGCCGTCGGCGTAGCCCGCGTCGCGAATGTGCTGGCGGATGGGGAAGCCCGGCATCAGCGCGGCGAGCTCGTCGAAGCTCATCCGGTTGTAGTTGGCGACGCGGTCGCGCAGCTCGACCGGGGTCTTCATGTGCCTGGCCATCTCGGTCTCGAGCGCGAGCACGGTGGCGGCGCCGGCGGCGGCGGCCTCGGGGGTGTCGCCGAGGAGGACGAACATCTTGGCGACGTGCTCCTGGAACTGGTCGCGCACCTTGGCGAACGGCTCGGCGAAGTAGTAGTCCTTGCTCGGCAGGCTGGTGCCGCCCTGGAAGAGGTAGAGCGCGTTGAAGTCGCTGCGCTTCTGGTCGGCCGTCACGCCGAGGAAGAACATCCCGCCGCCGACGCCCTCGCGGCGGAACTCGCCGACGGTGCGGGAGAGGTCGTCGATCGAGGCGATGGCCGCGACGCGGGCGAGGAACGGCTCGAGCGGCTTGGCGCCGGCGGCGTCGATCGCCGCGGTGTCCATGGCGGCCGCGAAGTAGTCGCCGACCTTCTGCTCGAGCGTGCCGGCCGGGTGCGTGCGGGACGAGAGGTCCTCGAGGATGGCCTTCACGTTGAGCCAGTTGTTCTCCTCGAGGGTGTCGAACGCGCCGAAGCGCGACTTGTCGGCCGGCATCTGGAAGCTCTTGTACCAGCCGCCGGCGGCGAACTTGGCGAAGTCGACCTTCGGGTCCACCGAAAGGTCCATGTGGGTGACGCTGAAGCCGCTGGGCAGCTTCGCGGGCGCGTCGGCGGCGGCCAGCGCGGGGGCGAGGACGCCGGCAATCGCGGCGGCCAGCGCGAGGGGACGGGGTGATGTCATAGGCCGGGGAGCCAAGGAGAACCCGGGGCCGGCGGCAACCTCCCGGTGGCGAACGGCGTCCCGTGCGCGACGAACGGACGCGGGGCCGGGGTCGACCTGCGGCCGGGCCCCCGTTCGGACGCGCCCGGGGCGGGGCGAAGCGGCCTCGCTGCGCGCCGGGCGCGCTCGGGTCGGCGCTCGACGGCTCGAGCTTCGGGCGGCGAAAACCTCACGGTTTCCGCTACGGGGAAGCGAGCGCGACGGACGGTTGGCGGCAGCCGCGGTGGAGCGGGTTGACCTCAATCCGCTTCGGGCATGTCGGGACGGACGTGCTCCGTCCGGCACCCCCGACGACGAAAACCTCACGGTTTCCGCTACGGAGTGTGGCGGGCGACGGGCGGTTGACTGCAGCCAAGGTGGAGCGGATTGACCTCTATCCGCTTCGGGCGCGGCGAGGGGAACGCGCTCCACCGGGCCGTGCCGCCCGGTTCGGCCCGCGGCGGCCTTGCGCCGTGGGGGGCGGACCGTTTGCTTCCCGGTCGCCATGCCCCTCGTCATCCAAGTCCTGCCCGGCGAGTTCGCCATCGCCCGGCTCGCGGCGGACGCCCCCGTGCCCGCGTGGGCGGAATCGTCCGCCTTCGGCTCGACCACGCGCACGGCGACGGAGCTGTCGGTCCTGTGCCCGGCGCGGCAGGTCCCGGCCGGCGTGAAGGCGGAGGCGGGCTGGCGCGTGCTGCGGCTGCGCGGGCCGTTCGCGTTCACCGAGACGGGCATCCTCTCGTCGGTCCTGGACCCGCTCGCCTTCTCCCGCATCAGCATCCTCGCGGTCTCGACCTTCGACACCGACTACGTGCTGGTGAAGGGCGCCGCGCTCGAGGCGGCGCTCCGGACGCTGCGGCACGCGGGGCACACGGTGGAGACGGAGCCGGCGTGAGGAGGGGGCCGTGGACGCACTGACCTTCGCGCGCATGGCCGAGGCCGACTGGCCGGACGTGCGGCGCGTGTACGCCGAGGGCATCGCGACGGGCCTCGCCACGTTCGAGTCCGCGCCGCCGGAGACGTGGGCGGACTTCATCCGCACCAAGGTCCCGGAAGGCTGCGTGGTCGCGCGCGACGCCGCCGGCGCGCTGGCCGGTTGGGCGGTGCTGCTGCCCGTCTCGGCCCGCGCCGTCTACCGCGGCGTGGCCGAGATGAGCCTCTACGTCGCCGCCTCGCACCGCGGCCGGCGCGTGGGCGACGCGCTCATGGCGGAGGCGCTGCGCCGCAGCGAGGAGCTCGGATTCTGGACGATCCAGTCGGTCACCTTCCCGCAGAACGCCGCCAGCCTCGCGCTCCAGCGGCGCCACGGCTTCCGCGTCGTCGGCACGCGCGAGCGCATCGGCCGGATGCGGACGGGCCCGCTGGCCGGCCGCTGGTGCGACACCGTCCTGCTCGAGCGCCGCAGCGCCGTGGTCGGGCGGGACGGGGCGGAGATGTAGGGCGGTCCCGCGGCCGCGGGACGACCCCGCCGACGCTCGTCCGCGCTAACGGAGTCGAGACCTGAAACGACGTTCGCGGCGGGGTCGGGAGACCCCGCCCTACAACGTCGCGCACGCGGCGGGGTTGGGGTTGCCCGCCGTAGTCTCGGCGAAGGCGGGCCGGTCAGCCCGGCAGGCGGAAGTCCTCGAACTGCCGCTTCACTTCCTGGAGGAAGGCGGCGGCGCCGGCGCCGTTGACGACGCGGTGGTCGAAGGTGAGCGAGAGCGTCACGACCTCGCAGGGGTGGATCAGGCCGCCGTCGTTGATCAGGCGCTCGTGGGCGGTGCCGATGAAGAGGGTGGCGACGGCGGGCGGGACGACGATGGGCGTGGCGCTCTCGACGCCGAACGCGCCGAGGCTGGTGATGTTCACCGGCGCCTGCACGTCCACGACCTTGCCCGCGCGGGTCTCCTCGACCGCGCGCTGGTAGGCGGCGCAGAACGCGGCGAAATCCAGCGTGTTCGCGGCGGCCAGCGCGGCGGTGGCGAGGCGGTCGCCCTCGAGCGCGACGGCCACGCCCTGGTCGAAGGTCGGCTGCTCGACGATGGAGCCGTCCTTGCCCACGAGGCAGCGGAAGGCCGCGTGCTTCTCCTGCGCGCGCGTGACGCACCAGGCCATCATCGCGGACGGCGACGGCGCGGCGGCGCCGAGCTTGGCCTTGGCCTCCTGCCGGGCCTTCTGCAGCGGCTCCCAGCGCACGTCCATGAGCATGTTGGCCGGCACGACGGCATCGAGGCGCTTCGTGATGGCGGGGTGCAGGGCGGGCGGGCGGGCGGAGCCGGTCATGGCGGGGCGGGGCGGGGGAGGGGCGGAGACGACGGGGGCGGGGGCCGCGACCTTGGGCGCGGCGGCCGGCGCGGACGCGGGAGCGGGGGCCGGACGCGGCGCGGCGCCCTCGACCGGCAGGCCGGCGACGCTGGCGGCGTCGCCCGTGACGACGGCGATGTCCTGGCCGATGAGCACGGTGTCGTCGACCCGGATGCGCCACGCCTTGAACGTGCCGGCGAACGAGGCCTCGACCGGGTACACGGCCTTGTCGGTCTCGAGTTCGCACAGCACCTCGTCGTGGCGCACGGCGTCGCCGGGCCGCTTGTTCAGCGTGACGACGCGCGCGGAGCGCAGGCCCTCGCCCATGATGGGCACGCGCACGACGATGTCGCTGGTCCCGGGCAGCACGGTGTTCTGCGGCGCGTGGCCCTCGGCCGGCGCGGCGGCGGGGCGCGGCGCGGGCGGCGGGGCGGAC
>CAYWTK010000027.1:0-32464 GCA_964460895.1 uncultured Opitutaceae bacterium
GCCTTGACGGGCTCGAAGACGTCGCGCGGGGCCGCCGCGAGGGCGGTCGCCGGCGCCGGGACCGGGGCGACCCGCGCCTCCGGCGGCGCGGAGGCCAGGGGGACGGACGCGGGTGCGGGCGCGGCCGGCGCGCGCGAGGAGCGGACGCCGACCGTCACGGCGACGGCCACGGCGGCCGCGGCGGCAAGCTGCCAGCCGATCCACTTCCACGAGCGCAGGCTGGTGGCCGAGGTGTAGCGGCGGCGTTCCGTCGGGACCGGCGACGCGGCGGCGGTGCCGGGCATCTCGCCCAGGTCGCGGGCGACGCGGGAGCGGAGCAGGACCGACGGCCGGCGCGGCCGCAGGGCCTTCAGCTCGTTCTCGAGTTGGAGGTTCGGGTCATCCATAGCTCAGCGGCTTCAATTCCTTGCGCAGGGCGGCCAGCGCGTAGCGGTAGCGGGAGGCCGCGGTGTTGGGCGAAATGCCGAGGGTCTCGCCGATCTGCTCGAACGTGAGTTCGTGCCAGATCTTGAGGGCGAGGACCTCGCGCTGCTCGTCGGGCAGCTGCCGGAGCGCGGCCTCGATCTCCTGACGGCGCTCATCGCCGTCGCCGGGCAGCGGCTCGAAGACGGGCTCGCGGTCCTCGAGTCCCCCGTCCGCCTTCTCCTCCCGCGCCGCGCGCCGGTCCTCGCGCCGGGCGAGGTCGAGCGCCGCGCGGCGAACGGACGTGATGAGCAGGGCCTGCGGGTCGCCCGGCAGGTCGCGCTGGTGGCGCCAGTAGCGGACGAAAGCCTCCTGGACGACGTCCTCGGCGTCCGCCAGGGACCGGGTCCATTGCCGCGCGCACAGGAGCAGGCGCGGCCCGTAGGCGTCGAACCACTCCTTCCAGGATACGGATGCACGGCTGTCCTCCATCGGTTGCAGGCGGGATTGTTTCCTGAAGAGCGTCACGGAGCCGGCGGTTTGTCTGTCCGACCCGGATCTTCGGCGCACGCTCCGTCACCCGCAAAAAAGAGAGGCCCGGGCCACCCCTGGCCCGGGCCTCCTGCACACACTATGCTATCTGCTTTCGCCTAAATCTGAATCAGACGGAGCGGCGGCGGTAGCCATCGAAGGCGGCCAGGCCAAGCATGGCCAAGGCCGCGACATACCCGACCGCGATCCCGAGACGGGACAGGTCGGCCTGCACCGTCGAGAAGCCAGCGAAGACCGCCGTGAAGAACGCGGCGGCAGCGAGGGACTTGAGGAGCGTTTGGTTGTTCATGGTGAAAGTGGTTCGTGGATGGACTGACTTGAACGGCGCAGAGCATACCCGGGGACTTGTAATAGGAGAAATACTTGATTTCTATTTATGCCATCGCTTCTGCCTATGGAAATTTACCAACTCCGCTACTTCGTCGCCGTCGCTGAAACCGGTAGTTTTACGAAGGCGGCCGCGCGCCAGTTCATTTCTCAACCATCTCTCAGTCAGCAGATAATCAATCTAGAACAGGAGATCGGCCAGCCGCTTTTCCATCGCCTCGGACGCTCGGTCGTTCCGACCGATGCAGGGAACACCTTGCTCGCCCATGCCCGCCGCATCCTGTCCGAAGCCGACAATGCCCTCCGGGAACTCAAGCCGGAGGAGGGCGCCGGCCATCGGGTGTCCGTCGGCGCGATTCCCACGGTGGCCCATTTCTTTTTCCCCGCCGCGCTCGCCTACTGTCGAACGAACGACATCCCCATACGGATGAGGAGTTTGGAGAACTTCAGGCCCATCCTGGTGAACGCCGTCCTCGAGGGGGAGATCGACCTGGCCCTCATTTCCCTGCCCCTCCATGAGCCCCGTCTCGAGGCGACCCCGCTCTTCGCGGAGCCCCTGCTCCTGGCGGTCAGCGCCCAGCACCGCCTGGCGACCGCGGAGAAGGTCACGTTCGCCGACTTGCGCGAGGAGAACTTCATCCTCCTCGGCGACGCCTCGTCCCTCGCCGCCCAGGTCCAGCGCATCAGCGGCGACTACGAGTTCGAGCCCCGCATCGGCCACCGCTGCGCGCAGCTGACGACCGTGAAGAGCCTCACCGCGCTCGGCCTGGGCGTCAGCATCCTGCCCCGCAGCGCGCGCAGTCCGCACGACCCCGAAGGCCTCGTCTACCGGCGCTTCAGCGGCACCGCCCCCTCCCGCGAGATCGCGGTCATCACCCACCGGCGCCGTCACCCGGCCAAGGGCGCGCAGCTCTTCCTCGAGGCGGCCCGCGCGGTGGTCGGTCCGCTGCACACCCCGGCGCCGACGAGCACCCGCGGCGCCGGGACCGGCCCGGCCAACTGACGGCTTCGCCCTTGCGGGGAGGCGCGGCGGGGGCCACAGAGTCGGGCCTCGTGAGTTCCTCGACTCCCTCGACCGCCCCCGCCCCGTCCTCTCCGCCCTCGTCCCTGCGGCGGCCTGAGCTGCTCGCGCCGGCGGGCGACTGGGAATGCGCGCGCGCCGCGGTGGAGAACGGCGCCGACGCCATCTACTTCGGCCTCGAGCGCTTCAACGCCCGGATGCGGGCACACAACTTCACCGTGGCCGACCTGCCGCGTCTGATGGACTTCCTGCACCGGCGGGGCGTGCGGGGCTACGTCACCTTCAACACCCTCGTGTTCGCCGACGAACTGGCCGACGCGGAGGCGTACCTGCGCAGCATCATCGCGGCCGGCGTGGACGCCGCCATCGTGCAGGATGTCGGCGTCTGCCGCCTGATCCGGGCCCTCTCCCCCGACTTCCCCATCCACGCCTCGACGCAGATGACGGTGACGAGCGCCGCGGGCGTGGCCTTCGCGCGGTCGGTGGGCGCCGACCTCGTGGTCCTCGCCCGCGAGAACTCGCTCAAGGAGATCGGCCTCATCCAGGACGCCCAGCGCGCCACCGGCGCGGCGCTGCCGCTCGAGGTCTTCGTGCACGGCGCGCTCTGCGTCGCCTACTCCGGCCAGTGCCTGACCAGCGAGTCCCTCGGCGGCCGTTCGGCCAACCGCGGCGAGTGCGCCCAGGCCTGCCGCATGCCGTACGACCTCGTCTCCGACGGCGCCGTCGTGCCGCTCGGCGACCGGCGCTACCTGCTGAGCCCGCAGGACCTGGCCGGGCTCGAGGTGCTGCCCGACCTCGTCCGCGCCGGCGTGGCCTCGCTCAAGATCGAGGGCCGCCTCAAGAGCCCGGAGTACGTCGCCAACATCACCCGCGTCTACCGCGCCGCCCTCGACCGGGCGATGCACGAGCTCGGCGCGCCCGGGGCGGAGGCGCCGCCGGCCTTCGACCCGGCCGCCGCGCGCTACGACCTCGAGATGGGCTTCTCGCGCGGCCTCTACCCCGGCTGGTTCCGCGGCATCCACAACCAGGAGCTGGCGCACGCCCGCTTCGGCACGAAGCGCGGCGTGTTCCTCGGCGCGGTGACCCGCGTGGGCGACGACCATGTCGCGCTCAGGCTCGAGGGTCCGCTGAAGCCCGGCGACGGCGTCGTCTTCGACGCCGGCCGTCCCGAGGAGCGCGAGGAGGGCGGACGCGTCTACGAGGTGCGTCCGCGGGGCGACGAGGCGGTGCTGCGGTTCGGGCGGGGCGACGTGGACTTCGCGCGGGTGCGTCCGGGCCACCGCGTGTGGAAGACCAACGATCCCGAGCTCGACCGCCGCCTGCGCCAGACCTTCGCCGGCGAGCAGGTCCGCTTCCAGCGGCCGGTCGCGATGGAGGTCCACGGGGCCGCCGGCACGCCGCTGACCCTCCTCGCCCGCGACGAGGCGGGCCACGTCGCGCAGGCCGCGTCGGCGGCGCCGCTGGTCGCCGCCGAGCGGCAGCCGCTGACGACGGAGCGCCTGCGCGAGCAGCTCGGCCGCCTCGGCGGCACCCCGTTCCGGCTCGGCGCGCTGGAGAACGCGCTCGAGGGCGACGTCCACCTGCCTGTCAGCGAGCTCAACGAGCTGCGCCGCCGCGTCGCCGCGGAGCTCGAGGCCCGCCGCGCCACCCCCCGGCGCTGGCGGCTGCGCGCGCCCGAGGCGGGCCCGGCGCACGTCCTCGCGCCGCCGGCGGCGGAGCCCGCGGCGGCCGGGGAACCCGAGCTGATCGTCGTCATCCGCCACCTCCGCCAGCTCGACGCCGCTTGGGCCGCCGGGGCGCGGACGATCTACGCGGAGTTCGAGGACCCGAAGCGCTACCGCGACGCCGTGGCCCGCTTCCGCGCGCTGCGGGGCGACGACGCCGCGGCGACGCTGTGGGTCGCGCCGCCGCGCATCTTCAAGCCCGGCGAGGAGTGGATCCTCAAGCAAGTCCTCTCCTGCGAGGCCGACGGCTACCTCGTGCGCAACCCCGACCACCTCGAGTGGTTCCGGGGCCGCCGGCGGCGCGGCGACTTCCCGCTCAACGTCGCCAACCCGCTCGCCGCCGACCACTTCATCAACGCCTGCGGCCTCGAACGGGTGACCGCGTCGTACGACCTCAACGTCGCCCAGCTGGAGGCGCTGCTGCGCGCCGCGCCCGCGCGCTGGTTCGACCTCACGCTCCACCAGCACATGCCGATGTTCCATATGGAGCACTGCGTGTTCTGCGCGTTCCTCTCGACCGGACGCGACTACCGCGACTGCGGCCGGCCCTGCGACCGGCACGACGTCCGGCTGCGCGACCGGGTCGGGGCCGAGCACCCGCTCAAGGCCGACGCCGGCTGCCGCAACACCGTGTACAACGCGCGCGCGCAGACCGGGGCGGAGTTCGTGGACCGCTTCCTCGCGCTCGGCGCGCGGTCGTTCCGGATCGAATTCCTCAACGAGCCGGACGACGAGCTGGCGCGCACGGTCGCGCGCTACCGCCAGCTGCTGCGGGGCGAGGTCTCCGGCGCCGACCTGTGGCGCGAACTGCGGCTCGTCAACCAGCTCGGCGTGACCCGCGGCCAGCTGGAGGGCGCGCCGCGCCTGCTCCGGCGCAAGGCCTGACCGGAGGCGCCGGGCCCTTTTTTGTCGCCTCACCCCGGGCCCGGCCTACGCTCCCGCCGCTTCCGCATGTCCGACTCCGCCCCGCAACCTGCCGCCGCCCCGACGCCCCCGACGGACCTCGAGATCAAGGACGCCTCCGTCATCTTCGACCCCCTGTGGGAGGAGCTGGAGCAGGAGTTCGGCCGCGAGAACCTGCGCTTCCCCAAGGAGCTCATCCTCCTCGGCGGCGCGCCCGGCGCGGGCAAGGGCACGAACACGCCCTACATCCTCAAGGCCCGCGGCCTCACCTGCCCGCCGATCGTGATGAGCAACCTGCTCGACACGCCGGAGATGAAGCGGCTGAAGGACGCCGGGATGATGATCGGCGACCGCGAGGTGCTCTCGGTCCTGCTCCGCCGCCTGCTGCAGCCCGAGTACCGCGACGGCGTCATCCTCGACGGCTTCCCCCGCACCAAGGTGCAGGTCGAGTGCCTGAAGCTGCTCTACGAGAAGATGACGCAGCTGTGGCGCGAGTTCTACGGCACGCCGCTCGGCATCCATTTCCGCCAGCCCGTCATCCACATCGTCGTCCTCTTCGTCGACGAGAAGGAGTCCATCGGCCGCCAGCTCAAGCGCGGACGCGAGAGCAAGGCCCACAACGAGGAGGTGCGCACCTCCGGCCGCGGCCAGCTCTGGGAGGAGCGCGCGACGGACTTCGACGAGGCGCTCGCGGCGCGGCGCTACCGCGTGTTCAAGGAGCAGACCTGGGACGCGCTGCTCTCGCTCAAGGACATCTTCCACTACCACCTGATCAACGCCCAGGGTCCGATCGACGAGGTCGAGCGCAACATCGCCGAGGAGCTCGCCTACCAGAGCTCGCTCGAGCTCGACCCCCGCACGTACGACCACCTGCGCACGCTGCCGCTCGCGAGCGAGATCATCGTCCACGCGCGCCAGGAGCTGGTGAAGCGCCTCGACTCCTACGCGCTCAGCCAGCCCGAGCTGTTCGCGCGCACCATCGCGTTCATCGAGAAGAAGATCATGCCCATCGTCCGGCGCCACGCGATCTCCGGACATTCCAACGTCAACAGCGAGGACCCGCTGCTGAACGACCCGGCGGCGCTCGCGATGATCATCGACGTCTTCTCCGAGCGCGGCTTCCACGCGGTGGTCGACATCATCCGCGTGGACGTGCCGGACACCATCGACCTCGCCACCGGCCGCATCACCTGCCGGCAGAAGAAGGTCCACCGCTTCATCATCAAGTTCCGCGGCTCCGAGCTCCGCCGCGGTTGAACCGGCATCAGTCGGTCGGCGGACGCGGGGCCTCGACCTGGCGGAGGAGCGCGGCGGCCGCGGGGTCGCCGGGGAGCAGGCGGACGACCTCCTGCGCCAGCGCGCGGGCGGAGGCGTCGCCGCCCGCGGCCGCCAGTTCGCGCACGAGGCGGAACGCCGCGGCGCGCGGCGCGCCCGGCCGCATCACCAGCCCGCGGAAGGCGATCAGCGCCGCCGGGCGGCGGTCCTGCTGGAGACGGGCCCGCACCTCGCGCAGGGTCAGCTCGTCCTGCGCCCCCGCCAGCCAGGCCGGACCCTGACGCCGGTATTCGCCGAGCAGCCACAGCGCATGGTCCGGGTCCTCGCGGCGGAGGGCCGCGTCGAGCGCGGCGGAGGCCTCCGCCGCCGTGGCGGGCACTTCGGCGGCGGCCGGGGCGATCCCCGAGTCGCGCAGGGCCTGCGTCACCTCCGGCCGCGCGCCCGACGCGGCGCCGACCTCGGTGCGGACCGCCTGCGCGACCTCCGGATGTCCGCCCGCTTCGAGCGCGTCCGCGAGCTGCAGCAGCCGCCGGGCCTCGTCGCCGCCGCGGTGGCGCCCGAGGTGGGCGCGCAGCGAGGCGCGGACGCCGAGGGCGTCGCGCGTCAGCAGCGCCAGCTGCAGTTCGCGCCAGGCCAGCTCGGCCTCGTCGCCGGGCGCGTCGGACGCGACGGCCGTCCGCAGCTCGCGCAGCAGGTCGCGGGCCTCGACGAGCCGCCCGCCGGCCAGCGCGGCGTCCACGCGGCCGAGCCGCTCCGCGACGGCGACGGGCGCGGGGCGGACCGACGCGACGGCCGGCTCGGCCGGGGGCGTCGCGACCGCCGCGAGGCGCTCGGCTTCGCGCCGCAGCGGGTCGGACTCGGGATAGACGCGGAGGCCGAGGTCGAGCATCTCCCGGGCGCCGACCGGGTGGCCGGCGCGCTCCAGCACCCGGGCGGCGAGCAGGCTCACCCCGGGAGGCGCCTGTCCGCGCATCGCGGCCACCTGGCCGGCGAGCGGCGCGACGGGCTGCGTCGGTCCGCCGATCGCCGCCCGCGCGAGGCGGTGGATGAACTCCGGGTAGGCCCGCTGCGCCGGCGGCAGGGTCTCGATCTTGCCCTCCCAATCCCGCAGCAGCCGGAAGGCCGCGTCGAGGTCGCCGGCGCGCAGCGCCAGCTCCGTGAGGTGGACGCGGAACGCGAAGCGGCTGAAGCCTGCGGCGCGCGCGGCCTCCTCCGCCCGCCGCACGGCGTCGGGCAGCTCCAGCCCGACCGCCGCGGCCGCGAAGAGCTGCAGCGCCGTTTCCCGGTGGCCGAGGGCGTCGAAATACTCCTGCTCGGCGCGGTCGCGCAGCGAGGGCCGTCCGAGGCGGTGCCAGGCCTCGAAGGCGAAGAGGTAGGGAGCCGGCTGCTCGTCGGCCGCGGCCCGCCAGCGGCGCAGGACGCCCTCGAGCGCGGCCTCGTCGCGCGCGGCCACCGCGACCTCGGCCTCGGCGCGCAGCAGGTCGGCGTGCGGCGCCGGGCCGCCCTCCGCGAGCGCGGCCCGCGCCTCCGCGAAGCGTCCCTCGAGGCGGTGCAGGTCGGCCCGGAGGATGCGGGTGCGCCGGTCCTCGGCCGCGTCGCCCGTCGGCGCGAGTCCGGCGAGGACCGCCGCGGCCTCGGGCCAGCGGCCCTGCTCGAGCAGGACGGCGGCGCGGGCGTTCGCCGCCAACTGGCGGGCGGCCGGGGGACGGGCCGGCTGCCGGTCGAGGAGCTCGGCGGAGAGCGCGAGGGCCCGCGACGCCGCCTGCTGCTGGCGGAGCAGCGCGAAGAGGGCCCGCAGCAGGTCGGGATCGCCCGCGGACCGCTCCAGCCCGTCCTCCAGCGTGCGCCGCGCCTGCTCGGGACTGGAGTACTGGAGCAGGCCCGCGAGCGCGATCCGACCCGGCACGTTGCCGGGCGAGCGCGCCACGCCGGTGCGCAGCGCGAAGTAGGCGTCGCCCCACTCCCGCTGCCGCAGCCGCTCCTGCGCGACGGCGATGTCGGTGTCCCCGCGCCGCTCGCGGAACGTCTCCCACCGGAACGGGGCCGTGGCCGCGAGCGTCCAGCCGACCTGGTTCTGCGGCGTGCGGCGCAGCCAGAGCCAGAGCGCCGTGGCGGCCGCGAGGTAGCCGAGCAGCGCGCAGGTCCCGACCAGCGCCGCGAGCCGCTTGGGGAAGACCTCGATGCGCAGCACCGTCTCGACGCGGACCTCGCGCCGGATGGCGGCGCACCCGAGGATCCACCACCGGCGGTCGCCCGGCGCGCGCGGCGGCCGGACCCAGGCGGGGTTCCACTTGACCTCGATCCTCATCGGCCGGGCGGGCGGGCGGTGGGCGAGGCGGGGGACATCCGCGCGACGATGGGGCCGCGCCCCCCGGGCCCGCAACGCGCAAGTGCCCGGAAAATGCGGAGGTCGGGCCGCGTCGCCGGTCGCGGCGCGACGGCCCCGGCGCGCTCACGTCGCACCCGGGGACGCGACCGGCGGGATTACTCGAACCGGAGCGCCTCGATCGGGTCGAGCGCGGCGGCCTTCCACGCGGGGTAGAAGCCGAAGCCCACGCCGATGCCGGAGCAGACGACGAGGCCGATCGCCGCCCAGTCCCAGGGGATGACGGCCTTGGCGTCGAGCACGAGGGCGAGGCCGTTGCCCGCGGCGACGCCGAGCAGGATGCCGGCGACGCCGCCGAGCAGCGAGATCGCGACCGCCTCGATGAGGAACTGGACGAGGATGGACTTCTTGCGCGCGCCGATCGACTTCCGGATGCCGATCTCCTTGGTGCGCTCGGTGACGCTCACGAGCATGATGTTCATGATGCCCACGCCCGCGGCGAGGAGGGCGATGGCGCTGATGACGAAGGAGCCCGCGGCGATGACGTCGGCCACCTTGGCGAACGCCGAGATGAGCGAGTCGTTGGAGTAGGTCTCGAAATCGTTCTCCTGCTCGGCCTTGAGCCCGCGGACGATGCGCATGGCGGTGACGCCGCGGTCGAGCGTGTCGTTGTAGACCACCTGGCTGGCGGCCTGCGTCGCGATGTTGACCGTGAGGCCCTCGCCCCCGAAGTCGGTCACGAACCGCGTGATCGGCACCATGCCGATGGCGTCGCTGTTGCCGCCGAAGGCCGAGCCCTTGCCGGCGAAGGTGCCGATGACGGTGTAGGGGCGGTCGCCGAAGCGGATCGTCTTCCCGAGCGGGCTCTCGGAGGGGAAGAGGCGCTGGACGACGGTCTGGCCGATGATGATGACCGGCCGCGCGTACTCGACGTCGTCGGGCGTGAAGTTGCGCCCCGTGTCGATGGAGTACTGGTTGGCCGCGAGGAAGTGCTCGTTGGTGCCGCCGAAGCTCAGGCCCGGCTGGGTCTTGCGCCCGCCGTAGCTGGCGTAGACCGGCGGCCCGCGGTGGAAGACCTTGAGGCAGACCACGTCGGCGTTCTCCGCCATCAGCTGCTGGTAGCGCAGGGCCTGGTCGAGGGTGATGTCGCGCCGCAGCTCGAAGCGCCGGCGCCGCGGGCCCTCGTCGCCGCCGCCGCCGGAGAGCGGGAACTTGGCGAACTGGAAGATGTTCGAGCCGAGGAAGCTGATGCCCGTCTCGATGGAGCTGCGCAGCGCCGTCACGGCGGTCATCACGCC
Organism: uncultured Opitutaceae bacterium; assembly: GCA_964460895.1. Taxonomy (GTDB): domain Bacteria; phylum Verrucomicrobiota; class Verrucomicrobiia; order Opitutales; family Opitutaceae; genus Didemnitutus. The sequence continues at coordinate 9,829 of CAYWTK010000027.1, forward strand.
CATGACGGTGAAGACGCCGATGGTGATGCCGAGCATCGTCAGGCCCGAACGGAGCTTGTTCACCCCGAGGGAGCCGAAGGCCATGCGGAGGATCTCGGAGAGCTTCATCGGCGGGTCATTCGTAGCGGAGGGCGACGACCGGATCGAGGCGGGAGGCCCCGAGCGCGGGGAAGAAGCCGGCGGCGATGCCGGCGGCCACGGAGGTCCCGACGGCCAGCGCGACGATGCCGAAGGAGACGCTGAGCGGGAAGCTCGGGAAGGCCTGGGCCGCGCCCTGCACGAGGAGGGCGGTGAGGAGCAGGCCGACGACGCCGCCGATGAGGGCGATGGAGACGGCCTCGACGAGGAACTGCATGAGGATGGACCGGCGGCGGGCGCCGAGCGCCTTGCGCGTGCCGATCTCCTTGGTGCGCTCCTTCACGGAGACGAAGGTGATGTTCATGATGCCGATCGCGCCGACGAAGAGCGCGAGGCCGGTGATGATGAAGCCGATGGTGGCGATGGTCCCCTTCACCGGGTCGAGCTGGGCCTTGAAGGCCTCCTGCTCGTTGATGCTGAAGTTGTCGCGCTCGCCGGGCAGCTGGCCGCGCACGCGCCGCATCGCGCCCGTCAGCTCCTCGCGCGCCGCCGCGAGGCGGGTCTTGTCCGTGACCTTGACCCGGATCTCGGCCCCGCGCCGCGTGGAGAAGTGCTTCTGGAAGGCCTTGAGCGGGATGACCACCTGGTTGTCGAAGCTGAAGAGCCCGAGGAACTCGCCCTGTTTGGCGAAGACGCCGACGACGGTGAACGGCTGGCCGCTGATGAGGACCGTCTGGCCGATCGGGTCGCGGTTGGGGAGCAGCGCCTCGGCCACGTCGAAGCCGAGCACGCAGACCTGCGAGGCGGAGTCGGCCTCGGCGTCGTTGAAGAGCCGGCCCTCCTTGTAGTCCGCCCCCGTCATCTGCGCGTAGGCCGCGGTCGTGCCGATGGTGAAGACGCCGCTGACCTTGGCGTCGCCGACCTTGAGGACGGAGCCGCGCCCGACCACCGGGACGGCGAAGGCGAGGAGCGAGTCGTTGGAGCCCTCGATGATGCGGTTGAGCCGCTCGGCGTGCTCCGGCCGGAGGTTCGGGCGGTTGGCGTAGTTCCACCAGTCCTCGACCGGCCCCCACGGCCACTTCTGCACGTAGAGCACGTCGTCGCCCAGCAGCGCGAGGCTGTTGGCGAAGCCCTTGTCGATGCCGCGGATGGCGGTGCCCATGAGGGTGACCGCGACCACGCCGATGATGACGCCCAGCGCGGTCAGGACGGACCGCATCTTGTTCGCGCGGATCTGCGCCGCGGCGATGCGGACGGACTCGGTGAACTCGTAGAGGAACCTCTTCATTTTCGATTTTGGATTCCTGATTTTCGATTGCTGGACGACAGGGTGCGGCGCGACGCGACCATGATGGCGGTCAGCTCGTCCGCCTCGCGGCGGAGCGGCTCGACCTTGCCCGCCGGCAACAACCCGTGCTCCGCGGCTAGTTCCATCCAAAAGGCCGATTCGTCCGCCTCCTCCTCCACCACCGCCAGCTTCGAAATCATCTCGGCCGAGGAGCGGGAGCGGCAGGCGGCCCGGTAGTTCGCGCCGACCGAGGTTCCTGCGCGGGCGAGCTGCCCGCCCACCACCCGTCCGGATCGGGTCTCGGGCAACGCCTCCACGACCTGCAGCACGCGCAGCGCGAACGCCTTGGTCCGGGATTTGAGCTCCGCTTCGGTCATGGAATCAGGGATCGGAAATCGGAAATCGGGATTCGAAAATCGAAAAACCGATCAGGTCTGCCGCACGTCGCTCTCGATCAACCCGTCGCGGAGGCGGACGATGCGGCGGGCGTGGCGGGCGATGTCCTCCTCGTGCGTCACGACGATGATGGTGTTGCCCTGCTCGTAGAGCTGCTCGAAGAGCTGCATGATCTCCTCGCCGGTGCGGGAGTCGAGGTTGCCGGTGGGCTCGTCGGCGAGGATGATGGAGGGGTTGTTGACGAGGGCGCGGGCGATGGCGACGCGCTGGCGCTGGCCGCCGGAGAGCTCGTTGGGCTTGTGGCCCATGCGGTCGCCGAGGCCGACGTTGCGCAGGGCCTGCATCGCGCGCTCGCGCCGGAGGTCGCCGCTCAGGCCCGCGTAGACGAGCGGGAGCTCGACGTTGGCGAGCGACGTGGCGCGGGGCAGGAGGTTGAACGTCTGGAAGACGAAGCCGATCTCGCGGTTGCGGATGTCGGCCAGCTCGTCGTCGGTCATGGCCGACACGTCCTTGCCCGCGAACTGGTAGTGTCCGCTCGTCGGGGTGTCGAGGCACCCGAGCATGTTCATGAGCGTGGACTTGCCGGAGCCCGAGGGCCCCATGATGGCGAGGTACTCGTTGCGGTGGACCTGGAGGGCGACGCCGCGGAGGGCGTGGACCGTCTCCTCGCCCATGCGGTAGAGCTTGGTCACGCCGGCGATGTCGATGACCAGCGGCCCGGGGGTCCGGTAGTTCCGGGCGGCGGCGGAGGGTGAGGCGGACATGATCACGGGGCGGTCGGCGGCGTCACTTCGCCTCGTCCTTCTTGCGCCGCTCGACGATCACGCGGGCGCCGTCCTTGAGCGTGCGGCTGATGGCGGCGTAGCTGCCGGAGACGACCTCCTCGCCGGCCTTCAGGCCGCTGCGGATCTCGATGTGGTCGTTGTCGGCGATGCCGGTCTCGACCGGGCGCATCTCGACCTTGTCGCCGTTGCGGACGAAGACCACCCGCTGGAGCTTCTCCCGGTTGCGGCGGGCCTCGTCGCGTTCGCTGGCGACGTCGAGGTCGTTGCCCGAGCGCTCCTTGGCCTCCTTGGCGCGGGCCTGGGCGAGCTCCTCGGTGCTCTTGCCGCCCTCGGCGCGGACGGTGACGCTCTGGATGGGGGCGGCGACGACGTTCTCGACCGTCTGGGTCTCGATGTCGACCGTGGCGCTCATGCCGGGGCGGAGGCGGACGTCGGAGACGGCCTTGATGCGGACCTTGACCAGGAAATTGGTGACCTCGTCGGAGGCGGAGGCGATGAGCTGCGCGGCCTGGCTCTGGCCGCCGGTGGAGAGGGCGGAGCTGCTGATCTCGTTGACGGTGCCCTCGAACTTGCGGCCCGGGAAGGCGTCCACCGCGACGAAGGCGCGGTCGCCGACCTTGACGTTGACGATGTCGTTCTCGTTGACGCGGACGCGGACCTCCATCGCCGTCAGGTCGGCGATGCGCATGATCTCGGTGCCGGCGAACTGGCCGGTGCCGACGACGCGCTCGCCCACCTCCGACGTGAGCGAGCTGATGGTGCCGTCCATCGGCGCGTAGATCGTGGTCTTGGCCAGCTGGTCGCGGAACTGGCTGAGCGAACCCTCGGTGCGGCGGATCTGGGCGAGGGACGACTCGAAGTCGGCCTTGGCGACGTTGAGGTTGGTGCGGGCGGCGGTGTACTCGGCCTCGGAGATGAGCTTCTTCTGGTAGAGGTCGTCGCTCTGCTTGAAGTCCTGCTCCGCCTTCGTCAGCCGGGCCTGGCTCAGCACGCTGGTGGCGCGGGCCGAGGCGAGGGAGGCCTCCTGCTGCTCCACCTGGGCGAGGTAGAAGTCCTCCTTGATGCGGACGAGGAGGTCGCCCTTCTTCACCGCCTGGCCCTCCACCACCGGAATGGCGGTCAGCTCGCCGGCGACTTCGGGGGAGATCTTGACCTCGGTCTCGGGCTGGACCTTGCCGGTCGCGGTCACCACGTGGGTGATCGTCTTGACGAAGGTCTTCTCGGTGGTGACCGACGTGGGCTTCTCCTGGCCCTTGTTCTTGGCGGCGGCGGCGGCGATGACGACGCCGAGCAGCACGACGCCACCGAGGATCAGGTAGAGGCGGGTCCGGGATTTCTTCTTGGCGGGGCCGGCGGCGGGCGAGGAGGCGGGAGCGGACATGGGAGTCGGTTGGTTGGCGGTAAAGTGTCGGGGGGCCACCCGGACATGACGCGCCCTCCTCGGCAACGGAAAACACAGAGGGGCCCACGCGGGCCCCCCTGCAACACAACGAACTACGAACGGGCCGACCGTGACGCGGCGACGCCGGGGAGGGAACGACGATGCGACGAACGGCGGCGGGACGCGGCGAAACGCCGGACCGAAGCCGCCACCCGGCGCGAGGTCCAGGTGCGAAAGAACGGGGGCATTACACGGGCAAACCGACCCGAGTCGCAGGCGTTTTTGGGATAAACGGACCCCCGACGGGATGGGCGGGGCGGCCTGCCGCGTCCGGGCCGGGGATTCAGGTCCCCGACGCCATCGCCGCCTGGAGCCGCTCGAGATTGGCCGCCGTGACCCGCAGGCGCTGGCCGTCCTTGAGCAGGACGACATGCTCGCCCGCGAACGCGGGGCTGAGCCGCCGCACGCGTTCGACGTTGACCAGCGTCGAACGGTCAAGCCGCGCGAACCGCACGCCGAGGCGCTGCTCCGTGGCGGCCAGGGTGCCGCGGATGCGGTGGCCCTGGGCGCCGACGTGGAAGACGACCTCGTCTCCGTCCGCCTCGACCCAGTCCACCTCGTCCGGACGCAGGTAGACGACCTCTCCGCCGGACCGCACCGCGATCCGGTCCGAGGCCGGCGCCGGGGAGTCGCCCGCCCCCGCGCCCGCGCGCAGGTGGTCCAGCAGCTGGTCGAGGCGCCGGCTCAGCTCGCCCGCCGCGCGCCGCCGCACCTCGTCCTTCGCGCGCGCCAGGGCCTCCGCGCAGCGCTCGTCGGTGTACGGCTTGAGCAAGTAATCCACCGCCGCGAACTCGAAGGCGCGCAGCGCGTGCGCGTCGTAGGCGGTCACGAAGACCACGACGGGCAACGGGCCGGGCCGTAGCGCCTCCAGCACCGCGAAGCCGTCGAGGCCCGGCATCTGGACGTCGAGGAAGACCACGTCCGGCCGCCGCGCGCGGATCGCCTCCACCGCCCGCCGGCCGTCGGCGGCCGTGCCCGCCACCTCGACCTCCCCGTCCCGCGCGAGCAGCGCCGCCAGCCCGTCGCGCGCCGCCGGCTCGTCGTCGACCACCAAGACCCGGACCCGCGCGCCGGTCATGCCCCGCCGCCCTTCCCTGACGCGACGCGGAAATCCCGCGACGACGGTTTCGGTCGGTTGCCCTGGAAACGCATGCCGCCGCCACGTCTGCGCCTCCGCCGCCGGAGCTTCAAGACGGAAACCGCGGACCCGCGCCCCCGCCCCGCCCGGCGGACGGGGACGGGGCGTCCCGGCCCCATCGCTCCGCCCGACCGCCGGAGTCCCGCGCGGGCACCGCTCGCCCTAGCCGGCGACCCGCCCTATCCAGCGCGCCGGGTCGGTGGCCGCGGGAAAGGAGGGGGATGCGCCGGCGAGGACGGCGGCCCACCGGCCCGCGAGCTCCGGCGCCCACAGCGCGCCCTTCGAACCGAGCCCGACGAGGACGCCGATGCCCGGATGCCGCGGCAGCCAGCCGGCGAGCGCCCGCCGGTCGGGGGTCGTGAGCCGCACGCCGACCCGGTGGCTCCGCACCTCCACGGGCGCTCCGGCCAGCCCGCCCGCGGCCGCGGCGAGGGTCGCGGCCGCCTCCGCCGTCGGCGCGAGGTCCTCCCGTCCCCGCTCGAAGGTCGCGCCGACCAGCGCCTGGCCGGCTCCGGTTCCGACGAGCCAGTGCCGGTCGAGCGCCGCCCGGCCCTCCTCCCAGCCGTCGACCGCGACCGCCAGCACCTCCCCCTTGGCGGGCACGAGCGGCGCCGAGTCCAGCAGCGCCCGCGCGAGCGGGCCGGCGCCGGTGGCGAGGACGACGGATGCGAAGGCCTCGCCGCGCCAACGCGGGCCGGACGGACCGGCCTCCAATTCCCCGGGCGCGACGTCCCGCATCCGCAGCCGGCCGGCCGCCCGCCACCGCGCCGCGCTCCGGTCGAGCAGCTCCGACAGATCCACCCGCGCCGCCCCGCGGACCTCGACTCCGTCGGCGTCCACCCGGCCGACCCACGGCGCGAGTTCGCCGCGTCCGAGCCGGAGCCGCGCGGCCTCCCGCCCGGCCTCGTCGGACCAGCGGCGCACGAGCGCCAGGGGGCGCCAGACCTCCGCGCCGAGCCGCGCGCCCCAACGGTCGTAGGCCGCGCGCGCGAGGGGGGCGAGCCGGGCGAAGTCCTCCGTCGCGGCCCAGCGCCGCCCGGACACCGGATTGACGAGGCCCGCCGCGGCGCGCGAGGCGGCCCGGGCGGGACCGGCGTCGGCCACGACGAACTCCACGCCCGCGTCCTCGCAGGCCAGCCCGAGCGCCGTGCCCGCGAGCCCCTGGCCCACGATGAGCACCGGCGCGGCCATCGCCTCCTACTCCGCCGCGAGCGCGGCGCCGACGATGCCGGCGTCGTTGTGCAGCCGCGCCGGCACGACCTTCGCGCGCGTGCGCAGGAGCCGGAACCAGTTGCGGTGGTCCTGGCTCACGCCGCCGCCGATGATGATCAGCTCGGGCGAGAAGAGCCGCTCGACCACGCGCAGGAAGACGTTCACGCGGTCGGTCCACTCCTTCCAGTCGAGGTCGAGCCGGGTCTTCACGGCCGCCGACGCGAAGCGCTCGATCGGCTCCCCCTCCCACGGGATGTGCCCGAGCTCGACGTTGGGGAAGAGCCGGCCGCGGTGGAAGAGCGCCGAGCCGATGCCCGTGCCGAAGGTGAGCATGAGCACCGTGCCCTCGCGGCCGCGGCCGGCGCCGAAGCGCATCTCGGCGAGGCCGGCGGCGTCCGCGTCGTTCGCCAGCGCCACCCGGCAGCCCGTCGCCTTGGCGAAGAGCCGCGCGCCGTTCTGCCGCTCCCACTCGGGGCCGAGGTTGCCGACGATGTCGATGCGACCGTCGTGCACGATGCCGGGGAAGCCGATGCCGACCCGGCCCTTCCAGCGGAAATGCGCCGCGATCTGGCGCGCGGCGGCGAGGCCCTCGTCCCGCGGGCACGGGCTGGAGACGGGCACGCGGAAGCGCTCCGCCAGGAGGCGTCCGGTGCGGGTGTCCACGGGCGCCGCCTTGAAGGAGGAACCGCCGATGTCGAGGCCGAGGATCTTCATTGCGGGAGGGGCGGACCGTAGGAAAGGCCGGGGCGCCGTCAATGGCCCGCTGCGGCCCGCGCGGCCGCGAGCTCCGCGGGCGTGGCCGGGCGGGCGGCGACCAGCTCGACGTCGAAATGCAGCGTCTCGCCCGCCAGCGGGTGGTTGGCGTCGAGCACGACCTCGTCGCCCTCGAGCGCGACCACGAGCACGACCGGCGCGTGGCGGTCGTTCCCGGCGAGGAAGCGGTCGCCGACGCGGAGCTCGCCCTCGACGGGCAGGCGGGCGCGCGGGACGCGGCCGACCTGCGACTCGTCGCGCGGCCCGTAGCCCAGCTCGGGCGGCACCGCGACCTGCCGGCGGTCGCCGGGCTGCATGGCGCGCAGGACGCGCTCGAGCCCGGGCACGACCTGCTCGGCGCCCTCCACGCAGGCCAGCGGCTCGCCGCCGCGCGAGGTGTCGCGCACGCGGCCGTCCGCGTCGCGCAGGGTGTAGTGGAACGTGAGGTGCCGGCCGGCCATCGCGCGAGGAAGCCGCGGGCCCGCGCCCGCGGCAAGCCCGCGCTGCCGCCGCTCAGGTCTCCTGCCGGAGCACCTCGAGGGGCGGGTGGTCGCAGATCCCTCGGCTGGAGAGGAGGCCGGTGGCGACGGTGACCGCGCTGACCGCGGCCCAGCCGCCCACGAGGACGAGCGGCGAGGGCCAGACCCAGGGCATCTTGAAGATGTAGTGCGCCACCGCCCAGTTGGCGCCGACCGCGAGGAGCGCGCCGACCGCGGCGCCGAGCGTGCCGAGGGCGAGGTACTCCGCGAGCATGATGAGGTTCACCTGCCGGCGGGTGGCGCCGAGGGTGCGGAGGAGGACGCTCTCGCGCACGCGCTGGTGGCGGCCGATGAGCACGGCGCCGGCGAGCACGATGACGCCCGTGACGACGGTGAAGAGCGCGAGGAACTCCACCACGAACGAGGCCTTGGAGTAGACCGAGTCGATCGTCTCCATGATCAGCGCGAGGTCTATGGCCGAGACGTTGGGATGGTCGCGCACGACCGCCTGCTGGACGCGGGCGGAGGCCGCGGTGTCGGCCACGCGCACGGCCATGACGTGGAACTTCGGCGCCGCCTCGAGCACGCCCTCGGGGAAGACGATGAAGAAGTTCGCCGACATCCGGCGCCAGTCCACCTGCCGCAGGCTGCCCACGCGGGCCAGGACGGGCACGCCCTGCACGTCGAAGTCCAGCTCGTCGCCGACCTGCAGCCCGAGGTCGCGGGCCAGCTCCTGCTCGAGGGACACGGGCACGCGGGCCGCGCCGGGCGGGACGCGGCCGGTGAACTCGCCGGCCACGACCTTCTCGGTGTCGCTGACGGCGCCGCGGTAGGTCGAGCGGTACTCGCGGCGCAGGGTCCACGCGGGGATGCGCACGGCGGAGTCGCGCAGCAGCTCGGCCACCGGCCGGCCCTTGAGGGCGGCGAGGCGCATCGTGACGATCGCGGCCTCCTGCCGCACCGGCGCGCCGGCGGCGGCGAGGTCGCGCTTCAGCGGCCCGACCTGGTCGTCCTGGATGTCGAACAGCATCAGGTTCGGCCGGTCCTCGCCGCCGAGCACGCGGAGCTGGGACAGCAGCGTGTCGCGCGTGAGGTAGAGCGCCATCATGAGGAACGTGCCCATGCCGAGCGACACGAGGAGGAGCACGGTGCGGTTGTTGGGCCGGTGGAGGTTGGCCACGCCCTGCCGCCAGGGGAACGGCAGCGCGCGCAGGTTGAGGCGGCGCGCGACGACGGCCACGCCCTTGGCCAGGCCCGCGAGCACCGAGAACCCGAGGAGGAGCGCGAACGCGAAGCCCAGGCCCCAGGCGAGGCGGCCGGTCTGCACGACCGCGAAGCCCACCACCGCCGCCGCGATCGCGAGGTAGAGCGCCACCCGCAGCGGGTCGCGCCCGGCGGGGGCGTCGGCGAAGGCCGAGCGGATGGCGAGCAGCGGCGACACGCGGCGCACCTCCAGCAGCGGCAGCAGGGAGAAGAGCATGCTGATGACCAGCCCCGCGCCGATGCCGCGGCCGACGGCGGGCCACGAGACGGCGAACTCGAAGGCGAAGGGCAGGAAGTCCCGCACCAGCAGGGGCAGCACGAGCTGCGCCCCCACCCCGAGCACGGCCCCCGCGACCGCGCCGGCCAGGCCGAGCCCGAGGCCCTGCACGAGGTAGATGGCGAACGCCGTGCGCGACCGCGCGCCGAGGCAGCGGAGCACGGCCACGGTCGGGACCTTCTGCCGCACGTGCGCGTGGACCGCGCTGGCCACGCCGATGGCCCCGAGGAAGAGCGAGGCGAAGCCGACCAGCATGAGGAAGGAGTTCACGTTGCGGATGGAGTTGCCCAGCTCGCGCTTGCGCTCCTCCACCGTGTCGAAGCCGAGCCGCAGCTCGCGGAAGCGCCCGCGCAGGTCGGCGACCAGCTTCTCGACGTCGAAGCCGGCCGGGAACTTCAGGTACACGCGGTGCCGCGCGAGGCTGCCGGCCTGGAGCAGGCCGGTGGACTCGGCCGCGGCCAGCGGGATGAAGACGCGCGGCGCGATCGTGGCCAGCGCCGCCGCCTCGCCGGGCACGGCCTTGAGGCCGCCCGCGAGGGGGAACTCGGCCACGCCCAGCCGGACCCGGGCCCCCGGGGTCAGGCCGAACTGCACGACGAGTCCCTCCTCGACCACGGCCACGGACTCCGTCCGCAGCGCGTCGCGGGCCGACGCCGGCGACGTCGCGAACTCGCCGTAGAAGGGGAAGTCGCCCTCCAGCGCCCGCACCTGCACGAGCCGGGTCGGGCCCCCGCCCGGAATGGCCAGCATCGAGTTGAACGAGATCTCGCGCGCCTGCTCGCCGCCCAGGGAGGCGATGAAGGCCTCGGCCTCGGGGGTGAGCTTGGAGCGGGACGTGATGACGAGGTCGGCGCCGAGCAGCGCCTTGGTCTGCTCGTCGATCGCCCGCCGGAGGTTGTCGCGGAGCGAGCCGACGGCGACCAGCGCGGCCACGCCGAGCACGATCGCGAGGGAGAAGAGCAGGAGCCGCCGCCGCGAGGCGCGCGTGTCCCGCCAGGCCATCTTGAGGACGAAGCCCATGGCGCTCAGGCGGCGGTGCGCTCGTCGGAGACCACGCCGCCGCTGCGGAGGCGGATGACGCGCTGGGTGCGGCGGGCGAGCTCGAGGTCGTGGGTCACGAGCACGAGGGTCGTGCCGCGCTCGCGGTTCAGGCCGAAGATCAGGTCGACCATCGCGTGCGCCGTGTCGCCGTCGAGGTTGCCGGTCGGCTCGTCGCAGAAGAGGATGCGGGGCCGGTTGATGAAGGCGCGGGCGAGCGCGACGCGCTGCTGCTCGCCGCCGGAGAGCTGCAGCGGGTAGTGGTCGAGGCGCTGGCCGAGCCCGACCCGGGCGAGCAGCTCGGCCGCCTCCGCGGTGCGCGAGTTGTCGCCGCGGAGCTCGAGCGGCACGAGGACGTTCTCGAGGGCGGTGAGGGTCGGGATCAGCTGGAAGTTCTGGAAGACGAAGCCGACGCTCTCGTTGCGGACCAGCGCCCGCTCGTCCTCGCTGAGGTGCCCGATCTCCCGGCCGACGACCTGCACGCTGCCGGACGAGGGCTGGTCGAGGCCGGCGCAGAGGCCGAGGAGCGTCGTCTTGCCGCTGCCCGACGGGCCCACGATCGCGCAGGTCGCGCCGGGCTCGAGGGCGAAGCTGACGTCGCGCAGCACCGTCAGGTCGCCCGCCGCGGTGCGGTAGGTCTTGGTGAGGCGCTCGACTTTTAGGATGGGTTGGGCACTCATGGGTCGGGATGAAGGGTCCCACGACAGCCATCGCGCCCCAAAGTGCAAAGTTGTTCGTCCAACGGTCGGCCGGCCGGGTCGGACGGCTCGGCCTCGTCCTCCTCGCCCTGGCCGCCGCCGCGCTGGCCCCCGCGGCCGAGCGGACGATCGTGTTCTTCGGGGACAGCCTGACCGCCGGCTACGGGCTCGACCCCGACGAGGCCTACCCCGCCCTCATCCAGCGGAAGCTGGAGACGGCCGGGCTCCCCTGGCGGGCGGTCAACGCCGGCGTGAGCGGCGAGACCACCTCCGGCGGCCTGCGGCGGCTCGACTGGATCCTGCGCCAGCCGGTCGACCTCTTCGTCCTCGCCCTCGGCGGCAACGACGGCCTGCGCGGAATCGCCCCGGAAGTCACCCGCCGCAACCTCCAGGCGATGGTGGAACGGGTCCGCGCCCGCTACCCCCAGGCGGTGGTGGTGATCGCGGGCATGCAGATGCCGCCGAGCATGGGCGCCCAGTACACGGACGCTTTCCGGGACGTCTTCCCGGCCGTGGCCGAGGCCAACCGCGCGCCCCTCATCCCCTTCCTGCTGGAGGGCGTCGGCGGCATCCCCGAGTTGAACCAGGCCGACCAGATCCATCCCACCGCCGAGGGCCAGCGCCGCATCGCGGAGAACGTCTGGCAGGTCATCCGCCCGCTCCTCTGATGCGCCCCGCACTATCGTGGCTCCTGCTCGCCGTCGTCGGCGCGGCCCCCGCGGTCGTCGCCGCCGAGTACCGTCTCCAGGCCGCCCATTCGTGGGTGGACAACCTCAGCCGGACCTCGGCCGTGCCGGACCAGCGCGCCGCCAACGTGCTCGCGCTCGACGCCTCGGCGCTGCAGGTCCGCCAGCTCGCGCGCGACTGGACCGCGCTGGGCGCCCTCGAGGCGGGCGTCGAGCACGTGCCCGACTGGCGCGGACTCGACCGCTGGAGCGTCGGCGCGCGCGGCACGATCCGCCGCAAGTTCGGGCTCGGGCCCTTCGCCCCCGTGCTCGACGCCGCGGTCGGCCTCACCCGGCTCGACTTCCGCGAGGCCGGACGCTCCGGCTGGCGCGGCGAGGGCGCGCTCACGCTGTCCAAGCGCCTCACGGAATCCTGGCGCGTCGCGGGCTCCGCGAGCTGGGAAAGCACCGCCGCCCGGCGCGAGCCGTTCGACAACCACGGCCGCCGGCTCGCCCTCGAGGCGACGTGGGACGTCGCGCCGCGCGCCCGCCTCGCGGCGGGCGCCGCGCGGTACACGGGCGACATCGTGGCCAACGCGGCGGGAGGCGTCTGGGCCCAGGCGCTCGCCGACGGCTTCGGCCCGCGGATCGGCGCGTACTACCGCTCCACGGCCTGGGAGGTGACCGACACCTTCGGTCCGGGCTGGGTCGCGTACCGCGTGCAGGCGGACGCGGATTTCCTCTGGGCCGAGGCCTCGCTGCTCCTCGGCGACCGCACGCGCGCCGCGCTGCGCCTCGAGACGGTCAAGGTCGTCAACGTCGTCGACATCCGCTACGACACCGAAATTTGGTCGCTCACCCTCGCGCACCGCTTCTGACTTCCCCGGTGAAACGGATCCACGTCCTCCTGCTCGCCGCCGCGCTCGCGCTGCCGGCGACGGCCGCCACCGTCGAGGTGGCGGTGCGCGACGCCAAGGGCGAGGGCGTCCCGGACGCCGTCGTCTCGCTCCTGAGCCTCGACGGCGCCGCGGCCCCGGCGCCGGACGGCCCGGTCGAGATCGCCCAGCAGGACCAGGAGTTCGTGCCCTACGTCACGGTCGTGCCGGTCGGCGCGGAGGTCGTGTTCCCCAACCGCGACGACATCCAGCACCACATCTACTCGCTCTCCCGGCCCAAGCGCTTCGAGAAGCCCCTCTACGCGCCGGGCGCGCACGAGACGGTGGTCTTCGACCAGCCGGGCGTCGTCACGCTCGGCTGCAACATCCACGATTGGATGGTGGCCTACGTGGTCGTCGTCCCCACCCCGCACTTCGCGAAGACCGGGGCCGACGGCGCGGCGCGGCTGACGGTGCCGCCGGGCCGCTACCGCCTCGAGGTCTGGCACCCCCGGCTGGCCGCGCCCGAGCGGCGGGAGATCGCGGCCGGCGCCGACGGCGGCCCGCACCGCTTCGACCTCAAGCTGCGCCCCGACCGCCGCATCCGCCGCACGCCCGAAGGCAAGGCGGCCGGCTACTGAGATGGCCGGGCCGCTGCGCTTCCGGCGCTTCCGAACGAGGCTGCTCGTGCTCGTCCTCGGGCTCGTCGCCGCGGTCCAGGCCGCGACCTTCCTCGTCGTCGCCCGGGCCAACCGGGCCAACGCGCTCGCCACGATCGAGGCCGACCTCGGCCGCGCCGCCGTGCAGTTCGCCAACAACGCGCGCCTGCGCGAGGAGAACCTCCTCCGCGACGCCCGGCTGATGGCCAACGACTACGCGATGAAGCAGCTCTTCCTCGCCGCGGAGTTCAGCGCCGCCACCGCGCGCTCGGCCCTCGCCTCCTACAGCGCCCGCGTGCAGGCGCCGGTGCTCGTCCTGCTCGACCCCGCGGGGGAGCTCCTCGCCGCCACCCGCAGCGCCGTCTCCGCCGAGGACCTCGCGCCGTTCCGCGGCCTGCGCGACCGCGCGGAGGAGGCGGAGACCCAGCAGGCCAGCGGCTACGGCTTCTTCGACGACGAGCTGCACCAGCTCGTGCTCGTGCCGCTGCTCGCGCCGGCGCCGGAGGTCGCGGCCTGGGTCGGCATCGGCTTCCCCGTGGACGCGGCGACCGCGGCCGAGCTCAAGGCGGGGTCAGACGTCGAGGTCACCTTCCTCGCCGCCGACCCCGCGCCGCGCGCGCTGGCCACGACGCTGCCGCCCGCCCTGGCCGCCGAGCTGGAGCGCGGTCCGCTGGAGCCCGCGACCGGACTGCGCCGGCTCGGCGGGGAGGACTTCGTCACCGCGGTGCGTCCGCTGCCCCTCGAGGCCGGCGGGACCGCGGCCTTCGCCCTGCAGCGCTCGCTCGCGGCCCAGCTCGCCCCCTCCCGCGCCCTCGAGCGCCGCATGCTGGTCGGCGCGCTCGCCGCCCTCGCCGTCGCCGCCCTCGCGGCCCTGGGCCTCGCGCGCAACGTCAGCCGCCCGGTCCAGCAGCTCGCCGACCACACGCGCCACGTCGCGACCGGCGACTACTCGCGCCAGATCCACCTGCCGCGGGCGGACGAGCTCGGCCAGCTGGCCGAGGCGTTCAACCGCATGACCGCCGGACTGGCCGAGCGCGACCGCGTGCGCGACCTGCTCGGCAAGGTCGTCTCGCCCGAGATCGCGGCACAGCTGCTGCAGTCCGATCTCCAGCTGGGCGGCGAAGAGCGCGAGGTCACGATCCTCTTCTCCGACCTCCGCGACTTCACGGCGCTGAGCGAGCGGCTGCCGCCGGCGGAGGTGCTCGCCCTGCTCAACCGCTACCTCGACCGGATGAGCGGCGTGGTCGAGCGCCACGGCGGGGTCATCGACAAGTACATCGGCGACGCGATCATGGCCCTCTTCGGGGCGCCGGTCGCCGCGCCCGACGCCGCCGCCCGCGCCCTCGCCGCGGCGCGCGCGATGGCGGCCGCGCTCGACGGGCTCAACGCCGAGCTCGCCGCCGAGGGCCGTCCGCCCCTCGCGCTCGGCGTCGGCATCAACACCGCCCGCGTCATCGCCGGCAACATGGGCTCCCGCTCCCGCCTCAACTACACCGTCATCGGCGACGGCGTGAACCTCGCCGCCCGCCTCGAGGCGCTGACCAAGGACCCGGCGTACGGCGCGCGCATCCTCGTGAGCGGCTCCACCGCGGCCGCCGCGGGCGCGACCGCGGGCCTGCGCCCGCTCGGCCGCGCGACGGTCAAGGGCCGGTCCGAGCCGGTCGACGTGTTCGCCGCCGACGCCTGAGGCGCCGCGAGCGGGGTGATCCACCGCCGCGCGGACAGTCCGGCGGAACCTTGACCGGACCGACGATCGAGGTATGCCTTTGACGCATGAAGGAGACATACAGCGTCAAGGAGCTCCAGCGGGAGACCGCGGCGGCCGTCCGTGCGGCCGAGTCCGGACGTCTGGTGACAATCACCCGCCGCAACACGCCCGTGGTCCATGTCATCTCCGCCGCCCGCCTCGGGGCAATCCTCGAGACGATGGAGCTCCTGGCCGACCCGAAGTTCATGGCCGCCGTCAAGCAGGAGCGCCGGGGCCGGGGACGCTACGTGCCGGCGAGCGCCCTCGAGACGTGAGGGTCGAGGTCCACGAGCGCGTGCGTGACTACCACCGCGCCCTGCATCCGAAGGCGCGTCAGGCGGTGAAGGCAGCCCTGCTCGCACTGCCGAAGGGGCACACGAAGGCCCTGACCGACCAGCTGGAGGGATTCCACCGCCTGCGCGTGGGACCGCACCGCTTCATCTGGTACATGGTGGATGGCCGGATCCGCATCTTCTACGCCGCTCCCCGCGCCACGGTCTACGAATTCCTCGCCGCCCACCTGGGCGAGCTGCTGCGGTAGTCCACCGATTGTCCTCTCCGGGTGCGGACCGGTCAGCCCGCCGCCGCGAGCTTCGCCCGCAGCGCCTCGGGGATCGGCTGCGCGACCATGCCGCCGCGGCCGTCGCCGGTCACGCACACCACGGTCAGCTCGCCCTCCGCGACCGGTTCGCCGACGGCCCGGCCGTCCGCTGCCTTGCGGAAGGCGAAGCGCAGGACGACGGAGCGCGTGCGGACCTCGTGCACGGTCAGGCGGACCTCGACGGAGTCGCCGAAGCGCAGCGGCGCCCGGTAATCGCAGCGCGCGTTGACCCGCGGCCAGCCGACCCCCTGGCCCGGCGCGAGGTCGATGAGCGGCACGCCGAGGGAGCGGAGGAACGCGGTCTCGCAGGACTCCATCCACCGGAAGTAGTTCGAGAAGTGCACGATCCCGGCCATGTCGGTCTCGGCGAACTCGACCGGGCGGACGTGGGAGAACTCGGCGGGCATGGGCCCGACGATCGCCGGCGTCCGGCCCGAGGCAACGCCGGAGATGGCGGGCTTGAGCGCGTCGCCCGTCCGCGCCAGGCTGCGGCCATGAAACTCCGTCTCCTCCTCGCCGCCGGGCTCGCGCTCGGCTCGCTGTCCGTTCCCCCGGCGGCCGCCTTCGAGGGCCGCGTGACGCTCGCGTTCAAGTCCGGCCGCGAGGCCGAGCAGGTCATCCACTACCAGGTTAAGGGCACCCGCTTCCGGGTCGAACCGGAGGTGGGCGAGATGCCCGGAGGCGTCGCCATGATCCTCGACACGGAGAAGCAGGAGATGCTGTTCCTGATGCTCGGGGAGAAGATGTACCTCGCGCGGCCCCTGAAGGGCGGGGTCGCGGCCATGGCCGCCAAGCGCGCGAGCCAGGCCGAGCTGCGCAAGACGGGCCGAACCGAGACGATCCTCGGGTACGCGTGCGACGAATACGTTATCCAGGAGGGCAAGGAGTCCACGGAGGTCTGGATCACGGACCGGCTCGGCAGCTTCGTCGGGCTCGCGCTGGAGAACCCGATGGCCGGCATGATGGGCGGAGGCGGACGCGGCAAATCCGGCTGGGAGGACGCCCTCAAGGCCCGCGCCGGCGCGTTCCCCCTGCGGGTCGTCAGCCGCGACGCGCGCGGCCGCGAGACGACCCGCGTCGAGGCGCGCAAGGTCGAGCCGGGCGACCTGCCCGACGGCCTTTTCCGCGTGCCCGACGGCTTCCAGAAGCTCGCGATCCCCGGCCTGCCGGGCTTCGGCGGCTGAGGCCGCGGTCAGCCGTGGCGGCGGACGACCGCCGCCGCCTCGGCGCGGATCCGCTCGCGCAGTTCGCGCGGCGCCAGCGCCTCGGCGTCGGGGCCGAAGGACAGCAGCCAGCGAGCCAGCCACTCGTAGGAGAGGGTGAAGAGCGAGAACTCCGCGCCCCCGTCGCGCGCGCCCTCCTCCACCAGGGTGGCGTAGCTCTCGGCGCGGGCCCGCTCGACCGCGTCGCGCGCGAACCAGACGCGCGCCGGCCGGGCGTCGCGCCGCGCCCCCTCCTCGCGGAGGTGCCGGGCGAGGTTGAAGTCGGGCCGGGGCGGGAACCGCTCCGCCAGCAGCTCCAGACGCCGGATGCGGTCCACCCGGAAGTGGCGCAGGGCCCGGCGCAGCCGGCACCAGGCCACGAGGTACCACGCGCCGCCGTAGTAGGCCACGCCGAGGGGCTCGACGTCGCGCTGCGTGTCGTCGGCCTTCCCGCTCCCCCGGTAGGCGAGGCGCAGGACGCGGCGCTGGACCACGCCCTGCTGGACCGGCAGGAGCCGCGGCTCGCCGCCGGGCGCGTCGCCGGGCTCCTGGCCCGGGGCGAGCACGGCGGTGCCGCGCACGAGCCGCTCGACGTGCTCCTGCGAGTCCCGCGGGAGCACGGCGCGCAGCTTGTCCAGCGCGCTGGCCATCGGGGCGTGGAACGACGGGTCGGTGAACTGCCGCACGAAGGCGCCGCCGACGAAGAGCGCGGTGGCCTCCTCCGGCGCGAACATGACGGGCGGCAGGTGGTAGCCCTTGAGGAGCGAGTACCCCACCCCGGCCTCCCCCGCGATCGGCACGCCCGCCTCGCCGAGCGCGGCGACGTCGCGGTAGATCGTGCGCTCCGTCACCCCGAAATGCGCCGCCATCTCCGCCGCGCGCACGACGCGCCGGCCCTGCAGGTAGAGCACCATTGCCACGAGGCGGTCCGTCCGGTTCATCGCCGCGACCTTGCCGCCGCGCCGCGGCCCGGGCCAGCCGATTCCCGCCGCGCGCTGCGGCGTTGCGCCCCCCGCGCGCGCCCGCTTGGCTCCCGCCCGCATGGCCAAGCTCTACTTCTACTACTCGGCGATGAACGCGGGGAAGTCGACCGTCCTGCTCCAGTCGAGCCACAACTACCGCGAACGCGGCATGCACACGCTGCTCTTCGTGCCCGCGGTGGACACCCGCGGCGGCGGCGGCCGCATCCTCTCGCGCATCGGGCTCGACGCCGCGGCCATGCCGCTGCCGGCCGACGAGGACGTCTTCGCCCACGTCCGCGCCGCGCACGCCGCCCAGCCGGTGGCGTGCGTGCTGGTGGACGAGGCGCAGTTCCTCACGCCGGAGCAGGTCGGGCAGCTGAGCGACGTGGTGGACCGGCTCGACATCCCCGTGCTCTGCTACGGCCTGCGCACCGACTTCCAGGCCCGCCTCTTCCCGGGCAGCGCCGCGCTGCTCGGCCTCGCCGACAACCTCGTCGAGCTGAAGACCATCTGCCACTGCGGCCGCAAGGCCACGATGAACCTGCGCGTCGGCCCCGACGGCCGCGCGGTGCGCGAGGGCGCGCAGGTCGAGATCGGCGGCAACGAGCGCTACGTCGCCATGTGCCGCCGGCACTTCAAGGAAGCCCTGGCCGGACCGCCGGCGGGCTGAGCGCGGGCGACGGGGAGACCCCGGGGCCCGGAGCGACGCGTGGCTCGATTCCGACCCGACTCGACCGGAGACGAACCGAGGGAACGGAGGGAGGGAATCCCGCCCCTTCCCGGCACCCCGGCCGCTCCGCGGCGGTCGCTCTGCGCGCCACGATCAGCGCCGCTTATCGCCGCGGCAGCTCCGACCAAAATCCGCACACAGTTCCCCATTTTCCGCCCAAAGAGCGGCGTTGCCGGCCCGCGCCGCGAAAACTGTAATGCGGTCCGATGAACAACGCGTGGTCCCACCTCAAGCAGCGCGCGATGTCCGCGGAGGACGTCGTGAAGCTGATCCCGAACGGCAGCAACGCCTTCCTCCACGGCGGCGCCGCCACGCCGACGGCGCTGGTCGAGGCCCTCGCGAAGCGCACCGACCTGGAGGGCGTGCGCGTGTACCACGTCCACACGGAGGGCCCGATGCCCATCCTCGACAAGTCCTGCGACGGCCGCATCCGCTCCGTCTCGCTCTTCACCGGCGGCGCCGCCCGGCCCGTCATCGCCGAGGGCCGCGGGGACTTCATGCCGGTGTTCCTCTCGGACATCCCCTACTTCTTCCGCACGCGCAAGATCCCGCTCGACGTCGCCATCGTGCAGCTCTCCCCGCCCGACGACCACGGCTGGTGCACGCTCGGCACGTCGGTGGACGTGGCGCTCGCCGCCTTCGAGAGCGCCAAGATCGTGATCGCCGAGATCAACGAGCGGATGCCGCGCACGCGCGGCGAGTCGTTCGTCCCGTTCTCGCGCGTCGACGGCTTCATCGCCACCGACCGCCCGATGCACGAGCACGCGCCGGATCCCGAGACGCCGGTCGAGGCGCGCATCGGCGAGATCATCGCGGAGCTGGTCGAGGACGGCTCGACGCTGCAGATGGGCATCGGGGCCATCCCCGACGCCGTGCTCACCCGCCTCCACCACAAGCGCGACCTCGGCATCCACACGGAGATGTTCTCCGACCGCCTCGTCCCGCTGGTCGAGGCCGGCGCCGTCACCAACAAGCACAAGGTCGTCTTCCCCGGCCGCATCCTCACCGCCTTCTGCGTCGGCACGCGGAAGACCTTCGACTTCGTGCACGACAACCCGTTCGTGACCTTCGCGGGCTCGGACCGCACGAACGACACCGCGGCCATCCGCAAGAACCCCAAGGTCGTCGCCATCAACTCCGCCATCGAGATCGACCTCACCGGCCAGGTGTGCGCCGACTCGATGGGGCACCGCATCTACTCGGGCATCGGCGGCCAGATGGACTTCATCCGCGGCGCGGCCCTCTCGCCCGGCGGCAAGCCGATCATCGCCCTGCCCTCCACCGCCAAGGGCGGCACCATCTCCCGCATCACCGCGGAGCTGA
This sequence comes from uncultured Opitutaceae bacterium, assembly GCA_964460895.1. Lineage (GTDB taxonomy): Bacteria > Verrucomicrobiota > Verrucomicrobiia > Opitutales > Opitutaceae > Didemnitutus. The sequence goes on from CAYWTK010000027.1 coordinate 29,439, forward strand.
AGCCCGGCGCCGGCGTGGTCACCACCCGCGGCCACGTCCACTGGGTCGTGACCGAGTACGGCGCGGTCAACCTCCAGGCCAAGACCCTGCGCGAGCGCGCCGAGGCCCTGATCTCGATCGCGCACCCGGACTTCCGCGCCGAGCTGCGCCGCGCGGTCAAGGGCATCCGCCACTTCGACTTCGGCGCGATCTGACCGGCCCCGGCGCCACCCGAACCGTCCCGCTCGCCGCCTCCTCCGGCCTGTTCGCCGAACGACCCCGGCTACGGGCCTTCTGCAGCCTCCGGAGGGGTGCGGCTTCGATCCGGATTCGACAGGAGCCGGACCGGGGGAACGGAGCGGGACTTCCCCGGCGCCCGCCGCGCCTACCTTGACGGAGATCCGACCGAGCCTGCCGCGCGCGGCGAAAGCCTCACGGCTTCCGCTACGCAGGGTGCGGTGCGGCTCGCGGGAGTGCGCCGCGCGCGCGGCATCCTGGGCGGCGGGCGCGCGTCAGAAGACCGTCTCGCCCAGCGGGGGCGGGGGCGGCGGGCGGAGGAAGCGGACGAGGACGAAGCCGAGGCCGGCGAGGCCGGCGGCGAGGCCGAGGAACCAGTCGCCGCGCTCGGTGTAGAAACTCTGCCGTCCGATCCAGCGGGTGTCGCGGGTGACGTTGGCGCTGCGCGCGCCGCGGAAGTAGACGCTGCCGCGCTCGTCGGTCACGGTCAGCCGGACGTTGCCGTACTCGTCGATCCAGCCCGACCAGCCGCCGTTGCCCACGCGCACGAGCGGGCGGCGGTTCTCGACGGCGCGCAGCACGGAGTGCGTCGCGTGCTGGTGCGCCGCGCCGCCCTCGCCGAACCACGCGTTGTTCGTCAGGACGGCGAGCAGCTCGGCGCCCTCGCGCACGCTGTCGCGGGCCAGGGCGGGGAAGATGTCCTCGTAGCAGATGAGCGCGCCGGTCGGCACGATGGTGCGGCCCGCGGCGAGGAGCAGCGGGCGGCCGTGGACGCCGGGCGTGAAGTCCCCGCCGATCGGCACGAACTTCTCCAGCCAGCCCAGCACGGGCCGAAGCGGGACGTACTCGCCGAAGGGCACGAGCTTGCGCTTGGCGTAGCCGTTGGGGTCGAGGCCGAGCACCGGGTCGACGACGAACGCGCCGTTGTGCCAGCGCTCCACCGTGCCGGCGCCCGCGGTGTACACCGAGCCGAGCAGCACGGGCTTGACGGTGCGCTTGGCCAGGGACTCGAGCCACGGCTGCACGTTGGGGTCGCGGAAGAGCGTCCACGGCGTGACCGCCTCGGGCAGCACGATCGCCTCGGGCAGCCCGGCCTCGTTGGCGTCGAGCACCGTGCGCTCGATCGTCCGCAGGACCTCGCGGGCGCGGTCGGCGTCCCATTTCTCGCCCTGCGGGATGTAGGGCTGGACGAAGGCCACGCGCAGCAGCTTCTCGCGCTGCTGGTTCATCAGGTCCCCGAGGAAGGGGAACGAGGAGAACACCAGCAGCATGAGCGACCACATGAACTCCGGGCTGCGCTTCCGCAGGCCGGTGGCGCCCTCGTAGAAGATGCGGTGGGCGTAGGCGGCGGCGCCGAGGTTGAAGGCGACGAGCACGAACGACACCGCGCCGGCGCCCGCGACCGAGGCGACCTGGAGCAGGAGCGGGCGGGTCCACTGGGATGAGGCCAGCGGGAGCCAGGGGAAACCGCCGAAGATCCAGCCGCGGAGCCATTCGACGAGGACCCACAGCGCGGCGAGGCCCCAGAGCGCCAGCAGGCGCACGAGCACGCGGTGGCCCTTGAGCCGCGGCAGCCACCACCAGGCGGCGAGGAACCACGAACCGGTGAGCAGGCCGAGGAAAGGCGCAAGGAGGAGCCAGCCAACCCACGAGACGTTGGTCAGCCAGAACAGCAGCGCGCCCCAGGCCACGACCTGCGCGCCGAGGACGGCGGCGGCGTAGGGCCGGAAGCGCGGCGCGCGGTAGGCCCAGAGCGCGGCGGGCAGCAGGAGCACGTAGGCGGCCTCGCCGGCGCCGACGGGCGGGAACGCGGCCCAGGTGAGCAGCGCGGTGAGGGCGAAGACCGCCAGCCCCCAGCCCAGGTGCGGGTGCCGCTGCCACAGCGTCGGCCGCGGCGCGTAGGGGTCGGCGGGGATCTCCGCGGAGGCAGTCACGGCCGCGCGCCGGCGCTCAGGCGCCGTGGCAGTTCTTGAACTTCTTGCCCGAGCCGCAGGGGCACGGGTCGTTGCGTCCGACCTTGGGCGTCTCGCGGCGCACGGTGACGGCGGGGAGCTTGATCTCCTCCTCGGCCGGGGCCGCCGCGGGGGCGGCGGCGGGCGCGGGCTGCGCCGCGGCCGCGAGGGCGGTCGGGGCGGCCGCCGGACCCTGGAGCTTGGCGGAGCGGGCGAGGATGGCGAAGAGGTTCTCGAAGGCCTCGCGGTGCGTGGCCGAGCGGAAGAGCGACGTGCAGATCTGCAGGCGCACGTTGTTCATCAGCTCCTCGAAGAAGCGGTAGGCCTCGCCCTTGTACTCGGACAGCGGGTCCTTCTGGCCGTAGGAGCGCAGGCCGATGGAGCGGCGCAGCTCCTCCATCTCGGTCAGGTGCTCCTGCCAGTGGTGGTCGATGGCGTTGATCACCACGTAGCGCTCGAGGCCGCCGAGGGACTGCGGGTCCTCGACCGACTCCTTCAGCGCGTAGGCCTGGCGGATGCGCTCGACGAGGGCCTGCATCAGCCTCTCCGCGTCGCGCTCGCCCTCGAGCTCCGCGACCTTGGCGCTGATGGGGAAGTGAGAATTGAGCCAGCCGACGAGCGCCTCGAGCGCGGCCGCGTTCGGGCCGGCCTTGTCGCCGAAGCCCGCGGTCTCGAGCCGGGCGGCGACCTCCTCCTCCACCATCTCGAAGATGATGTCCTTGGCCCGCTCCGCGTGGAGCGCGCCGTTGCGGATGCCGTAGATCACCTCGCGCTGCTTGTTCAGCACGTCGTCGTACTGGAGCAGGCGCTTGCGGATGGAGAAGTTCTGCTGCTCGACCTTCTTCTGGGCGGACTCGA
>CAYWTK010000028.1:0-31698 GCA_964460895.1 uncultured Opitutaceae bacterium
CCCCAGAGCGGCACGCCGGTGCGGCCGAGGTCCTGGTGCAGCATGGGCACGACGCAGATGGGGAAGTCGCCGGCGATGCCGCCGCCGATCTGGAAGAAGCCGATGGAGCCCTCCCCGTTGCGGAGGGTCTTCGACGTCTTCGTGTACCACTCGGCGAGCCACGTCATGTATTCGATGCCGGTGCGCACGGTGTGGACGTTCTTGATCTCGCCGGTGATGCAGCGGCCGGCGTACATATTGCCGAGCGTGGCGTCCTCCCAGCCCGGGACGATGATGGGCAGGTTGCGCTCGCAGGCGGCGACCATCCACGAGTTCCGCGGGTCGATCTGGTAGCTCTTCTTCAGCTTCCCCGAGCGGAGCACCTTGTACATGAACTCGTGGGGGAAGTAGCGCTCGCCCGCGCGGTCGGCGGCGACCCACTCCTCGGCCACCGCGGCCTCGATGCGGCGCATGGCCTCGCCCTCGGGGATGCAGGTGTCGGTGACGCGGTTCATGTGCCGCTCGAGCAGCGCCTGCTCGTCCGCCGCGGTCAGGTGGCGGTAGTGCGGGACCCGCTCGTAGTAGTCGTGGGCGACGAGGTTGAAGATGTCCTCCTCGAGGTTCGCGCCCGTGCAGACGATGGCGTGCACCTTGTCCTGCCGGATCATCTCGGCCAGCGAGAGGCCGAGTTCGGCGGTGGACATGGCGCCGGCGAGGGTGACCAGCATCTTGCCGCCGGCCGCCAGGTGGGTCTCGTAGCCCTTCGCGGCGTCGAGGAGGGCGGCGGCGTTGAAGTGCCGGTAGTTGCGGGCGATGAACCGGGAGACCGGGCCCTTCTTCCGCGCGAGGGCGGCGTTGATGTCCTCGGGGCGCTTCGTCTGGCGTTTGGCGGCTTTCATTTTGCGGCGAGTAGAAGAGCGGCCCCGGGCGGGGTCACGAAAAATCTCGGCCCCGCCGGACGCGCCCGAGCGCGAGAGGTCAATCCTTCGGAGAGAGGGAACACTGATGGCCTCGCCTACCGGCGATGCGACGAACAGCGGCTCCGCCTGATCGGCTCCGCTGGGGGCTTCGGGGGTCGGCTGATCGCCGACAGCAGACGTCCCCACCACCACAACCTCCGCGGCGATCAGCCGCGCCCAAGGACCAATACCGGAGCCGATCAGGCGAAGGGGATCCTGAAGCGTAGCCGGGAGGCGGAGCATGAGTGTTCCCCAAGGGATCGTTGTGTTTTCGCCTCCGCTCTGGCCGCGAGAAGGCTCCGCAGCTCCTCCTAGCTGCAACGGACCATGCCCGGGCGCTTGCGTCGGCGCCGGGGCTGACCCATTTTCCCGCGCCATGCTTTCCCGCCACGCCCTGCGCGCCGCGCTCGCGGCCCTGCTGCTCGCCTGCCCCGCGCTCCTCGCCGCCTCCGCCCCCGCCCCGTCCGGCGCCGCCTTCGCCCACGAGGGCTCCGACCTCCGGTCCGACCCCGCGATCCGCTGGGGCCGCCTCGACAACGGCCTGCGCTACGCGATCCTCCCCAACAAGGAGCCGAAGGGCCGCGCCAGCCTCCGCATCACCTTCGCCGCCGGCTCCCTCCACGAGGCCGAGGAGCAGCGCGGCCTCGCGCACTTCCTCGAGCACATGGCCTTCAACGGCTCGCGGAATTTCCCGCCCGGCACGGTCGTCGAGTACTTCCAGCGCCTCGGCATGGGCTTCGGCAACGACACCAACGCCTTCACCAGCTTCGACCGCACGTCCTACCAGCTGGAGCTGCCGGACACGCAGGAGCCGACGCTGGCGAAGGCGCTGACGCTCTTCGGCGACTACCTCGGCGGCCTGCTCCTCCTCGACAGCGAGATCGACCGCGAGCGCGGCATCATCCTCGCGGAGAAGGTCGCGCGCGACTCGATCGAATTCCGCCAGTTCATCGGCGAGTTCGGGTTCCTCCTGCCCGAGACGCGCTTCCTCCACCGCATCCCCATCGGGCTCGAGGAGGTCATCGCGAAGGCCCCGCGGGCGGCCTTCGTGGACTTCTACGACACCTGGTACCGGCCCGACCTCACGACCATCGTCGCGGTCGGCGACTTCGACCCCGACCTCGTCGAGCGCCTCCTGCGCGCCCAGTTCGCCTCCGCCGCGCCGCGCGCCCCGGCCCGGCCCGCGCCGGACCTCGGCCGCGTGACCGACGCGCCGGGCGTCACCGCCCGCTTCCTGCCCGAGCCCGAGGCCCCGGCCGTGCAGGTCGCGATCCAGGTCGTGCGTCCCTACGAGGCCGTGCCCGACACCGCGGCCGCGCGCCTCCGGTACCTGCCCCGCCGCCTCGCGCTGAGCATGCTGAACCGCCGCCTCGCCATCCTCGCGAAGAAGGAGGGCGCGCCCTTCCTCTCCGGCCTCGTCGGCGCCACGGAGCAGTTCGACTTCTTCCACAACGCGTCCATCGAGCTGACCTGCAAGCCCGACCAGTGGCGCGCCGCGCTCGCCGTCGCCGAGCAGGAGCTGCGGCGCGCGCTGGAGCACGGCTTCCAGGCCGCGGAGCTGCGCGAGGCGACCGCGGGCCTGCGCAACTCCCTCGAGCAGGCCGTGCGCACGGCGCCCACCCGCCGTTCCGAGGCCCTGGCCAACGCGCTCGCCGGCGCGTTCGTGGAGCACGAGGTGTTCACCCACCCGTCCGACGACCTCGCGCTCTACGGTCCGGCGCTCGAGAAGGTCACGCTCGACGACTGCCTCCGCGCCCTGCGCGCGACGTGGGCGCCGGAGTTCGGCCGACGCCTCTGGATGACCGGCAACCTCGCCCTCGACCAGGCCGAGACGCAGCTCGTCGCCGCCTTCGAGGCCAGCCGCGCGGTCGCGGTCGCGCCGCCCGCGAAGATCGAGGACGCCGCCTTCGCCTACACCGACTTCGGCCCCGCCGGCGCGGTCGCGCAGCAGCGCCAGGTCGAGGACCTCGGCGTCACGCTGGTCGAGTTCGCCAACGGCGTCCGCCTCAACCTCAAGCCCACCGACTTCGAGGCCGGCCGCGTGCGCGTCGGCGTGCGCGTGGGCGGCGGCCGCCTGACCGAGCCGCCGGACCAGCCCGCCCTCGCCTTCCTCGCGAGCAACACCTTCCTCGCCGGCGGCACGGGCAGGCACGGAGCGGACGACCTGCAGCGCATCCTCGCCGGCCGGACCATCGGCACGAACTTCTCCATCGCGGCCGACGCCTTCACCTTCGCCGGCACGACCAACCGCGCCGACCTCCTCCTCCAGCTCCAGGTCATCTGCGCGCACCTCGTGGACCCGGGCTTCCGCCCGGAGGCCATGCGCCAGTACGCGAAGGGCGTCGAGGTCTTCTACACCCGCCTCGGCAACGTCGTGGAGGGCCCGCTCCAGCTCGAGGCCCCGCGCCTGCTGGCCGACGGCGACCCGCGCTTCGGCCTGCCGCCCCGCGAGGCCGCGGTCGCCCGCACGCAGGCCGAGGCCAAGGCCTGGCTCGTGCCCGAGTTCCAGCGCGGCGCCCTCGAGGTCGCGATCGTCGGCGACTTCGACCCGGCCGAGGCGGTCGCCGCCGTGGCCCGCACCTTCGGCGCCCTGCCCCCGCGCCAGCCCAAGCCCGCCTACGACGCCGAGCGCGCGGCGCGCTTCGCCTCCGAGGCGGTGGTGCGCGAGTTCTTCACCGTGACCGAGATCCCGAAGGGCATCGTGCAGCTCTTCTGGGAGGCGACCGACAACCGCGACGTGGACGTCGCGCGCCGCCTCAACCTGCTCGCCGCCGTCCTCGACGACCGCCTGCGGGTGAAGATCCGCGAGGAGATGGGCGACACCTACTCGCCCGGCGCCGGCGCGATGATGAGCGACACCTTCCGCGGCTACGGCCACCTCATGGCCACGTCCACCGTCTCGCCCGACAAGGCGCGGGCCGTGGCCGACGCCATCCGCCGCATCGCCGCGGACCTCCACGCCAACGGCGTCACGGAGGAGGAGCTCGTCCGGGCCAAGCAGCCCGCGCTCACCTCCATCCGCCAGTCGATGCGCACCAATCCCTACTGGCTGAACACCGTGCTCGCCGCCGCGCAGGAGCGCCCCGAGCGCATCGACTGGGCCCGCACCCGCCTGAGCGGCACCGAGGCCATCACCGCCGCCGAGCTCTCCGCCCTCGCCAAGCAGTACCTCCGCCCCGACAAGGTCCACGAGTTCATCTCGCTGCCGACGCCGAAGAAGGCGGAGTGAGCAACCCAATCGTTCTCGTTCCTCGTTCTCTTTCTCGTTCTCTCAGCTCGCCGCGAGTGACGAAACCCTCACGGGTTCCGCTACCCAAGGGTCGTGAACAGGAGGGAACGGAGGAAACAGAGGCCATCTCCCGAATCTCCGCGCTCTCGGCGGCCTCCTGTGAGTTCTTTCCGCATGGGGCCGTCGAACCCGATCGATCTCGTTCTCCTTCTCGTTCTCTCGGCTTCCGTCGCGCACGTCCAAAGCCTTACGGCTTCGGCCACTTTTCGAGCACCCGTGCTCGGGAAACCCGGGCCACCCGCATGCGGGGGGAGTCGAAACCCTCCCGGGTTCCGCTACGGTTTGGGCCGTAGCCCGATCGTTCTCGTTCCTCGTTCTCTTTCTCGTTCTCGGATTCTCATCCCCCGTCGACCGGCGCCCGGAGGTCGCCGGCTACCCACGGTCTCCGGAAGCCCGGGCTCTCCGCGCACGGGTTTCCCGCGGCGCACGCCGGCGGGTCACCGGCGATGCGCCTCGAGCGTGTGCTCCCGGAGCAGGTCGCGGCCGAAATCCCCGGCGAAGTTGCGCCAGCTGGTGTGGACGTGGTTCGCGCCGTCCTGCGTGTTGTCGTACTCGATGACGAAGTCCGGGCTGTGGATGCGGTAATAGTGCCCCTCCCCCGGCTCCACGCCGCCGGCCCAGGCGAAATGCAGCCGGTCCCAGCCGCGCGCCGCGATCTTCGCGAGCTCCGCCTGCGCCAGCTCGGGCCGGAGTCGGCCGGCGTAGAACTCGACGAGCGCGCGCAGCCGCGCCTGCTGGTCGGGAGTGAGGCGCGCGTAGGGCATCCCGGTGGGGGCGGCGAGGCTGGCCTGCCGGTCGTTGCCGGTGACGATGCCGCCGGGCGCGTGCGCGGCGATCACGGCGACGCGGCGCTGGTCGGCGTCGAGGGACTTCATCAGCGCCCGCCCGAGGTCCTCCTCCGCTGCGAGGACCCGCGTGCCCTTCTGCGCGTGCTCGACCCGGACCTCGGCGGGGTTGGAGCCGAGGAACATCGGGGTGACCGAGACCTTGGTCCCGTCCACGACGAGGAAGTTGACCGACAGGTGATGCCCCTCGATCCGCCAGCCCCACGTGCCGTGCGGGTCGGGCGAGCCGAAGACCGTGAAATAGTACCGCTCGCGGTCGCGCCGCGGGGAACCGCTCATCGCGAACAGGACGTCCTCCAGGGCGATGATGGCGTCCGTCGTGAGCAGCCCGCGCTCGCTCAAACCGGCGGCGACGAGCCCGCGCGCCAGCACCCGCTGCGCGGGCGTCATCGCCTTGAGCGGGACACCCTTCCGGTCCTTGGGGACGAAGTGCCAGTTCTCGCGCTCGGCATCGCCGACGGCGTAGACCGCCTCCTGCCGTTGCGGCGCGTCGAGCGACTGGAGCCAGCGGGAGGCGGCGGCGGCCATCTCTGCCCCGGGGGAACGATCGTCGTGGGCGAGGACCGCGAGGGTCGAGGCCAGCAGCAGGCCGGCGGGGGCGAAGAGGCGGGGCATGACCGGGGCTATCGCAACGGGGCCGGAGGGCAAGGACCGACCCCGGGGGCCGGCCGGCCGTTCCCGCGCGGCGGGAACGGCGGACCCGCCGCGCCGGTCACTTCGCCGCGGGCTTCGCGCCGAAGGCCGGGTCCTCCGAGCAGATCAGCTTCACCCTCTGCCGCGCGTAGACGCGCTTCCCGTCCAGCATGGGCGGCTCGAAGCGGACGCCGGCGATGTGCCGCATGACGGGCACCGCGAGCTGCTGGTGCTTCAGTTCGACGAAGGCGGGATTGAGCACCCGGCCCTCCGGGGAGATGAGGCACACCACGGAGACCTCCTCGCTGATGCCGCTGCCCTTGAGCGCCTCCGGGTAGGGCACGCGGTTCGCCCCCTTCTGCCGGTAGTTGATCCACTTCTTCAGGTCCGCCCAGGTGTGGATTTTCTCGGTGAGCTTCGACTCGTCGATCCACACCTCGCGCCCCTGCTCGGCGCTGATCTGCTCCTTCATGGAGAGCTTGAAATGCAGCGGGACCGTCACGGCGGATGCGACGGCTCGGCCGTCCTCCATCGCCGGCTCGAAACGCCAGCCCTTGACCGCCTCGAGGGCGGCCGCGCCGAAGGCCTCGTGGGTGGCGGACTTGACCGACGCCTCGGTGACGGCGCCGGCCGCGTCGATCCGGACGAACACCTTGGCCTCGCCCATCTCGCCGCGCTGCTTGAGGGCCGCGGGATACGCCGGCGGCTGGCCTTCGAGCAGTTTCGGCTGCGTCTTGGCCGCGAGGGCGGAGGACGCGGCGGCGCAGAACAGGAGTACGGGGAGGGAGAGCTTGGTCATCGGGTCGGCCGGGGGCGTTGGGGTTGGGGACGCCGCCCGAGTCGCCTCGGACGAGGCGCGGGCGGCAGGGGATCCACGCACCCATGCTACCGGATCCGTGGCATCCAACAATCCTCCGGTCGGGGGATTTTGCGGGGGCAGCCCGGGAACCTCCCGCGCGCGGACCTGTCCGGACGCTGACGCCACCGAGACCGCAGAGGCCATTGCCGCCGCTGTGGCCTCTCCGGCTCCGTCTCCCACTCACCAGTCATGACTCCGAAGTTGAAATCGCCCGCCGCCGTCGTCGCCCTGTTCGTCCTGGCCGTCGTGCTGGTCGGGTGCACGACGGTCGCGCAGTCGCAGTTCTACCGGCCGGCGAACCACGCGGGCGCGCCCTACAGGATCTCCGGCGAGTTGGACGCCGCCAAGGGTTGGGCCGGCGAGGTGGTCGTGAGGATCAACGACGAGGAGGTCATCCGCCGGAAGCTCCCCGTCTTCACGACGACGACGGAAGTTCAAGGCACCTTCGAGAACAAGCCGGTCACGGTCGTGCTGACCCGCGTGACGACCTTGTTGTCCAGCTACACGCGTGCCGACGTCCGAATCGGCAACGAACACGCCGCAACGCTGACGTTCTGAGGTACTCGCGTCGGTTTCGCGACGCAGGTCCGAATCACGCCGACCAAATCGCGAGCGGCGCAGGCCCGGGCGCGGCGCGTTATCCGTCCCGACGAGCATTCCCCCGGTCCCGGGCCGACCACCCGGCGGGAGCGCCCGGGCCGCAACAGCCACCCGCCGTCCCCACGCCCGGCGGGAGAGCGAAGAGAATGATCCGAGTACCGGAATCGCGGCGGCGCCGAGGCGCGCACCGCGAACTTCGGCCTCGGCCCGCGCGGCGATCTTCCCTACTGCTTTCCACCGAGCCATGGAAAAGCCGACGACCATTCCCTCTCACCCGGTTTCACCGCAACTCCTCCGCGTGGGCGCCGCCCTCCTCGCCTTGGGCGCGGCCGCGCTGGCCCGCTCCGGGGAGAGCGACACCGTCCCGCGCGACACCGAGCTGTTCCGGCAGATGCGCCTGACGGATCCGGCGAGCGTCCACGTGCCGTCCCTGCCGATGAAGCGCATCGTGCAGCTGCCCAACCGGGCGCCGGACCCGCTCGCCGACGCCCACGTCACGCGGGCCGGCGCGGTCCGCCGCGTCCAAGCGACGGAAGGCGGCATGGTGGTGGAGACCGAGGGCTTCCTCCTCACCCTCACCGTCCAGGGCGAGGGCCTGCACGTCACCGCGCGCCGGCAAGGCGCCGCGGACGCGGAGGTCTATCCGGCGTTCGCCTTCAAGGAGCGGCTCCCCCGCCCCGCCGTCGTCGTGCGGGAGGACGCCGACGCGGTGACGCTCGCGCGGGCCGACTCCGGCGCGGAGGTCGCGCGCGTCCTCCGGGCCGACGGGACCATCGAGCTCCCGCCCGCCGCCGCCGGCGCGGCGCGCGACCGGTACTCCGTCGTGCACTCGCGGCTCGACGGCCGCGTCTACGTCGTCTCGCCGCTCGCCGCCGACGAGCGCCTCTACGGCCTCGGCATGAAGGGCGGCGCGCTCGACCGCCGCGGGCGCCGCTACACGATGTGGAACACCGACAAGTTCGCCCACACCGAGGACTTCGACCCGATCTACGCGAGCGTGCCGTTCCTCCTCCGCAAGGCCGGACCGGGCGCGCGCGGCCTGTTCGTGGACGACGCCTCCGACGTCGTGTTCGACCTCGGCCACACCCGGGCGGGCGAGGCCCTCGTCTCCACCACGAGCGCGCAGGCCGACTTCCACCTCTTCGCCGCGCCCCGGATGGCGGGCGTCATCGCCGCCTACCAGGCGCTCACCGGGACGGCGCCGCTGCCGCCCGTCTGGGCGCTCGGCTACCACCAGTCCGCCCACACCTATTTCCCCGCGGCCCGCGTCCTCGAAGTGGCGGAGACGTTCCGGAAGAAGGGCATTCCCGTCGACGCCCTCTACCTGGACATCGTGCACCAGGACCAGTACCGGCCCTTCACCTGGAACGCGGAGCACTTCCCCGACCCGCAGGGCCTGATCGCGCGTCTCCACGGCCTCGGCTTCAAGGTCGTCACCATCGTCAACCCCGGCATCCAGGCGAACGACGGCTACTCCGCCTATCTCGAGGGCCGCGACCGCGGGCTCTTCCTCCGCGCCAGCGACGGCCGCATCTACGTGAACAACGTCTGGCCCGGCTACTCCGCCTTCCCGGACTTCCTCCAGCCCGAGGCCCGCGCGTGGTGGGCCGGGCTGCACGGCACCTACCTCGACCAGGGCGTGGACGGCTTCAAGAACGACATGTCCGAACCCGCGACGTTCATGAAGGACTGGGCGACGCTGCGCTACGACGAGAAGACGGACATGCCCGGCCCGCTCGAGGCCGGCACCCTCGAGGACCACGTCGTGAGCCGCTCGGCGCCGTTCGGCACCCGGCCGCACCGCGCCTGGCACAACGCCTACTCCCTCTATCAGTCCGAGGCGACCGCGCGCGCGCTCGCCGAGCGCGACGGCCGCCGTCCGTTCGTGCTCATGCGGAACACGTTTTCCTCCGGCCAGCGCTTCGCCACCATCTGGACCGGCGACGTCGCCGCCGACTTCCCGTCGCTGCGCAACACGGTCCAGCTGCTGCTCAGCCTCGGCCTCTCCGGCTTCCCCGTGTCCGGCGCCGACAACGGCGGATTCGTTGGACGCACGACGCCCGAGCTGATGCTGCGCTGGACGGCCCAGTCGGTCTTCAGCCCGTACTTCCGGACGCACTACTTCTGGGTGGACCAGAGCATCGACAAGGAGCCGTGGTCGTTCGGACCCGAAGTCGAGGCCCAGCTCGCCGCACTCATCCGCGTCCGCTACCGCCTGCTCCCCTACCTCTACACCTCCCTGCGCGACTCCATCGACCGCCGCGCCCCGCTGATGGCGCCGCTCTTCCTCGGGCACGAGGACGACCCGGCGGCGTGGGACGTCACCGACCAATACACCTGGGGCGACGCCTTCCTCGTCGCGCCGGTCCTCGAGCCCGGCGTGCGCAGCCGCGCGGTCTATTTGCCGAAGGGGAAATGGTACGACTTCTGGACCGGCGAGGCGGTGGCCTCGGCCGGCGAGACGCGCCGCGTCGCGGCCCCCGTGGAACGGATCCCGGTGTTCGTCCGCGCGGGCACGATCGTCCCGACGATGGAACCGCCCGCGAGCACGGCCGGCGCGTTCCCCCTGCGCCACGTCATCCTCGACGCCTGGCCGGCCGCCGACGGCTCGGCCGCCGGCACCGTCTACCTCGACGACGGCGCGACCCGCGACCACGCCGCCGGCCGCTCCGCGCGCGCCGGGTTCCGGCTGACGCGGACGGACGGCGAGCTGCGCCTCGCCCTCGACGCGACCGGCGACCGTTCGTTCCTGCCCGAGCGCGTGACGCTGCGCGTGCGCGGTTGGAGCGCGGCGACGGGACCGGCCCGCGTGCGCTTCGGCGGCGCCGACTTTCCGCTCCGGGCGACGGACGGCGCCGGCGAGGCCGAGATTCCGCTGCGCTGAGCGGGTCGCGGGCGCCGCACCAGTGGCCGGAGCGCGCCGTCACGCGCACCGGCCCCGCGCATCCGTTGGTTACAATCCGCCGCGGCCGCGGGCCAAGAAACGCGCAGCGCGGCCGGCGGGACGGTGCGAAGCTGGCGGGCGCGGCAGCCGCGCGGCCGCCGCGCGTACGAATGTTCAACCCCGAGGAGGAAACGTCATGAAACCCGCGCCGATCGTTCGCTGGAATCCGCTCCGCGAGATGGAGGAGATGCAGAGCCGCATGGCGGCTCTGTTCGGTCCGGACCCGCTCCGGATCATCGACCCGAACCGGGAGGAGAAGATCGCGTCCACCGACTGGATCCCGGCGGTGGACATCACCGAGGACGAGAAGGAGTTCCTCATCAAGACCGACCTGCCCGAGATGAAGAAGGAGGACGTCCACGTCACCTTCGCCGACGGCGTGCTCACCATCACCGGCGAGCGGAAGTCCGAGAAGGAGGAGAAGAACCGCAAGTTCCACCGCATCGAGCGGGAGCACGGCCGCTTCCTCCGCAGCTTCACGCTGCCCGAGACCGCGGACGCGACCCGGATCGCGGCCGAGTTCAAGGAGGGCGTCCTCCTGCTGCGCCTCCCGAAGAACGAGAAGGCCAAGCCGAAGGTCGTCGAGGTGAAGATCAACTGATCCGCCGGCGGGACCAGCGCGGCGAGCCCGCCCCCGGCCCCGCCGAACTGTGCCGGTCGGATTAGCCGAAAGGCGCACCGGTTGGACACGGTCGCCGGTTGAAGCGGCGCCGCCGGCGGTCACGGTGACCCCGTGTCCGCCGCGCTTCCGCTCCACCACCTGCTGCTCGCCCTCGTCGTCGTGACGATCTGGGGCGCGAACTTCGTCGCCATCAAGCTGGCGCTGGTGGACCTGCCGCCGCTGCTGCTCTGCGCGCTGCGGTTCGTCTTCGTGTCGGTGCCGCTGGTGTTCTTCGTGCCGCGCCCGGCGCTGTCGTGGCGCCAGCTCGGCACGTACGGGCTGACGATGTTCGCCGCGCAGTTCGCCCTCATGTTCGTCGGCATGCGGCTCGGGATGTCCGCCGGCCTCGCGTCGCTCGTGCTGCAGTTCCAGGTCTTCGTCTCGCTCGCGCTCTCCGTGACGATGCTGGGCGAGACCGTCCGGCTCGTGCAGGTCGCCGGCGCGCTCGTCGCCGGAATCGGGTTCGTGCTCGTCGGCCTGAACTCCGGCGGCGAGGCCACGCTCGCGGGCCTCGCATGCCTGCTGCTCGCCGCGTCGTCGTGGGGCTTCGCCAACGTCTGGTCGCGCCGACTCGGCCAGGTCAACCCGCTCGCGCTGGTGGTCTGGGCCGGTCTCGTCGTGCCGCTGCCGATGGGGCTGGCCAGCCTGGCGCTGGAGGGCCCGGCCGAGATCGCGCGGAGCGTGACGTCGGCCGGCGCGGGCGCGTGGCTCGGCCTCGCCTACACGGTCTATTTCTCGACGCTCGTCGCCTACTCGCTCTGGAGCTGGCTCCTCGCGCGCCACCCCGCCTCGACCGTCACGCCCTTCACCCTGCTCGTCCCCGTGATCGGCCTCTTCAGCTCCGCGCTCTACCTGCGGGAGTCCCTCCCGGGCTGGAAGCTGCAGGCCGCCGCCCTCGTCCTCGCCGGACTCGTGCTCTGCGTCTTCGGCCCCCGCCTGCAGGCCCGGCTCCGCCCGCTGTTCGCGGGCCCGTGAGGCGGAGTCGGGGCTCCGACCCACCCGCCAGGCGCGCCGGCCTGACCGCCGACCGCGCGCTCGCTGCGGACGTTGATCAGCTGCACGAGGTCGAGAACGGCGCAGCCTAGTTCCGCCCGTTGGGCCGACGGCCGCGTCCTTCGCGCTCGAAGGCGGACGGGGCGCCGTCATGCTCCGTCTCGCCCCGCCCCCGCCCGCCGCGCTTTCCCTGCGATGAAATCCCTCCGCCTCGCGTTCGCCCTGCTCCTCGTGCCTGCGTCCGCGGTTCACGCCGCCGACCTCCCTCGACCGAGCCCGCTCGACGCGGTGCAGGCGTTCATCCGCGGCATCGAGACCGGCGACGTCGACCTGCTGGCCGGCTCCTTCACGGACAACGGCACGGCCTTCATGCCAGGCGAGTCTCCCACCCGCGTCGCGGGCCGCGCGGAGATCAAGGCCGCGTTCCAGCGCATCCTCCCCGCCGGCGGCGCCGGCCCAATCACGCCCCGCGACGTGCTCGTCCAGGAGTTGGGCGAGGTGGCGATCGTCACCGTGCACCTGCGCGCCCTCCCCGAGGGTGTCGTGACGAAAGCCACGACGTTTCCCCGGCGCTCGTTCGTGCTCCATTGGAGCGAGGGCCGGTGGCGGATCGTCCACCTGCACGCCTCCAACTTCCGGATCGAACCGGCGACGGAGCCCAAGCCCTAGCGCGAGTCGACGCCTCCCGCCGCCTCCTCAGCCGGCGTCGCCGGCTCCGGCCGCCGGCGCGCGCTCGATGCGGAGGTTGAGCAGCGGCACGAGGACGAGCAGGCCGAGGCAGGTCAGGCCGAGGACGGCGTAGCCCGCCGCGTCGTGGACCGTGCCGCTGATCGCGTCGGGACCGTGCGCGTAGGCCCAGCCGGTGAGGAAGAGGCTGCGCAGGAGATTCGTGAGGAAGGCGAACGTCATGGCCGCCGCGACGAGGAAGACCTTCTTCCACGCCTGCTCGAGGAACGTCGCGGCGAGGAAGGACCCGGCGAAGAGGCACGCGGTGAGCGAGCGGATGCCCGAGCACGCGTCGGCCACGCCGACCGGGCCCTTCGGCAGCATGAGCACGTTGCCCTGCTGCTCGATTGGCAGGCCGACGAGCTCGAACAGCACGGAGACGACGATCACGACCTTGCGCAGGAGGAAGAGGCTCACCTGCGACTCCACTGCGGACACCAGCGGCGCGGAGATCAGCCACACGAGGACGGGGAACAGGAACAGCGTCGCCACCCGCAGGCGCGGATCGTCCCGCAGCGCGCGCCAGCCGCCGGAGGCGGGGGCGCCCGCGCGGCCGGTCTCGACGTTGAGGAAGAGCAGTGCCGCGACGATCGCGACCATGCCGCTGGTGAGCGCGAAGGTCCCGGGCTGCGACGTGCCCGCCCCCGCGCGGTAGAAGGCGCCGAGCAGGAAGAACAGCGCGCCGACCGCGAGCGCCGTCCCGGCCAGCGCGTTCAGGGTCCACCGCGCCCACCGCGGTCCGGGCCCCGCCCGCGCGGCCTCGTCGAGCCGCGACCGGATGCGGCCCCAACGGTCGTGCACGACGTAGAGCGTGAACAGCGGCACCAGCCAGCCGAACGAGTAGTCCTCCTTCACCCGCCACCAGTGCGACTGGTCCCACGCCACGAAGGCCATGAAGCCTCCCGCCAGCCCGAGGGCCGCGAGGAAGGGCCGCGGCAGGGGCGCGGCGGGGGCGGGCTCAGGGGCGGGGGACGTCGGCACCATGCGGAAGGCGCGCCATCGAACGGTCGTGCCACCGCCCCAGCAACGCCAAAGCGGCGATCGCGCCGCCCAGCGCCCAGGCCATGTCCGACTGCGTGTCCCACACGTACCCCTGCGTGCCGAGGAACGCGTCCGCCGCCTCGTCGCTCAGCAGCGCCACCCACCACTCGATCAGCTCGTAGAAGGCGCTGAACCCGAGGCACACGCTCACCACCAGGAAGCCGAGCCAGCGGCTCGGCCGGCCGTCGCCGCGGTCGCGCAGCGGCGAGGTGCGCAGCAGGATCTCGCGCGCGAGGACGGCCGGCACGAATCCCTGGGCGAAGTGACCGAGCTTGTCGTAGTTGTTGCGCGACCAGCCGAACCATTCCTTAGCCCATTCGCCGGCCGGCACGAGCGCGTAGGTGTAGTGGCCGCCCACGACCAGCACGACGGCGTGCAGCCAGATGAGCGCCAGCAGGAGCGTCGACAGGGGGAACCGCCGCTGCACCGCGAGGATCAGCGGCACGCCGATAAGCACCGGCGCGACCTCGAGGAACCAGGTCAGCCGGTCGTGCGGCCCGATGCCGGACCAGACGAGCACCGGCAGCAGCAGGCCGAGGAAGACGAGGAGCCGACGGTCGAGGGCCATCGGCAAAAGGCTGCCGGCCCCCGCGCCGAGGCGCAAGCCCGCCGACCCCGCGTAGGGCCAGCGACCGGCCGCGAAGGGAGAGCCGTGCGGCCCGATGCGACCGCATGAGCCGACCAAGACCTCACGCGTGCCACCATCCAAAGGCGCGGCGGGTAGCCGGCGACCTCCGGGCGCCGGGGTTTGGGAGGTGCACACACGCGGCGCCGCGCGCGACCCGTGCTCGGAGAGCCCGGACTACCTGGCTCGACCGCCTGCTCCGGGCTCGGCCGCCTCCGCCGCGAGGAACTCCACCGCCTGCCGCACGACCTCGGGGGTCGCGAGGAGGCGGTAGTGGCCGCGTCCGGGACACGGCACGAGCCGCGCGCCGCGCCAGCGGGCGACGATGCGCGCGGACTCGGAGAAGGTCGTGTCGGAGTCCTCCGGGTCGTGGAACACCAGCAGCGCGCACGGCGCGCGGTCGGCCAGAGCGTCCATGTCCACGTCGGCGAACGACACCCCGGTCCTCCACTCGACGGCCGCGACGAAGGCCGCGTGGACGTCCGGCCCCAGCGCGAGCCGGGCCGACACGCGCTCGACCCGCTCGCGCATGCTCATCGGCGGCGCCAGCAGCACGAGCGCGCGCGGCGCGGTGCCGCGGGCGATGCTGAACGCCGCCGCCGCCGCGCCCATCGAGTGGCCGACGAAACCGAAGAACCGGCCGACCACGGCCTCGATCTCCGGCAGCAGCCGCGCGAGCAGCGGCACGTGCGCCTCGTCGCCGGGCGAGTCGCCGTGCCCCGGCGCGTCGAACGCCAGCACGCGGAACCCCGCCGCGGCGAGCGGTCCGGCGAAGGCCCCGAGCTGGCCGGCGTGCCCCTCCCACCCGTGCACCAGGCCGACCAGCGGCGCCCCGGGCTCGCCCCATTCCCAGGCCGCCAGCGCGCCGACGGAGGTCGTCACGCGGCACGTCCGCGCCGACGCCAAGTAGGCCTCCTCGCGCGGCATACGCCGGCCCCCGCGGACGGGCTGCAGGAACACGCCCGCCGCCAGCGCGCCGAGCGCCGCCGCGTCGTGCGGCGGCGGCGGGATCGCCACCCCGCGCTTCGCCGCGGCCTGCAGGAGGATGTCGCTCATGACACGGGATCGACGTCGCGCGTGCGGGGCGGGTGGACAAGACCACGCCGACGCGCGCCCGCGATTCCAGGAGCGGATCCTGAAGAGACGCTCGCGGCGGGGTCGGGAGACCCCGCCCTACAACGGGGCGCGATCACGAGGCGCGGGCGAAGACGAGCGACGCGTTGGTGCCGCCGAAGCCGAAGCAGTTCGACAGCGCGGCGCGCACCTCGCGGCGGACCGCCGTGTTGGCCGTGAAGTCGAGGCCGAGGGCCGCGCAGGCCGGCTCGACGTGGGCGAGGTTGATGGTCGGCGGCACGACGCCGTCCCGGATGGCCATCACGGCGGCGAACGCGCCCATCGCGCCGGCGCCGCCGAGGAGGTGGCCGGTCATGGACTTCACGCCGCTGACGTTGAGCCGGCCCCGCGCGTCGCCGAAGACGGCCGCGATCGCCGCGGCCTCCTCGCCGTCTCCCCCGGGCGTGGAGGTGGCGTGGGCCGAGACGTAGTCCACGTCCGCCGGCTGGAGGCCGGCCGACGCGAGCGCCGCCCGCATCGAGCGCTGCGAACCCTCGCCGCCCGGGGCGAGCGAGGAGAGGTGGTGGGCGTCGGCCGAGGCGCCGTAGCCCCGCAGCTCCGCGTAGATGCGCGCGCCGCGGCGGCGGGCGTGCTCCAGCTCCTCGAGGACGAAGACGACGGCGCCCTCGCCCAGCACGAAGCCGTCGCGGTCCGCGTCGTAGGGCCGCGACGCCGCCGTCGGGTCGTCGTTGCGCTTGGAGAGCGCGCGCATCTGCGCGAAGGCCCCGATGGCGAGCGGCGTGATCGTGGACTCCGCGCCGCCGGCGAACATCACGTCCACGTCGCCGCGGGCCACGGCCGCGGCGGCCTCGCCGAGGGCGTGGCCGCTGGTGGCGCAGGCCGACGCCGTGCACATATTGGGGCCGCGCAGGTCGAGCAGGAGGCTGAGCTGGCCCGCGAGGAGGTTGGGCGCGATCTGGATGATGAAGAACGGCGAGATCTTGCGGAAGCCGTCGCGCCGCCACGTATCGTGCGTCGCCTCGATCTCGGGCAGGCCGCCGAGGCCGACGCCGAGGTTGACGCCGAGGCGATCGGGGGCGATCGCGGCGCGGTGCGCGTCGAGCCCGCTGTCCACGTACGCCTCGAGCCCCGCGACGCACCCGAGCAGGGTGAAGCGGCCGAACTTCTTCGCGTCCTTCGGCGAGAACGCCGCGGTCACCGCCTCGGTCCCCGCCCCGCGGGGGAAGACCGGCGCCGCCAGCGGACGCAGCGGGTCGAAGCCGCGCACCTCGCCGGCGATGCGCACCGGGCAGTCGGCGGCGTCGAAGCGGGTGATCGGGCCGATGCCGGAGCGGCCGGCCACGAGCGCGGACCAGGTGTCGGGCGCCGTGAGGCCGACGGGGGAGGCGGCGCCGAGGCCGGTGACGACGACGCGGCGGCGGGGTTGGACGAGGGACGGGTTCATGGGTGGAAGGGCGGAAGGTTCAGGCGCGCGGGGCGAAGAGCGCGAGGGCGGTGTCGCGGGTCTGGGCCAGGACCGCGCGGCTCGACGCCTCGTCGGGCAGCGAGCGCGCGACGATGAGGGAGCCGACGAGGAGGCCGAGCAACGACGTGGCGAGGCGTTCGTTCTCCGCGGGATCCGGATGCATCCGCAGCGCCGCGACCACGCGGGCGCGGTGCCGCTGGAGGGCGTCGCCGTAGTCGCGGCGCGCGCGGCCGTCGGGCCGGGCCGCCTCGTGTCCCAGCGCGGCCACCAGGCAGCCGCCCGCCCGGTTGTCGCGGTGGTGCGGACTCAGGTAGCTCGCGACCAGCGCGCGCACCCGCTGGCGCGCCGTCGGCAGGGCCGCGATGCGGTCGAGGTTGGGCGCGCCCATGTCGAATCCCGTCGCGCACGCCTCGGCCACGAGCGCGGACTTGCTGCGGAAATGCGCATAGAAGCCGCCGTGGGTCAGGCCCGCCCGGCGCATCACCTCGTCCACCCCCGTCGCCGCCACCCCGCGTTCGCGGAACGCCGCGCTCGCCGCCTCCAGAATGCGGCGGCGGGTCGCGGTCTTGTGTTCGGCGGGGTAGCGCATCGATGATATGACGGTCGTCATACTTGGTTCGGAACGCCCGGTCCTGTCAAGGCGGGGCTTTGACACCGCCGCCCAAGTCCCTAGCGTTCCGGGCAATGGATCATCTTCACGCCTACTGGCGCATGGAGTACATCGAGGCCCCGCGCCAGGCGACGGGCGGAGACATCTTCGCGGAATTGCCGGCGCTGGGGGACGACGCGCAGGCGCTGATCGTCCATCGCCGCCGGCTGAGCTACCTCGTGCTGAACCGCTTTCCGTACAACGCGGGCCACCTGATGGCGGTGCCGTTCCGCGCGGTGAAGGACCTGGTCGAGCTGTCGGCGGAGGAGCGGGCGGACCTGATGGACGAAATCGTGTACGGCCAGGAGCTGCTCCGCGCCGCGCTCAAGCCCAACGGCTTCAACGTCGGCTTCAACCTCGGCGCCGCCGCCGGCGGCAGCATCCCCCACCTGCACGCGCACATCGTGCCCCGCTGGGCCGGCGACACGAACTTCATGCCCGTGATCGGCGGCGCGCGCGTGCTCCCGCAGTCGCTCGAAGCCATGTACCGCCGCCTCGCCGAAGTCGCCCGCACGCTGCCGGAGCGGGTCTGAGCGCCCGCATCGCCGGGGAACCCGTCAGCGCTTCGCCGCCGTCCCAAAAACCGAAAGCCTCCCGGCTTCCGCTCCACCCCACTCCCGGCCTCCACGCACCGATCCCCGCTCACTTCTCCCCGCTCCCCTCCCCTTGCCCACCAAGACCCTCCAGTACCCGTCCGGCCGCCAGCTCGCGCAGCTCTACGCCAACGATCCCGCCAACCTCGGGCTCCTCGAGGAGAAGCTCGGCGTCCGACTCGCGACCCGCGACGACTGGCTGCGGCTGGAGGGCGCGGACGCCGCCGTCGCGCAGGCGGAGGAATTCCTCCAGCTGCTCGAGCAGGGCCGCACCCAGGGACTCGCGCTGCGCACGGCCGACTTCCACCGGCTGCTCGCGACCTACCTCGGCACCGACGGACCGGCCCGCCTGCGCGCGCTCTTCTCCGAGCCGGTCCAGATCGGCACGGCCAAGCGCACGATCGTGCCCAAGACGATCGGCCAGAAGCTCTACCTGCAGGCCATCCAGCGCAGCCCGATCGTCTTCGGCATCGGCCCGGCCGGCACGGGCAAGACCTATCTCGCGATGGCCGCCGCCATCACCGCGCTGCTGCGCAACCAGGTGCAGCGCGTCGTCCTCACCCGCCCCGCCGTCGAGGCGGGCGAGAACCTGGGCTTCCTGCCCGGCGACCTGCGCGAGAAGATCCTGCCCTACCTGCGCCCGCTCTACGACGCGATGCACGACCTGCTGTCGGCCGAGGACGCCGCCAAGCTCGCGGAGAAGGGCATCATCGAGATCGCCCCCCTCGCCTACATGCGCGGCCGCACGCTCTCGAACGCGTTCGTCATCCTCGACGAGGCGCAGAACACCACGCCGGAGCAGATGATGATGTTCCTCACCCGGCTCGGCGACGAGTCGCGCATGGTCGTGACCGGCGACGTGACCCAGATCGACCTGCCGCGGGCGAAGTCCTCCGGCCTGCTCCAGGCCCCGCGCATCCTCCGCGGCATCGCCGGCATCGAGGTCCACCACTTCTCCGGCGCCGACGTCGTCCGTCACCCGCTCGTGCAGCGCATCATCGACGCCTACGAGAAGGCCAAGTCGTCGCCGACCGACACCGCCCGTCCCGGCCACCCGCCGGAGTCCTGAGCCCGCCGTGCCCGCCGCCCGCGCCATCGCCGTGCAGAACCGGCACCCGCGGCTCGTCGCCCCGGCGGCGCAGGTGCGGCGCGCGCTGGCGGCGCTCGACGCGGGTTTCCGCCCGCGCCCGGCCGACGGCCCGCACCGGACGCGCCGCGGCGGCGACCCCGACGCCTCGCCGTGCCCGCCGGGCGAGCTCTCGGTCGTCTTCCTGACCGACGCCGACCTGGCCCGGCTCCACGACGACTTCCTCGACGACCCGTCGACCACCGACGTCATCACCTTCGAGGGCGACCCGGCCGCCGGCGTGGCCGGCGAGATCTGCGTCTCGGCCGACACGGCCCGCGCCTACGCGCGCCGGCACGGCCGGGATTTCGCGGCCGAACTGACGCTCTACCTCGTGCACGGCTGGCTGCACCTCGCCGGCTACGACGACCTGCGTCCGGAGCGGAAGCGCCGGATGCGCGCCGCCGAGGCGCGGGCCCTGCGCCTGCTCGCGGCGGCGGACGCCGTGCCGGCCTTCCGGCTGCGCTGATTTCCCCTTTGCCTCGGGCCTCCCCCGCGGGAAGCATCCCGACTTCCATGGCCGAAACCCGCCTCGCCTCCCTCCGCAACGCGTTCTTCACGGGACTGCTCCTGCTCGCCCCCGTCGCGGTCACGTGGCTCGTCTTCAGCTGGCTGGTCGAGAAGGTCGGCGGCGGATTCCGCGACATCTTCTTCTTCTACGTCCCGGAGGCCCTCCGCAACAACCCGAGCCTCGCCGTGGGCTGGGACATCCTCTCCACGCTCATCGTCATCGTCCTGGTCACGGTGCTCGGCTACATCTCGCGGCTCTTCCTCGGGCGCTACTTCGGCGCCGTGGCGGAGCGGTTCATCCTCAACATCCCCGGCATCGGGACGGTGTACAGCACGGTGAAGCAGATCGTGGACACGTTCAGCAGCCAGAACCGCAACCTCTTCTCCAAGGTCGTGCTCGTGCAGTTCCCCCGCGCCGGGATGTACTCGGTCGGCTTCCTCACCAACAAGGCGCAGGGCGAGCCGCAGGCGCGCACGAAGGACGAGGTCTGGACGGTCTTCATCCCCACGACGCCCAACCCGACCACGGGCTTCCTCGTCATGCTGCCCCGCGAGGAGATCATCGAACTCGAGATGTCCGTCGGCGACGGCATGAAGATGATCATCTCCGGCGGCGCCGTGGTCCCGCCCTGGCCGACCGGGGACGGCGCGACGCCCGCGGTGGTCCCGGCCAATCCCGCCCTGACCGATCCCCGGGGCTGAGCGCGAGGTGCCCGCGGCGCTGCACACCACGGCCGTCGTCCTCTCCCGGCAGGCGTCGGGATCGGACGCGTTCGAGCAGGTCGGCGTCTTCAGCGGGACCGAGGGCGGGCTACTCTGCCTGCGCCGGCTCCCGCGTCAGGCCGCCGGCCAGCCGCCGCCGCTCGACCTCTTCGACGAGGCCGAGCTCTGGCTCGAATCCCGCTCGCAGGGGCGCACGTGGTTCATCAAGGAGCACCGGCACCTCGCCCGCCGCCCGGGCATCGGCCGCTCCTACGCCAGCCTCCAGTCCGCCGCGCGGCTCGCGCGCCTCGTGCAGCGCAATCCCGTGCCCGACGACTCGCGCGCGCCGATCGCCGCGCTTCTTCACCAGGCACTCGGCGCGCTGGACGGAGGCGCCCGGCCGGACCTCGTCTGGCTCAAGGCGCTCTACCGCTTCCTCCGCGACGAAGGCTACCCGGTGAAGCAGCACTGGTGGCAGGGACTACCCCCCGCCGACCGCGCGACCGCCGCCGCCCTCCTCCACGCCGCCGCCGCCGACCCCGCGCCCGCCGCAGACGACGTCGCCCGCCTGACCCAGGCCCTCGAGGCCTGGGTCGCCGGCGACACCGAGATCCGCCTCGGCTAGCAGGCCCCTGGAGCCGGGACGCCCCCGTCCCGGTCCGGGACCGACGCGGCGAGGGCGCCGCATCCCCAGGGACGCCGTCCGCCGGCGGAGATTCCCACTCCCTTCTTGCGGGGCGCCGGCATCGCTGAGTCCATCGGCGCGACGCGCCATGCACTTCGACCTCGCCACCCGCACCGCCCGACTGAGCGTCGGGGACTTCGCGGGCTTCTCGACGGGGCCGAGCGAGGGCGGAAACGGCAACGCCGGCCGCTGGCGCGCCGAGCTGGGGCAGCGCTGGCACGCGGAGCTGCGCGCGCGCGCCGAGGCGTCCGCCGCCCCCGGCGCCGCGCCCGCCTTCGAGGTGCCGGTCGAGGGCCGGCTCGTCCACCGCGGCTGGACGCTCGAGCTCGGCGGCCGCGTGGACCAGCTGGAGGCGGACGTGCTCCGCGAGATCAAGACCATCCTGCACCCGCTGCCGGCGGACGAGACCGACCTGCGGACGGCGCACGGCGACTGGTTCCTGCAGGCCGCGACCTACGCGGTCCTGCGCCGCGCCCTCGGCGCGCCGGTCCGGCGCGCGGAGCTCGTCTTCGTCGAGGCCACCTCCGGCCTGCTCCAGACGGTGGCGCTGACCCCGTTCGACGAGGCGCTCGTGGCGCACCAGCTGGAGGTCGTCGTCGGCTTCCTCGACCGCCAGCGCGCGGCGGCCGAGCGCCGCCGGCGCCTCCGCTTCGCGCCGCCCTTCCCCAGCCTGCGCCCCGGACAGGACGACCTGCGGCGGCGCCTCGCGGAGTTCCTGCCCGAGTCGTCGGCGTCCGCGGACGGGCCGACCTGCCTCCTGCTGGAGGCCCCGACCGGATTCGGCAAGACCGGCTGCGTGCTCGAGTTCGCGCTGGAGCGCCTCCGCACGGGGCGCTTCGACCGGCTGGTCTGGCTGACCGGCAAGTCCACCGGCCAGCTGCCGGTGGTCGAGACCCTGCGGCGGATGCTGCCCGAGTCGGACGGCCTCGGCGTCTGGCAGGTGCGCAGCAAGTCGGAGCACTGCGTGAACGACGTCTTCCATTGCGTGCGCGACGCCTGCGGCTACCTCGCCGGCGCAGCCGAGCGCTGGCCGACGAGCGGACTCGCGCGGTTCGCGGCCGGGGCCGGGCCGGGGGCGCCGCTCGAGGAGCTCCGCGCGGCGGGGCGCGAGGCGCGCGTCTGCCCGTACGAAATCACGCGGACGGCGCTCGCGGCCCACGACGTCTGGGTCGGGGACTACAACTACGTCTTCGCCCCCGACGTGCGGGCACTCTTCGAATCGCAGCCGGGCTTCGATCCCGCGCGGACGCTGCTCGTCGTGGACGAGGCGCACAACCTGCCGGGCCGGGTGGCCGATGCGCACTCGCACGTCGCGGACGACGCGGCCGGCCGGATGCTCCTCGCGGAGCTCGACCACCTGCGCGCGCCGGCCGCGCTCCGGCTGGCGCTCGAGGGCTGGCTCCGCGCGCTGGCGCGCGTGGCCCCGTGCGCCGCGCTCGACCCCGCGCTGGAGGCCGAGCTGCGCGACGCGCTCGACCGCGTGGCGGAGCGCGTCGTCGCCGAGCCGCCCGACTCCGCCGCGCTCGGGCCGCGCCACGCGGAGGCCCTCTGGGGCCTGCCGCGCCTCGCCGAGGACCTCGACGACGCGCGCCTGCCGCGGCTGCTCTGGTCGCGGCGTCCGGGCGAGCTGTCGGTCACCTGCCTCGACGCCGCCCCGGCGATCGGCGCCGCGCTCGCGTCCTTCGGGGGCGCCGTGCTGCTGTCGGCCACGCTCGCGCCCTTCGACGCCTTCGCGGCCGCCTGCGGCCTGGAGCGCGGCGCGTGGACCGCCGCGCGCGCCGAGGCGCCCTGGCGGCGCGGCGCGTTCGACGTCGCGGTGGACCGCCGCGTCTCGACCACGCTGCGCGACCGCGCGTCCCACCACGGCACGACTGCGGAGGCGATCGAGCGGATGGGCGCCGCCGCCGGCGGGCCGGTCGCCGTGTTCTTCCCCTCGTACGCGTACGCGGAGGCCGTGCGCGCGGCGCTGGAGAACGGCGGCTCGCCGCTGCGCGTCGCGCTGCAGCCGCGCCTGCCCGACCTCGCGGCGCAGGAGGCCTGGGTGGAGGAGGGCCTCGCGTTCTCGGACGCGCTCTTCCTCGTGCTCGGCGGCAGCTTCGCCGAGGGCATCGACCGCCTCGGCGGCCGCGTCACCCACGCGGTCGTGGTCGGACCCGCGCTGCCGGAGGTCAACGCCGTGCAGCAGGCGCGGCTGGCGGCCTTCGACGCGCTCGGACGCGACGCCGCGTTCCGGCGGGTGTACCAGATCCCCGGCCTGCAGAAGGTGAACCAGGCCCTCGGCCGCCTCGTGCGCGCGCCCGGCCACCGGGCCAAGGTCCTCCTCCACTGCCGCCGCTTCGCCGAACCGGCCTACGCCTCGCTCCTCGACCCCGAGTGCCAGTTCTACCGCGAACTCGCTTCGACGGCCGACCTCGAGGACTGGCTGGCGGGGCGCTGAGCGCGCCGGCCGGAGATCAGGAGGGCTCGATCTCGCCGATGAAGTTGGCGAAGACCATCTTGCCGCCGGCGGTCGGGAGCACGCCGGTGATCTCGGCGGAGACGCGCTTGCCGAGGAAGGCGCGGCCGTTGTTGACCACGACCATCGTGCCGTCGGTGAGGAAGCCCACGGCCTGACCCTCGTCCTTGCCCGGCTTGGAGAGTTCGACGTCGATGTGCTCCCCGATGACGACCTCCGGCCGCACGGCCTGGGAGAGGGCGTGGAGGTTGAGCCAGGGCACGCCGTGGAACTGGGCCATCTTGGCGAGGTTGAAGTCGGTCGTGAGCAGCTTGGCGCGCAGCGACTGGGCGATGAAGACCAGCTTGGCCTCGATGTCCTGGCGGCGCGTGACCTCGCTCTGGTGGATGCGGATGTCGATGTGCTTGATGCGCCGGAGTTCGTTGAGCACGTCGAGCCCGCGCCGCCCGCGCGCCTTCTTCAGCGGGTCGGGCGAGTCGGCGATGTGCTGCAGCTCGGTCAGCACGAAGGACGGGATGATGAGCGCGGCGCCCATGAACTGGGTCTCGCACAGCCGCGCGATGCGCCCGTCGATCAGCGCGCTGGTGTCGACCACCACGAGGGGGACGTCCACCTCGTGGGGCACGAACCGCACGTACGGGATGACGAGGTTGAACTCGTCGCGGCCGCGCAGCGCGATGACCGTGGCCAGGTACATGCAGATGACGAAGAGCGCGAGCCGCACGAGGTAGATCACCTGCGGATCGCCCTGCTCCAGGAGGGGCGAGGTGCCGATGAGCCAGGCGACGAGCGAACCGACGCCGAGGCCGAAGGTGACGGCGGTGAGTCCGCGCAGGGAGAAGCCCTTGAGCAGGACGTCCACGAGGATCACGAGCACGCCGATGAGCCCGCCGACCGCGACCGCGACCCAGCGGTAGGCGTCCCACTCGCGGATGGTGTAGGCAACCAGCCAGCTGCCGGCCAGGCAGAGCAGGAGGAACAGGAAGCGGATGGCGATGAGCGTGGCCTTCATCGCCTCATTTGAACGGCCCCTTGCCCGTCAGCCACATCACGACGAGCGGCAGGACGAGGAAGAAGACCATCGCCCCGTAGAGGATGTATTGCGCGCGCTCGGCTTTCTTTCTCAGCTCGGGGTCCTGCGGCTCCTCCATGAGCCGCACGCAACCACAGCTCTCCCGCCCATGACAACGCAATACTGGCTCGTGAAGCAGGAGCCCGACGACTACCCGTGGTCCGCGCTCGTGCGCGACGGCCGCACCGCCTGGACCGGCGTGCGGAACCACGCCGCGCGCAACCACCTCCGCGGCATGAAGGCGGGCGACGCGGTGTTCTACTACCACACGGGCGACGAAAAGGCCGTGGTCGGCGTCGCGCGCGTCGCGCGGGCCGCCTACCCCGACCCGACGGCCGACGAGCCGGACTGGGTCGCGGTCGACCTCGTCCCCGACCGGCCGCTGCCGCGGGCCGTGCCGCTGGCGGCGATCAAGGCGGACCCGGCGCTGCAGGGCATCGCCCTCGTGCGCCAGGGACGGCTCTCGGTCATGCCGCTGACCGCCGCCGAGTTCGCCCGCATCCGGAAGCTGGGCGGAGGCTGAGAGCGTCGAAAGACGAGGGGCGAGCGGCGAACGTCCGAGGGGGCGCGGTCATGACAGGGGCAACCAAGCGGAGAGCCGATCGCCGATAGCTGATCGCCTATAGCCCGCCGTGTCATCGCGGATCGGACCCGGCTCCGGGGCTCGACAACCCCGCCTCCGCGCCCTTCCGTTGCGCCGTGTCCGTCCGCCTCGCCATCCTCGCCCCCGGCCTGCTCGGCGCGTCCGTCGCGCAGGCGGCGCGGCATTTCGGCGCGGCGGCGCGCATCGCCGTCTGGGCCCGGCGGCCCGAGGTCCGGCTGCGGCTGCGCGGCCAGCCCTGGTGCGACGCGGTCGAGGACAGCCCCGCGGCCGCGGTGGTGGGCGCCGATCTGGTCGTCCTCTGCCCGCCCGTGGACCGCATCGTCCCGCTCGCCGCGGAGATCGCCCCCGCGCTCGCGCCCGGCGCGGTCGTGACCGACGTCGGCAGCGTGAAGGCGGAGATCTGCCGCCTCGCCCCCGGCGCGCTCGGGCCGGCGGCGACCTTCGTCGGCTCGCACCCGATGGCGGGTTCGGAGAAGACCGGCTGGGAGCACGCGCGGCCCGACCTCTTCGTCCGGCGCACGGTGTTCGTCACCCCGCGCGAGGACACCCCGCCGGCCGCGGCCGAGCGCGTGGCGGCGTTCTGGACGGCGCTCGACGCGGAGGTCGCCACCGTCGCACCCGACGCGCACGACGAGATCGTCGCCCACATCAGCCACCTGCCGCAGGTGCTGGCCTCGACCCTCTGCGCCGCGCTCGCCCGGCGCGACGTCCGCTGGCGGAACTTCGCCGGCGGCGGCCTGCGGGACACCACGCGCATCGCGGGGAGCGACCCGAAGCTCTGGCGCACCATCCTCGAGCAGAACCGCGACGAGGTGCTGCGGGCCCTGCGCGGGTACCAGGACGAGCTCCACGGGCTGGAGCGCGCGCTGGCCAACCGCGACTGGTTCGAGGTCCAGGCCGTGCTCGAGCGGGGCAAGGCGTTCCGCGACCCGTTCCGTCCGCCGCCCGCATGAGCGCGCTGCCGGAAAGGCTGCCGATCGTCCCCTTCACCCGCCCGGTCCGCGGCGGCGTGGACCTTCCGGGTTCGAAGAGCATCACCAACCGGGCGCTCCTCCTCGCCGCCCTCGCCGACCGCCCGGTCACGCTGCGCGGCGCGCTCTTCAGCCGCGACACGCGCATCATGGTCGCGGCGCTGCGGGCGCTCGGGTTCGACGTCGCGACCGACGAGGCCGCGGGCACGATCGCGGTCGTCGGTCGCGGCGGCGTCATCCCCGCGCGCGAGGCTGTCATCGACGTCGGCAACGCCGGCACGGCGGCGCGGTTCCTGACCGCGTTCGTCTGCCTCCGGCCCGACGGCGTCTACCGCTTCGACGGCGACACCGCCATGCGGCGGCGGCCGATCGGCGCGCTGCTCGCCGCCCTCGAGTCGCAGGGCGCGCGGGCCGACGCGCGGACCTTCCCGTTCACGCTCCGCACGGCCGGACTCCCCGGCGGCGAGGTCGCCCTCGACGCCTCGGAGAGCAGCCAGATGCTCTCCGCCCTGCTGATGGTCGCACCGCACGCCCGCGCGCCGCTGACCGTGCGGCTGACGGGCGCCGCGGGGTCCAAGCCCTTCGTCGCGATGACGGAGGCGATGGTGCGGCAGTTCCGGCCGGCGCCGGCGGACTACGCCATCGAGGGCGACGCCTCGGCGGCCAGCTACTTCCTCGCCCTGCCGCTGGTGACCGGTGGGAGCCTCACCCTGCCGAACTACGGCGGGACGCTGCAGGGCGACATGCGGTTCGCGGACGTGCTCACGGCGGTCGGGCTCCGGCGCGACGGGCCGCAGGCGTTCTCCTTCCCCGCGGGCGCGGCGCGGCGGGGCGTCAGCCGGGATTTCCGCGAGTTCTCCGACACCTTCCTCACCCTCGCCGCGGTGGCCCCGCTGCTCGACGGCCCGACCCGCATCACCGGCATCGCCCACACGCGGAAGCAGGAGACGGACCGGGTCGCCGGCGCCGCCGCCGAACTGCGGCGCCTCGGCCAGCACGTGGTCGAGGAGGAGGACGCCCTCGAGATCCACCCGCGCCCGCTCGCCGGCGGGGTCGAGATCGAGACCTACCACGACCACCGTTTCGCGATGAGCTTCGCGATCCTCGGCTGCCACGACCTCCACGGCGACGGCCGCCCCTGGCTGACGATCAGGGACCCCGCCTGCTGCGCGAAGACCTTCCCGGCATTCTTTGACTTGCTGGCCCGGCTGCGCACGGCCTCTCATGAGGCCTCAAGAGCCGACGATGGGGAAATCAGGCAGTCAGGAAACAGCGGTCCGGCCGCGACCTGACCTCCCGAGTTCCCCGTCCTTCGGATCGATCCCTCCCATGTCCGCTTCTCCGTTCCTCATCGTGGCCATCGACGGCGGCGCCGCCTCCGGCAAGTCGTCGTCGTCCCGCATCCTCGCGGACCGCTTCAACCTGCTGCACGTGGACACGGGTTCGTTCTATCGCCACATCACCAGCGAGCTTCTGCGGCGCGGCGTCCCGCCGGCCGACGCGGCCGGCCTGCAGGCGGTGCTTCCGCAGCTCCGCTTCGACACGCGGCTGGAGGGCCGTTCCGCGCGGATGCTGATCGGCGGTGAGCCCGCCGGGGACGAGATCCGGAGCGCGGCGGTGAACGAGCACGTGGCGCACTACGCGGCCGTGCCCGCCGTCCGCGAGGTGCTGATCGGCTACCAGCGCGGCCAGGCCGACGTCGCCCGGCGGCACGGCTTCCGCGGCCTCGTGATGGAGGGCCGCGACATCGGCTCGAAGATCTTCCCCGCGGCCGACTGCCGTTTCTTCCTCTTCGCCGACCCGGTCGAGCGCGCCAAGCGCCGCGCGGCGGAAGGACGGCAGGACGTCATCGGCCAGCGCGACCAGATCGACCGCGTGCGCCTCGACCAGAGCGCCCAGGGCGCGACGGCGATCGACACCACGTTCCTGTCCCTCGAGCAGGTCGTGGAGACGATGGCCCGGGCCATCGCGGCGAAGCTCGGCTGACTCCCCGCGCGCCATGGCCCGCACGCCCGACCCGCTGGCGATGACGCCGTTCTACGGCTTCTTCCACTATTTCACCCACGGGATCTACGAGGCTTGGTTCCGCGGCGAGGTCGCCGGGCTGGAGAACGTGCCGCGCCACGGGCCGTTCCTCATCGCGGCGAACCACGCCAGCCACCTCGACCCGCCCTTCGTCGGCTGCCAGGTGGACCGGCAGATGCGATTCTTCGCGCGGAAGACCCTGTGGAGCAACCGCGTCGCCTCGTGGTGGCTGGACCGCGTCGAGTGCATCGCGGTGGACCGCGACAGCGGCGACGTCGGCGCCATCCGCCGTGTGCTGCAGGCGCTCCACGAGGACCGGGCAGTGGTGCTCTTCCCCGAGGGGACGCGCTCGCCCGACGGCACGCTGCAGCGGCCCAAGGCGGGCGTCGGCCTGATGGCCTGCAAGACCGGCGCGCCCGTCGTGCCCTGCCGCGTGTTCGGCTCGCACGCCGCGTTCGGGCGCGGCGCCGCCCTGCCCCGCCTCGGCACGCCGGTGTCCGTCGTCTTCGGCCCGCCCATCGCCGCGGCGCAGTACGACGAACCCGCGGCGGGCAAGGAACGCTACCAGATCGCCTCGGATCGCATCTTCGCGCGCATCGCGGCGCTGCCCGCGCCCCGCGCGGCGGTGGTCTAGCCCGGACCCTTCACACCGTAGCGGAAGCCCGTGAGGCTTTCGCCTCACGCGAGCGGCGAAATTCTCACGAATTCCGCAACAGCGCACCGTCGCCGGTTCTCCGAGGTGTGAGATATCGCGCCGAAGCCGGCCTTGCCCTACCCGCGGACGAGGGAATCGCGGGTGACTTCGGCGACGCCGCGGCACCCGGCTAGGCCGAGCGTCAGATCGAACTCCGCGAGCACGTTGCCGATCACCTCGCGCACGCCGGCCTCGCCGGCCGCCGCGAGGCCGTAGACGTAGGGGCGTCCGAGACAAACGGCCCGGGCGCCGAGCGCGAGGGCCTTGAAGACGTCCGCCCCGCCGCGCACGCCGCTGTCGAACAGCACGGGGATGCGGCCCGCGACGGCCTCGACGACCCCCGGCAGGGCGTCGAGCGCACCGACCTCGCCGTCGATCTGGCGGCCGCCGTGGTTCGACGCGATGACGCCGTCCGCGCCGTGCTCCACCGCGAGCCGCGCGTCGGCGGCGTGCAGGATGCCCTTGAGCACGATCGGCAGGCGGGTCTGCGCGCGCAGGAACTTCAGGTCGTCCCACGTGATGTTGGGCCGCGAATAGGTCGCGATGAACCGCTGCACGGCGGCGCGCGGCGCGGAAGAAGCGAGGTTCTTGAGCAGGCCGCCGGGGAAATGCGCCTTCTGCGCGAGCGCGGTGCCGATGGTCTGGAAGTTGAGCGGCGGCTTCGGTGGAGGGGCGCCGCTCGTCAGCGCCCGTTCGGGAGTCGCGCCGCGAGCGCGGGCGTCGTCAAGCGACGCCCCAACCGTCGCAGCCTCGGCCAGCGCCTCGCGCAGGAAGACGGGGTCGCTCGTGTACTGCGCGATGCCCTTGCCCTCGAGGAACGGCAGGTAGGCGAGGTCGAGATCGCGCGGGCGCCAGCCGAGCATCGTGGTGTCGAGCGTCAGCACGAGCGCGTCGCACCCGCAGGCCTCCGCGCGGCGGGCGAAGCTCGCGACGACGTCGTTCGACCGGCTCCAGTAGAGCTGGAACCAGCGCGGCGCGGCGCCCGCCGCCGCGGCGCAGCGCTCCATCGGCACGGAGGCCTGGTTCGAGTAGATGTGCGGGACGCCCCAGCCGGCGGCGGCGCGGGCCACGGCGAGGTCGGCCTCCGGATGGGCCATCTCGGCGACGCCGATCGGCGCGAGCAGCAGCGGCGTCGGCAGCCGCCGGCCGAAGAGCTCGACGGAGAGGTCGCGCGTCTCGCAGTCGCGCAGGCGCCGCGGCACGATCTGCCAGCGGTCCAGCGCCGCCCGGTTGGCCGCCATCGTCGCCTCGCGCCCGGCTCCGCCGGCGACGTAGGCGAACGCCTCGGGCGACATCGCCGCGCGCGCCGCGGCCTCGAGCTCCGCCGGCGCCACGGGCACCACGGGACGGCGTCCCCCCACCCCGGCGACGTAGATGGCCCGCTGGCGTTGCCGGCCGATATCGGCGTGCGCTGGGTTCATGACGACCGGGAACGAAGCGGGGAACCCCGGATTTGTCGATGCGCGAGGAGGCGCGGCGGCGGGCCCGGCCATCGCGGGACCGAACCCGTTCGAATCAGCGCAGCCCGCAGTTCCGGCGCGCGCGCTCGAGGGTCTTCTCGGCCACGGCGCGGGCGCGGGCGGCGCCGTCGCGGAGGACCTGGTCGACGTAGTCCGGATGGGCGACCAACTCGGCCCGCTTCGCCCGGTAGGGCGCGAAATAGGTCCAGTAGTGCTCGAAGAGCGCCTTCTTCAGGTCGCCGTAGCCGAGTCCGCCGGCGCGCAACCGCGCCTCGAAATCGGCCGCGACGTCGGCCGGCGCGAACAGCTTCAGCAGCTGGATGGCGAGGTTGCGGTCGGCGTCGGGCTTGGGCTCCTGCGGGGTCCGGGAATCCATGACGATGCCCATGATCTTCTTCCGCAGCGCCTTCTCGTCGCCGAAGATCTCGACCGTGTTGCCGTAGCTCTTGGACATCTTCTGACCGTCGAGGCCGGGGATGACGGCGACGCTTTCGCTGATGCGCTCCTCGGGGACGACGAAGGTCTCGCCGTAGGCGAGGTTGAACTTGATGGCGATGTCGCGCGTCATCTCGAGGTGCTGCTTCTGGTCCTTGCCGACCGGCACGACGTGGGTGTCGAAGAGCAGGATGTCCGCCGCCATGAGCACCGGGTAGGCGAAGAGGCCGAAGTTCGCGTCGATGCCCTTCGCGGTCTTGTCCTTGTAGCTGTGGGCGCGCTCGAGCAGGCCCATCGGCGTGAGCGAGCCGAGCATCCAGGTCAGCTCGCAGACCTCGGGGATGTCGCTCTGCCGCCAGAAGACCGCCTTCGCCGGGTCGAGCCCGCAGGCGAGCCAATCCAGGGCGATGCCGCGCGTGAACTCGCGGCGCTGCCGCGGGTCGGTCACCGCCGTCATCGAGTGGTAATCCGCGATGAAATAGAACGCGTCGCCCCCCGCCTGCAGCTCGATGGCCGGGCGCATGGCGCCGAAATAGTTGCCGATGTGGAGGGTGCCGGAGGGCGTGATGCCGGTGAGGACGCGGGGCATGGAAGTTCGGTTCGTGCTCTGTCTCGCAGGTCGGGAAAGACCAAGGAGAGAACGCGAAGGGGAAGCGATGACGAGAACGTTCTCAGTCCCGGCGCTTCACGTGCGTCACCTGCTGGCGCGCATGGGCGATGGTCGCCGGAGGCAGGTACCCGCCGAACGCGGTGCAGGGCGTCACCAGCGCGCGCTTGCCGAGGAGCGTGCCGGGGTTGAGCACCGCGTTGCATCCGACCTCGGCGCCGTCGCCGAGGATGGCCCCGAACTTGCGGAGGCCCGTCGCGACCGGCCCTTCGGGCAGGCGGAGGACGACCTCGGCCTGGTCGAGGCGAAGGTTGGAGCAGATGACCCCGGCGCCCAGGTGGGCCTTGTTCCCGAGGACGGAATCGCCGACGTAGTTGTAGTGCGGCGTCTGCACGCCGTCGAGGAGCAGGCAGTTCT
>CAYWTK010000029.1:0-31265 GCA_964460895.1 uncultured Opitutaceae bacterium
CCTGCTCGGCGTTGTTGATGTTGTAGGCGCCGATGGCGTACTTGCCGTAGGCGTGCTTGAACAGCTGGGCGGTGGTGACGATCATGGCGGGAAGCGGTTGGCCGACTCAACTCCCGCCGCTCCGGGGCGACAAGCCCCAAGTCTGTCCTCACGGCCGCGCGGCAAGCGGCGCGCAGGAATCCGCAACCGGCAGGGCCCCCGGCGCCTCAGCCCTTGGGGGGCGCGGCCGGGGGCGGCGTCTCGCGGCGCGGACGCATCTGCTCGCGGATGATCTGCCCGAGCTGGGACTGGGCCTGCTGCTCCTGCTGGAGCTGCTGCAGGGCCTGGAGCTGCGTCGGCTGGAGGACGGTGGCGGCCTGCGCGACCGCCTGGTCGGTGATGGGCGCTCCGCCGGCCCCGCCGAGCCCGATGCGTCCGCCGGGGGTGGCGAACATCACGTTGGCGCGGCTGCCCGCGGCGCGCTCGCCGGGGTTGGCGGCGAGCACCTGCACGAGCCGCTCGGTCTGGTCGACGCTCAGCGGCGCGCTCGTGTAGGAGAGGCGCTGGCCGAGGCGCTCGACGGTGTTCCGCTGCGGCAGGGTCTGCTCGTAGCTCTCGTACTGCTGGAAGCCGGATTCCCCGAGCAGCGTCCGGATGGAGGCGTCCACCTCCGCCTGCGCGTTCTGCACCAGCGCGCGCAGCTCGTCGCGGTTCTCCCGTCCCGTGAGCCCCTCGGTGCGGGCGGCGGCCATGACGTCGGCCACGGCCGCGCGCTTCTCGACGAGGAGGTCCTTGAACTTCTCCAGCTGCTGCGGGGTGAGCTTGAGGTTGCGGAAGAGGGCGGCGAAGCGCTCGTCGAGCGCGGCGCGCTGCTGGACCGAGGCGAGGCGCTGCACGTCCGGGTCGTCGAGCAGCGCGAAGAACCGCCCGGCCCGGCCGCCGTCGGGTCCGCCTCCGCGGGTCAGGGCCTCGAGCGCGGCCTCCTCGGGCGAGAAGGCCGGCGTCGCGCCGGCCTCGGGCGCGGGCCCGGCGGGCCGGCGCGCCAGCTGCGTCTCCAGCTCGCCGCGGCGGCGCTCGGATTCCCACAGCCGCTTGCGCAGGTCGGCCCGCTCGCCCTCGAGGGCGGCGGCGTCCGCCCGCGCGGCGCGCAGGGCGCGGTGCTGCTGCCAGGCGTAGGTGCCCGCGGCGGCGGCGCCGAGGGCGAGGACGACGACGGTCAGGAGGGGAAGGGGGCGCATGACGGTGAGACGCCGGCAGTCAGCGCCGGTTTCGCCCGCGACGCGAGCCGAAGAACGAGGTCCCGGCGACGCGCCGGGGGCGGCGCATCCCCACGAAACAAGACATGGAGCCGGGGCGCCCCCGCCCCGGTGGCTCGGGCCGACGCGCGAGGGCGGCGCATCCCCAAGAGATGCAAGGGGTGGAGCCGGGGCGCCCCCGCCCCGGTCCGCGGGCCAACGCGGCGAGGGCGCCGCATCCCCAGGACGTCGCATCCCCAGGGCGTCGCATCTCCAGGGTGAAGGGTCGGGTGCGGAACCGCGGGCCGGCCTACCGCGGCGGGAACTCGAACTCCGCCTTGTCCTTCTTCGGACCGAGCACGAGGTGGGCGGCGAACTTGCTGCCGCGCTTGGAGACGAAGTCCTCGATGAGCGCCGTGCGGCCGTCGGCCAGCAGCTGGCGGACGACGTCGGGGCCGAGCTCCTTGCCGCACAGGGTCTTGGCGAGCTTGAAGACCGAACGGTTGTCCTGGTCGGGCTTGCGGACGTAGTAGCTGTCGCCGGACTCGACCAGCTCGCCGCCCTCGTGGGCCGGGCTGGGACCGAGCAGCGTGGCCCCGGAGAGGTCCACCTTGGCGCGGGCCTTGCGTTCAATGGGCTTGCCGTCCTTGCCGATCTTCGGCGCGCGCGGCGGGAACTCCCAGGCGATGCGGGCGCCCTCCTTCTTGAGGTAGGCGTCGAAGGGGCGGCCCTTCTTCGAGATGAAGCCCTGGATGAGCCCGGTCTTCCCGTTCGCGATCAGGTCCACGACCATCTCGCGGGTGATCGGCTTCTGGCAGAGGATGCGCCCGAGGCGGAAGCCCTGCGTCCAGCCGCCCTCGGCCGCCGGGTCCTTCTCGCGCAGGACGTAGTTGGTGCCGTTCTCGCAGAGCTGCGCGCCGGTGGCGGGGTCGGTCCAGAACGGCTCGAGCGTGCCGAGGTCGGCCTTGTCGCCGAAGTCGAACTCGGTCTTCCACTTCACCGTCTTCGTGCCGTCCTTGGCCTCCTCCTCCGCGCGCACGAGCTTGAGCAGGGCGGAGAAGCGGTTGCGGGTCTTGGCGGACACGAAGCCGTCGAGCGGACCGACCTGGCCCTTGGTCACGAGCTCGCGGACCTCGGCCTCCTCGATGCGCCGGCCGCCGACGATCTTGTAGACCATGAACTGGCCGTCCTGCGACTTGTAGCCGCGCAGGGTCTCGCGCAGCGGCAGGCCGTCGGTGGGCGAGGGGATGTCGGTCACGCGCGCGACCGAGTCGTCCTCCTCGAAGCCCTTGACCCGCTCGACGATGCCGCGGGTCTCCTTGACGATCTCCGCCATGAACTTCTCGCGCGGGAACTTCCCGTGCTCCATCTGGCGGAGGTGGAACTCCCACTCGCCGGTCATGGCGGGGCTGGTGAGGTCGTCGGCCTTGACCGCGGCGAGGAACTGGAGGAGCTGCTCGGCCTTGGCCGTCGGCACGAGCTCGCGCTGCTGGCGGTCCACGTACTTCTGGTAGATGAGTCCGTCGATCGTGTCGGCGCGCGTGGCCGGCGTGCCGAGGCCGCGCTCCTTCATCGCCTCGGCCAGCTCCTCGTCGTCCACCAGCTTGCCCGCCGTCTCCATCGCGGAGAGCAGCGTGGCCTCGGTGTAGCGCGGCGGCGGCTTGGTGGCCTCGCCGTGGAGCTGGGCGCCGAGGGTGACGGCGCGGCCGGCGTCCTCCGCGGCCAGCGCGGGGAGCGCCTTGGCGTCGGGATTCTCGTCGTCCGCCGCCGTCTTGCCGTACACGGCGAGCCAGCCGGCCGCGGTGAGGACGCGGCCCTCGGTGCGGAAGGCGTGGCCGGCCACGGTGCTGGTGCGGGTGGTGACGTCGAACTCCGCCGCCGGGTAGAACGCCGCCACGAACCGGCGCGCGATCATGTCGAAGAGCTTGGCCTCGGCCTCGTCGAGGTGCTTGGCCTCGTGCTCGGTCGGGATGATGGCGAAGTGGTCGGAGACCTGGGCGTTGTTGAAGATGCGCTTGCTGAACTGCACGTAGCCGCGGTCGAGCGCCGCGCGGGCGTGCTCGCCGAGGCCGCCGTGGAGGTTGGCCAGCGTGCGCCGCGCGACGGGCAGGTAGTCCTCGGGCAGGGCCCGGGAGTCCGTGCGCGGGTAGGTGATCATCTTGTGCTTCTCGTAGAGCGCCTGCGCCAGCTGGAGCGTGCGCTTGGCGGAGAAGCCGAACCGGCCGTTGGCCTCGCGCTGGAGGGTGGTGAGGTCGTAGAGGCGGGGCGCGGCCTGCGTGCTGGCCTTGCGCTCCTCGGTCACCGCCGCCGGCGGGCGGCCGGCGCAGGCCGCGACGACGGCCTCGGCCGCGGCCTGGTCCCAGAGGCGGTCGGCGCGGTCGTGCTCGTCGCCGCCCTTGCGGAAGTCCGGCCGCTGGTAGGCGCCCTCGTACTCGCCCGCGGCGAGGGCGAAGCGGGCGGTGACGCGCCAGTAGGCGCGGGGCACGAAGTTCCGGATCTCGAGCTCGCGCTGGTAGACGAGGGCGAGGGTGGGGGTCTGCACGCGGCCGACGGAGGCGACGTTGCCCGCGCGCGAGCCGAACATGCGCTTGGTGATCGCGCGCGTGCCGTTGATCCCGATCAGCCAGTCCGCCTCGCTGCGGGAACGGGCGGCGTCGGCCAGCCCGCGCAGCTCCGCGTCGTCGCGGAGGTGGGCGAAGGCCTCGCGGATGCCCTCGTTGGTCATGGACGAGAGCCAGAGGCGGCGGACGGGGTGCTTGTTCTTCGCCAGGCGGGCGAGGTTGCGGAAGATGAGCTCGCCCTCGCGGCCGGCGTCGCAGGCGTTGATGACCTCCTTCACGTCCTTGCGGGCGATGAGCTTCTTGAGGAGGTTGAAGCGGTCCTTCGAGTCCTCGACCGGCTTGAGCTGGAACTCGTCGGGGATGATGGGGAGCGTCTCCAGCCGCCAGAACCCGTACTTCTTCTTGTCGATGTCCTCCGGCATCAGCAGCTCGACCACGTGGCCGACCGCGGAGGAGATGATGTACTCGTCGTCCTCGTAGTGGTCCCCCTTCTTGGGCACCTTGCCGAGCGCGCGCGCGATGTCGGCGGCCACCGACGGCTTCTCGGCGATGATGAGGGACTTCATGGAGGGGCGAGCGGTTACGGCCCGCCGCCGGCGATTTCAAGCCCTAGTTTTCACGCCGGGTCGCGCGCGCGGGCGCGCGGCGCGCGCGCTACGCGCCGATTTCGCGCAGCGAATCGTCGAGCGCCGCGAGCAGCTCCGCGATGGTCGCGTCGGTCTCGTCGCCCATGTTCGAGATGCGCAGCGTGCGGCCCTTGAGCGGGCCGTAGCCGCCGTCGATGACGAAGCCGCGGCGCCGCAGCGCGGCGTTGAGCGCGGGCAGGTCGAGGCCGCGCGCGTTGGCGAGGCAGTTGAGCGTGACCGAGCCGTGGCCGGCGCGCGGGAAGAGCGGCAGGCCGCGGGCCTCGCCCCAGGCGCGGACGGCCGCGTTGAGGCGCGCGTGGCGCGCGAAGCGGGCGGGCAGGCCCTCGGCGGCGATGTCCTCCAGCTTCGACTCGAGGGCGTAGATCAGCGGGAGGGCGGGCGTGCTCGGCGTCATGCCGCCCTCGTGGTTGCGCTGGAACTCCAGCAGGTCGAAGTAGTAGCCGCGGCCCGCGACCTCCGCCGCGCGGGCCAGCGCGCGGGGCGAGGCGGAGAAGACGGTCAGGCCGGGCGGGAGCGCGAGCGCCTTCTGCGAGCCGGCGAGCACGATGTCGAGGCCGAGGGCGTCCTGCCCGATGGGCATGGCGCTGAAGGAGCTGACCGTGTCCACGATGCTGACCACCTCCGGGAACTCCCGCAGCACCGCGGCCAGAGCCGGCAAGTCGCTCATGCAGCCGCAGGAAGTCTCGTTGTGGATGAGCGTCAGCGCGTCGAAGCCGCCCGCCGCCAGCGCGGCGCGCAGCGCATCCGGGTCGACCGGCTGGCCCCACTCGAACCGCAGCTCCCGGGCGTCGAGCCCGCAGCGGCGCGCGACGTCGAGCCACTTGTCGGAGAACGCGCCGTTCATGCAGCAGAGCACCTTCCGGCGGGCGACGTTGCGCAGCGCGCCCTCCATCACGCCCCAGGCGCTGCTGGTGGCGAGGTAGACGGGATGGGCGGTGCCGAGGAGCGCCTGGAGCCCGGGCGTGAGGCGGCGGTAGAGCGCGATGAACTCGGCGCCGCGGTGGCCGATCATCGGCCGCTGCATCGCGGCGAGGGTCTTGGGCGAGACGGCGACGGGTCCGGGGATGAAGAGTTTCGGAGGCATGGGCGGCGCGGCGCCGGCGTTGCGTGTTGCGCGGCCGGGCCGGACTCGCCCATAACCGGGCGCCGCACCCGCCCCGTCAAAGCGATTTCCCGTCATGCCCGCCCGCTGGCTCCGCCACAAAGTCAACGAATTCGAGCAGTTCGGGCTCGATGTCATCATGGGCCGGCGCGAGGGCACGGGCGCGCTCGTCTTCGGCGCCTTCCTCCAGGGCTGCTCGTGGCTCTTCGACGGCCTGGTGCAGGCGCGGCTCTGGCTCTACCGGCACCGCATCTTCCACGACACCCCGCTGGGCTGCCTCGTGGTCGTGGTCGGCAACCTCACCGTCGGCGGCACGGGCAAGACGCCGGTGGTCGAGATGTTCGCCCGGGCCCTGCGCGACCGCGGCCGCAAGGTCGCCATCCTCAGCCGCGGCTACAAGAGCAAGGCCCCGCCGCTCTGGCAGCGCTGGTGGCGCGACTTCTCCGCCGCCGAGCCGGAGCCGCCGCGCGTGGTGAGCGACGGCGAGACCGTGCTCCTCGACTCCGAGCACGCCGGCGACGAGCCTTACATGCTCGCGCGCAACCTGCCGGGCGTGGTCGTCCTCGTGGACAAGGACCGGGTCAAGGCCGGCGCCTACGCGATCAAGCGCTTCGGCTGCGACACGCTCGTGCTCGACGACGGCTTCCAGTACCTGCCGCTCAAGGGGAGGCTCAACCTCCTGCTCGTGGACAAGACCAACCCCTTCGGCAACGGCTTCCTCCTGCCCCGGGGCATCCTGCGCGAGCCGATCAAGCACCTGCGCCGCGCGTCCTACGTCTTCCTCACCAAGTCGAACGGCGTGCGCGACGAGGAGCTGGAGAGGCTCATCCGCGCGCACAACCCGGAGGCGGAGATCATCGAGTGCGCCCACCGGCCGCAGTACCTGCAGCGCGTCGGCGGCGACGAGCGCCGGCCGCTGGCCGACCTCAAGGGCCGGCGCGTCGGCGCCTTCAGCGGCATCGCCACGCCCGAGAGCTTCGAGCGCTTCCTGCGCGAGGGCGGTGCGTCGGTCGTGCACGCCAGCCGCTTCCTCGACCACTACCGGTTCACCGCCGAGGACCTCGCCGAGGTGTTCGCGGCCGCGCAGGCCGCCGGGGCGGAGTACGTCGTCACGACCGAGAAGGACGCCGTGCGCCTCGCCGCCGACGCCCGCTTCCCGCTGCCGCTCTACTACCTGCGCCTCGAGATCGAGATCCTGCGCGGCGCCGCCGACTTCGCCGAGGCGGTCGGCAAGATCTGCTTCCCCCGCGGACGCCCCGCCAACGAGGAGCCCGAGCCCGCGGCCGCGGCCGCCGTGTCACCCGATAGGTGACGCTCCGGACCGGGGCGCGGGCCCGCGCCTGGGCTGTAGGGCGGGGTCTCCCGACCCCGCCGGACGTTCCCGCGCGTTGCCGGCGGCGAACCCTGGAAAGACGGTCGCGGCGGGGTCGGGAGACCCCGCCCTACACCGGGCGCCCGCCGCGGTTTTCCGGTTGCGACGGCGGGGCGTGGCGGCGTTCACTGCGGCATGAGCGACCCGCGTTATGCGCAACTGGCCGGCGTGCTGACCGGCTTCTCCACCGAACTCAAGCCCGGCGAGCGCGTCCTGATCGACGCCTTCGACTGCCCCGACCTCTTCGTCGTCGCGCTCGTCCGCGCGGCCCGCGCGCGCGGCGCGCTGCCGTACGTCAACCTCCAGCGCGCCCGCATCACGCGCGAGCTGCTCCTGGGCGCCGAGGCGGCGCAGTACGAGACGGCCGCGGCGGTCGAGCTGGCCCGGATGCAGAAGATGCAGGCCTACATCGCGGTGCGCGGGTCGGACAACATCTTCGAGACCTCCGACGTCCCGTCGGAGAAGGTCCAGCTCGTCTCGAAGATCCTCAAGCCCGTGCTCGACCACCGCGTGAACAAGACCAAGTGGGTCGTGCTCCGCTGGCCGACGTCCGCCATGGCCCAGCAGGCGGGCATGAGCACGGCGGCCTTCGAGGACTTCTACTTCCGCGTCTGCACCTTCGACTACTCGCGCTACGCGCCGGGCATGAAGGCGCTCACCGACCTGATGAACCGCACCGACCGCGTGCACATCACGGGCCCGGGCACGGACCTGCGCTTCTCGATCAAGGGCATCGGCGCCATCCCCTGCGGCGGCCTGCGCAACATCCCCGACGGCGAGGTCTTCTCCTGCCCGGTGAAGGACAGCGTCGAGGGCACGATCGCGTACAACGCGCCGACGGTCTACCTCGGCACGGCCTTCGACAACATCCGCCTCACCTTCAGGGCCGGCCGGATCGTCGAGGCGACCTCGAGCAACACGAAGCGCCTGAACGAGATCCTCGACACCGACGCGGGCGCGCGGTTCATCGGCGAGTTCGCGATCGGCTTCAACCCGCACATCCTCCAGCCGATGCGGGACATCCTCTTCGACGAGAAGATCGCCGGCTCGTTCCACTTCACGCCCGGCCAGGCCTACGAGACCGCGGGCAACGGCAACAAGTCGGCCGTGCACTGGGACATGGTCTGCATCCAGCGGCCCGAGTACGGCGGCGGCGAGATCTGGTTCGACGGCAAGCTCGTCCGGAAGGACGGCCTCTTCGTCCCCAAGGCGCTGCAGAAGCTCAACCCCGACCAGCTGCTGCGCGCGAAGTGAGCGCGCCGGTCCCGGCGCGAACCGACGTCATGCTGCCCGACTCCTCGCTCCCCGCCTTCGTCCAGGCGCTGCCCAAGACGGAGACGCACCTCCACGTCGAGGGCGCGCTGCCCTACGAGCTGCTCCACGCCTGGGATCCGGTCCGCTGGCCCGCCGCCCCCGCCTTCCGCGAGCGCGGCTACCGCTACGCCAGCTTCCCCGACTTCGAGCGGCAGCTGCTCGACAACGCCCTGCCGTGGTTCACCTCGGCCGAGCGCTA
Organism: uncultured Opitutaceae bacterium; assembly: GCA_964460895.1. Classification (GTDB taxonomy): domain Bacteria; phylum Verrucomicrobiota; class Verrucomicrobiia; order Opitutales; family Opitutaceae; genus Didemnitutus. Next base: position 8,410 of record CAYWTK010000029.1, read on the forward strand.
CTACGAGGCGGCGAAGCTGATGTTCGCCCGGCTCCACGCGCAGAACGTGGTCTACGTCGAGACCAGCTTCCACCTGCCCGTGGTGGACTTCATCCGGGTCCCGGGGCCGGAGATCATCGCCGCCATCCGCAGCGCCGCGCCCAAGCACTTCCACGTGCGCGTCTTCACCGGCATGCCGCGCGACATCTTCTTCGGGCCGCAGCGGCACCTCGTCGAGGCGCTCGCCGGCTGGGAGGGCCTCGCCGGCGTGGACCTCCACGGCTACGAGCCGATCCCGACGGCCCCGTCCACCGCCGACTGGTGGGCGCGCTTCCGGGCGGCGGGGCTGGTGACGAAGTGCCACGCGGGCGAGTTCGACGGCGCGGCCCGCGTCCGCGAGGCGGTCGAGGTCCTCGGCGTCACGCGCGTCCAGCACGGCGTGCGCGCCATCGAGGACCCCGCCGTCGTCCGGCTCTGCGCGGAGCGCGGCGTGACCTTCGACGTGTGCCCGCTCAGCAACGTCGGCCTGCGCGTCGTGCCCTCGCTCGAGGCCCACCCGCTCCGCCGCCTCCTCGACGCCGGCATCCGCTGCACGCTCAGCACCGACGACCCCCTCTGCTTCGCCAACACGCTGAACGAGGAGTACCTCGCCGTCTCCCACGCGCTCGGCTTCAGCCGCGCCGAGCTCGCGCGCCTCGCGCGGAACGGCTTCGAGGTCGCGCTCCTGCCGGAGGAGAAGAAGCGCCCGTACCTCGACCAGCTCGACGCCCTCATCGGGGCCTGAGGCGCCCGGCGGGCGCCGGCTACGCGGTGGCGGAATGGGCCGCGAGCGCGGCGAGCGCCGCCTCGACGCCGGCGACCTGCGCGGCGACCCGCAGCTCGAACGACCGCGGGGTCGGGGTCTCGAAGGTGTAGCTGAGCGTCGCGTGGTGGTTCCGGAGGTAGATCGCCTCCGGCCACTGGTCGCGCAGGAGCGGGTCGCTGACGGGCCGGATGATGCCGGGCGCGGCGGACTCGCGGCCGTCGATGATGGCGGCCGTCTCGATCGGGCAGACGGCCGCGACCGCGGCGAGGACGGCGTCGGCGAGGGTGGGGCGCCCGTCGGGATTCAGCTCGTAAAGGTAGAAGCCGGCGGCCTCGTAGTCCTCGTGCAGGCAGAACGTGGCGTGGTAGCGCGGCTGGCGCCGGAGCCACGCGACGTGGGCGCGCACCTCGGCCGTGGTCGGCTGCCTGTAGTCGCGGTTCAGGTCCACGCCGTCCGCGTTCTCCCGCGTGCCGCGGGCGAGGCCGGTCGGGTTGAGCACGGGACAAAGGACCCAGCCGAAGCGGTCGTCGAACCGCCCCGCGGCGAGCATCCGCCGCAGCGCCTCCGGCGGCGCGGGCTCGTCGCCGTGCATGCCCGCGGAGAGATAAATGGTCGGAGCGTCCGCTCGGGGCGCCGGACGGGTGAAGGCCGCGAGCGCTTGGCCCGCCACCGTCCCGAAGTCCTCGCGCGCGAAACCCGCGTCCGCGGCGTCGGCGGCGAAGCGGACCAGGAAGGCGGCGGGGTCGAAGGACGACATGGGCGCGCAGCGTGGGAGAATTCCCGGCCGTGGAAATGCGGAAATGCCGCTTGGTCCGGTGCGGGCGGCCGGGATTCACCGGGCCGGGATGCGCCCAACCCTGATTCTGGCCTTTCCCTTGGCACGTCTTCTGCCACAAGGGCGGGGCCCCCGGCGCCGCTCGCCGAGGTGCTCCATGGACGACCTCGATCTCGGCACCACGCTCAAGGGTTTCCTGCCCGGACAGAAGGTGCTGGGCCGCTACAGCCTGGTGAAGCTGCTCGGGCGCGGCGGGATGGGCGTGGTCTGGCTGGCGCGGGACGAGGAGCTCGAGCGCCAGGTCGCGCTCAAGTTCCTGCCCGAGGTCGTCGCCCTCGACGCCGAGGCGGTGGCGGACCTCAAGCGCGAGACCCGGCGCAACCTCGAGCTGACGCACCCGCACATCGTGCGGATCCACGACTTCGTCTCGGACAAGCGGACGGCGGCGATCTCGATGGAGTTCGTGGACGGGTCGACCCTTTCCGCACTCAAGCTCGAGGCCCCGGACCGCCGCCTGCCGGTGGAGCGGCTCAAGCCCTGGGTGGCCCAGTGGCTCGACGCGATGCACTACGCCCACACCAAGGCGAAGGTGGTGCACCGTGACCTCAAGCCCGCGAACCTGATGGTGACCGGCGAGGGCGACCTCAAGGTGACCGACTTCGGCATCGCCTCGAGCATCACCGACAGCGTCTCGCGGGTCTCGAAGCAGGCGGGTTCCTCGGGCACGCCCATCTACATGTCGCCCCAGCAGATGATGGGCGAGAAGCCGGCGGTGACCGACGACATCTACGCGGTCGGCGCCACGCTCTTCGAACTGCTGACCGGCAAGCCCCCGTTCCACACCGGCAACATCCTGATGCAGGTGCAAAGCAAGCCGGCGCCTCGCCTGTCCGAGCGCTTGGCTGAACTGGGCGCAGCGTCCGTCCCCGTCGATCGCGAGTGGGAGGCGACGATCGCCGCCTGCCTCGCCAAGAATCCGGGCGAGCGGCCCCAGTCCGCCGCCGCGGTCGCGGAGAGCCTCGGGCTCGCGGCCCGGCCGGGGCGGACGGGGGGCGACCCCGCGCGCAAGGTGGATGCCGGCCGCGCCGTCGAACCCGGCGCGCGAACCGACTCCAGCCCGCCGGCCTCCAGCCGTTCCGGGGGCCCGTCGTTCACGGCCTCCGCGAAGGCAATGGTCGCGGCGGCAATCGTGGCCGTGGCGGGATTGGGGTGGTACGTCGGCCTGCATCTGCCCGAGCAGCGACGCATCGAGGCGGCACGCATCGAGTCGGCGCGGATCGAGGCGGAACGGATCGAGGCGGAGCGCCTGCGGGTGGAGGCCGCGGACCGGATCGACGCGGAACGCCGGCGCGTCGAGGCGGCGGCACTACGCGAAGCCGAGCAGCGGCGGGACGCCGAGCGCGCGCAGGCGGTGCGCGAGGCGGCCGAGAGGACGGTTCGGGAGGAGCGGGCCCGTCTGGCGGCCTTCAACCGGATCATCCGAATCGACGGACTCGGCCTGGTGCTCCAACCGATTCCGGCCGGCACCTTCGACTGGGGAAGTGAGCGGCCGGACGCCACGATGGAGCGGCCGATCACCACGGTCACCCACTCCCGTCCCTTTTGGATGGGCCGGACCGAGGTGACGCAGGCGCAGTGGCGGCTGGTGATGGGATCGGATCCTGCCTACTTCAAGGGGGACAACCTGCCGGTCGAGCGCGTGACGTTCGACGAGGCGATCATGTTCTGTCGTGCGCTCACCGACCGCGAGCGCGTCGCGGGCCGCCTGCCGGAAGGCTACCACTATTGGCTCCCGCAGGAGGCGCAGTGGGAATACGCGTGCCGCGCCGGCACGACCGGTGATTATTCCGGCGAACTCGCGGCGATGGCCTGGTATGGACGCGAGATCGACGGCACGCGGGAGGTCGGTCGCAAGGAGGCGAACGCCTGGGGCTTGCACGACATGCATGGCAACGTCTGGGAATGGTGCGCCGACCTCGCGGGCGCCTACCCCGGCGGTCGCGTGACCGACCCCCGAGGTCCGGCGGATTCTCAGTACCGCACGGCGCGAATCGTCCGCGGCGGGGCGTGGTGGTACTCCGCGGAGTACTGCCGCTCCGCGAGCCGCAACAAGCGGGACCAGAACCTCCGCTCGAGTTCGGTCGGCTTCCGCGTCGCCCTCGTCCCCTCCTCCTGACCACGGCCCGCCGCGGATGTCGCCGGGTTGACCCGCCGACAGTCGTCCGCGTCGCGGCCCTCGGGATCGCTCGAGGAGGCGTCCATCACTTCCGTCACCCATTGGGTGACGCGGCGGTTGCGGGCTTGGAATCGGGGGCGGGTTCGTGTCCAGTCGGGGTTCCCATTTCCGCCATGTCCCAGGTCCGCGTCCGCTTCGCCCCGAGTCCCACCGGCTTCTTCCACATCGGCAGCGCCCGCACGGCGCTGTTCAACTGGCTCTACGCCCGGCACACGGGCGGGACGTTCATCCTGCGCATCGAGGACACGGACAAGGAGCGCAACAGCGAGGAGTTCCTCCGGCTCATCTACGATTCGATGACCTGGCTCGGGCTGGATTGGGACGAGGGCCCGAACGCGGACGGCCAGGGCGAGCGCGGGAGCTTCGGCCCCTACCGCCAGAGCCAGCGCGGCGCCATCTACGAGGAGTACAAGGCCAAGCTCCTCGCCAACGGCCGCGCCTACGAGAAGGACGGCGCCATCTGGTTCCGGATGCTCGGCGAGCGGTACAAGGTGTACGACGACCACCGCAAGAAGGAGGTCGAGAAGGTGAAGTCCGACCCGGTCGTGATCGACGACCGCATCCGCGGGCGCGTCGAGCGGATGGAGGACGAGGACTTCGTCATCTTCCGCTCCGACGGCAACCCGGTCTTCCATTTCGTCAACGTCGTGGACGACATCACGATGGGGGTGACCCACATCATCCGCGGCGAGGACCACCTCTCGAACACGAGCAAGCACGTGCGCCTCTACGAGGGCTTCGGCGCCACGCCGCCGGTGTTCGCCCACATCCCGCTCATCCTGAAGTCGCCCGAGATGGGGCAGGGCAAGATGTCGAAGCGCGACAAGGGCGCGCTCGTCGAGGAGTACCAGCAGCGGCATTTCCTACCGGAGGCGCTGGTCAACTACATCGCCCTGCTCGGCTGGAATCCCGGCGACGACCGCGAGAAGCTCCCGCTCGCGGAGATCGTGCGGCTCTTCGACCTGCCGGCGGTCAACAAGAGCGGCGCGAAGTTCGACCCGAAGAAACTCGCGAACCTCAACATGCAGTACCTGCTGGAGCTGCCGGCGGAGAGGTTCCTCGCGCAGGCGAAGGCCTACTTCGCGACCCAGCCGGCCGGCGCGGCCGCGCTGGCGGATCCGGCCTATTTCGCGGAGATCATGCGGTTGGCCCAGCCGAAGATCAAATCCGTCGACGAGCTCGGGACCTACACGGCCTATTTCTTCACCGACGAATTCCCCGTGGACGCGAAGGTGAAGGAGAAGCTGATGGCCAAGGGCGACCCGCTGGCGCGCCTCGCGGAGCTGATCGCGGCCTTGCCCGGCATGGATTTCTCCTCCGACGCGGCGATCGAGGCGGCGCTCAAGGCGCTCGCCGAGGGCAAGGGACTCGGCTTCGGCGACTACCAAGGCATCGCGCGCCTGGCGGTCACGGGCACGAGCTCCGGCCCGAGCATCACCAGCATCTTCCGCGTGCTGGGCAAGGACCGGGTGCTGGCGCGGCTGCGGCGGCTGGCCGGGGCCTGACGGGTGGACCCCGGCCCACCGGGGAAGGCCCGGACGGGCCGCTTGACGCATCAGCGTTTGTCAGACACCGTGCGCGCATGACGACGAACGTCCGGACGTTCCTGCGCGACTTCAGCACCTACAAGGCCCGGGCCCGCCAGGGCGGGACGGTGCGCATCCGCGACCGGGAGGGGGAGTTCCTCTTCACCGCGGTCGGCCGCCGCGACACGCTGCTGGGGGCGGCCCGGGGCAAGATCGCGTTCCATGCCGACCTGACCGCGCCGACGCTGCCGAACGACGGCTGGAAGCCCTCGCTGTGAAGCCGCGGCTGCGGTACCTGCTGGACACGCACGCCTTCCTCTGGGCGGCGACGGACGAGGATCGGCTCGGGGGCGACGCCGCGCGCGTCCTGGCGGTCACGCCCTACGAGCAGCTGGCGATCGCGGACGTCACCTTGCAGGAGATCGGCATCCTGCTGCACACGGGCAGGATTTCCTTCACCGGCAATCCCGCCACCGTGCTCGGCCGCCTGCTCGACCACGTGCAGGTCGTGCCGATCACCCTGCCGGTCGCGATCGCGGCGCCGGCCCTGAAGCTGCCCCATGGCGACCAGTTCGATCGCGTCATCACCGCCACCGCCAAGGTCCACCGGCTGACGCTGATCACCAAGGACGCGAACATCACCGACGCGGGGCTTGTCCCCGTGCTCTGGTAGGTTGCCCATGGGCGAGGTCTTCACCCTCGAATCCGTCGTCTCGTACTGGGACGTGGACCGCGACCAGGTGCTGACGCTGGGCGGGGTCTTCAAGCTGCTGCAGGAGGCGGCGATCAAGCACGCCGACCGCTACGACCTCGGCGCGAAGGCGATGGCGGCGCGGGGCGAGACGTGGGTGCTCAACCGCGTCGCGGTGGCCGCCAGCCGTTATCCGCGGTACGAGGAGAGGGTGACGGTGCGCACCTGGTCGGCGGGCATCCGGGGCTTCCGCGGGTACCGCGACCTGCGGGTGTATTGCGGCGACGAGCTCGTCGTCTCGGCCTCGACCCTCTGGGTCTACGTCAACCTCCGCACCAAGGCGCTCGCGCGCGTGCCGGAGGAGCTGGCGGAGAGGTTCCCCGTGGGCGCGGCGGAGATGTTCCGTCCGAACCTCGACAAGGTGCGGCAGGAGGCGCCCGCGGCGGGTTCTCCGGCGACGGAGGTGTCGCTGCGCTACGCCGACTTCGACGGCAACGCGCACCTCAACAACACGGCCTTCCTCGACGCCCTGCAGACCGCGCTTCACCGGCAGGGCCGGCCCGCGCGGCCGCGGGAGGTGGAGGTGCAGTTCCTCAAGGAGGTGCCGCCGACCGTCGCCGCCATCGCGGTCGCGCTGGAGCCGCGCGCCGACGGCACGCGCGTCGCCTGGTCGAGCGCCGACGGGCTCCACGCGCAGGGCGTGGTGCGGGATTGAGACGCGAACTGGAGCCGGGACGCCCTCGTCCCGGCCGACGACCGGACGCGCCGAGGGCGGCGCATCCCCAAGTGCTCTGGGCATCCCCAAGGGCTCTGGGCATCTCCAATGGCTCCGGGCATCCCGAGGGCTCCGGGCACTCCCAAGGATGTCCCGGGAAAGACGCTGGAGCCGGGGCGCCCCCGCCCCGGTAGGCGATTGAACGCGGCGAGGGCGCCGCATCCCCATGGAACGATCGTGAGGCACGGCAAGGGTTCCGCATCCTCTGGAGGAGCGGGCCGTCCCGCCCACGCGGCGAGGGCGCCGCATCCCCAATCCGATTGGGGGCGGGCGATCAGGGCCAGGGCGGGCGGAGGTAGGGGATGACGACCTCGTTGCCGGCGGCCTTGCTGCGCTGGTTGGCTAGCTGGGCGGCCTCGTTGACGAGTTGGCGGAACTCGGGCTGCACCGTGGTGCTGGCGGCGGCGAAGCTGGCGTCGAGCTGCGTGAAATAGGCTGTGACGGCCTGCGTCCGCTGCTCCGCCGGCTGCGATGCCATTGCCAGGAAGGTCTTCACGAGTTCCTGCAGGATCGCGGTCCGCTGCGCCGGCCCGAGGCGGGTGGCCGCGACGAGCAGGCCGGCGTTGGCGGTGCGCGGCCAGAGGGCGGCGTAGTACTGGAGGTTCGCGGGATTGAAGCCGACCGGCAGGATCTGGCCGAAGGCGGCGGCGCCGTTGGCGGGCAGCGTCTTCGTGAAGGTCAGGGTCTGCCCGTCCGCCGCCGTCACGACGATAGGCCGGGCGGCGGCCGCGATTTCCTGCGCGAGGTCCTCCTCCTCGACCGCGTAGGTGGCGTCGTGCCAGATGCCGTCGAACAGCGCCTTCAGCCGGCGGTCGTCGAAGGTCTCGCCGGCGGAGTTCTCGATGCTCCGCAGGGCGGCAAGCACCTCCGTCGACAGCCCGCTGGCGCGACCGTCCGGGGCGCCGCGTCGTGCGGCGCGGTCGCCGATGGCGGACTGCTGGGTGAGCCAGGCCTTGGCGCGTTCCTCGCCGAGTTCGGCCGCCTTCGCGATCCAGGTCCGCGCGGCCGCCTCGTCCTTGGCCACGCCGCGACCGGCGAGCAGGGCGTCGGCCACGAAGACCATGCCCGCGGCGTCTCCCGCCTCGGCGAGCTTGAGGCCGGCGGCGTAGGCCTTGGCCTCGTCCTTCGGCAGCCCGTTCGTCCCGCGGGAGAAGTGGTCCGCGAGCCGCCGCCACGCGTCGCGCTCGCCGGCGGCCCCCGCGGTCTCGAGCCAGCTCCGGTAGACCTCGGGCGCGACCGCGCCGGGGCGCTTGGCGGCCAATTCGGCCTCGTGCCGGGTGACGAGGAGCATCATCGCCGGCACGTGCCCCTTCTCGGCGGCGATGCGGAGGAGCCGTTCGCCGCGCACGACCTGGTTGGGAATGCTGAGGCCCGTGAGCTCCAGGGATCCCGTGTCGGGCGCGACGTCGCCGGCGAGCAGCAGGGGCGCCACGTGCATGATCGCCCCCGGGTCGCCCGCTTCGGCGCGGGCAAGGTGCGTGTCGTAGGTCCGGCGCCGCTCGAGCCAGGATTTCGCGGCTTCGTCGCCCCGGGCGGCGCTGTGCTGGAAGTGGGCGATGACCTCGGCCATCGGCGTCTCGGGTTTCCACTTGAGCAGCAGCTGGCCGTAGCCGCGTCCCGCCTGCGGGTCGCCGGCGGCCATCGCCTCCTTGAACCAGAGTTCGGCGCGCCAGGGATTCGACAGGGTGAGCCGGTTCTCGAGGAGGGCGAACGCGACCGTGCGCTTCGCCGCGGCGTCGCCCTGCTCGGCCCGGGCGACGACGGGCGCCAGGTCGCGCACCTCCTGTTCCTCCCGGGTCAGGGCGCGCGCCCCGCGGCGCCGCCCGGCTTCGCCCGTCCGTTCCTCCTGGCGGGCGAACTCGCGGAACCGGACCGGAGGAATCGGCGTGGGCGGACGGACGCGGGGCTTCGTCTCGGTCGCGCCGGGCGGGCGGTAGAGCAGCATCTGGCTCTCGTCCTTGAAGCTGCGGATGTAGGTGACGAGGAATCCTCCGGGACCGACGATGAGCTTGTCGCTCACACTGGGGAGTTTCGCGACTCGCTCCCACGCGAGGCCGTCGACCGATTCGTACAAGGCGAAATCCCGCTCGTCCGTGCCGGGGGCGGAGATGCCGATCGCGACGAAGCGCCCGAATCCATAGGCGAGCCCGGTCACATGGGCGAACGGCACCTCGACGCGGCGCCACGATTCCTGACCGATCTGCACCCAGACCTCGGCGCGCGCGGAGGCGAGGAGGCCGCCGGCGGTCTTCACCGCCACGGCGGACGCATGTCCTTCCGCGTAGTAGGCGGCGTCGGCTTCGAAGCCAACGAGGCGGCCCAACTGCTCCCAGTACTCGCCGTTGTCCGTCGATAGCAAGCGGCCGTCCGCCGCGAAGAGGAAGAGTCGATTCCCGAGTTGGGTGACGACCCGCGGGTTGTCCGAAAGGAGGTCCTGCACCTGCCCGTCCCACTCGCGGATCTGCCGCTTCTCGCGGTCCTCGGCGCGGCCGCGCAGGTAGGTCTTTTGCCCCAACGCCGACTTGATGGCCCAGAGGTGGCCCTCGCGCACAGCGACGTGGGTGTCCACGCGGCCGACCTCCCAGGCGCCGCCGGGTTTCCAAGCACGGCGGTCGGTGGAGACGAAGACGTCCGGTTTGGCGCCGTGGACGACGGCCACCCACGCCCGCCCGTCATGCCGCAGGTGGAGCACCTGGTACGTCTCGTTCGGCAGGCGCGCCGGAATCTCGATCTTCGACGTCTCCCACTGAAGACCGTCCTTGGAAAAATAGACGGAGCCGTTCCCGCCGGCGGCGTAGAATCCGTCGGCGAAGTGGAGGTCGGCGGAGAAACTGACCGGCCAACCGGAGGAGGATTCGAGCCGGAGGAACTGGATGCCCCCGGCCTCGCTGCGGACCACCTTGGCTTCGACCCGCTCGACGGCTGCGGCAGGCGCCGGGGCGGCGGCCGACTTCGTCGCCGGCGTCGCTTTGCCGGTCGCCGCAGCGGCCGCGGGAGGAGCGGTCGGGGGTGGCGGCGCGGCCGGTTTGCCCGCCGTCGCTCCCGGCCTGGCCTGCAGCGACACCGCCGCGACCTTGTGGCCGAGCTCCGCCGCCCGCCTCAGCAGGGCGACGACTTCGGGGTCGTCGTTGCGCCTTTGGGCCCCGAGCGCGCTCGCCTGCTTCCAGAGCGCGTTCGCGCTGCCGGCCGCGGCGGCCGCGGCCAGATTCTTCGCCTCCTCCTGGCCGAACGGGTCGTAGGCCGGCATGAGGCTGACGGCGACGCTCTCCCAGAATTCGCCGATCGCGCCCTCGCCGCTGCCGTAGTAGATCTCGCTCAGGTCCAAGGCCGCGCCGTGGCGCCCGCGGGCGAGTCCGGCGGACACCGTCGGCAGGTCGAGGATCTCCGCGCGGAAGGCGAACTTGCCGGCGTCGCGCGGCCGGGTCTTCCAATCCGCGGGGGGCGTGCCGCCACCGAGCACGAAGCGGCGGAGCGGCTCACCGTAGGTGGCGACGGCGTCCTTCTGGCGCGCGGCGGGCACCTTCCGATGGAAGCGCTGCGCGCCGTCGGCGCCGCCGACGCTCGCGGCGAAATCGCGCGCGGCGCTGAAGACCGCATCCGCCAGCGGACGGTTGGGCAGGGCGTCGAGCGCCGTGACGAACTCGGCCAGCACCTCGCCCCACTCGGCGTAGTCCTCGATGCCGTGGAAGCTCTGCGCGTTGAAGCGCTCGATCGCCTGGGTGAGCTCCGCCGCCTGCGCGTCCGAGAGCGCGACCGCGGTGGCCGCGGCCGGTTGGCGCAGCCGATCGGCCTCGGCCTGGGCGCGCGCGGCTTCGGCCTTTCCGGCGGCACCGAGCCATGAGGCGGCGGAGGCGGGTTGAGCCGGGGCGCTCAGCGCGGCCAGCTCGCGCCGGGCGCCCGTGACGCCCCGCTGGGCGGCGCGCTCGAGGTGGGCTTGGATGGCCGGTTGGTCGGTGGAGGCGGCGTCGAGCAGCTTCCGCGCGCGGCGCCATTCCTCGACGCCCGAGCCGTGCTCGAGGGCGAGCTGGTCGAGGCGCGCGTCGTCCGCTCCCTGCATCCCGGGAATCAGGAGCTCGGCGATGTCGCCCCAGACGATCGCGAGGAGGGCGTCCCGTGACGCCCCCCAGCCCTCGCCGTAGGCGTAGCTGAGGTCGATCAGCGCGCCGCGCGTGCCGCCGAGGACGCCGCGACGGATGGTCGCGAGGTCGAGTTCGTCGTTCTGCTTCGGACCCCGCTCCCCACGTTGCCCTGCGGGCCACGCCCGGGTGTCGACGGGTGTGACGGGCCGTCCAAAGACACGGTTCTGGTCCTGGGTGGCGAGCGACCGGACCATCTCCCGCTGGGCCGGAGTGCCCTGCCGCTGGAGCACGGACATGCCGGCGGCGAGGCGGGCGTCGGGCAACTCCATGAGGTAGGCGTGGTAGCCCCGCGCGCCGCCGAGGTGGAAGAGCACGTGGCGGAGCGCGGCGTCGGCGGCGTCGGCCAGCGGCTTGTCGCCGTGCGCGTCGAGAGCCTTGACGAACTCCGCCGCCGGCCGGCCGATCTCCTCTGGCGAGTTGGCGGCGACGACGGCGGCCTCGAACTTCTCGAAGGCGGCGAGGGCCGGGGCGAGCTGGCGGTCGCGCGCGGCCCGCTCCGCGGCGGCCTTGGCCTCGGCGGTCGCCTTTTCCTCGCGGGCCTTCTTCTCCGCCGCCTGCCGCGCGGCGAGGGCCTTGGCCTCCGCCTCGGCCCGGGCCTTCTCTTGGGCGATGCGCTCGGCCTCGACGCGCCGGGCGTCGCGTTCCGCCACGAAGCGCGCGGGTTCGCGGTGGACCGCCTCGCTGACGATCGCCGGCTGGTCGCCCTCCTTGTGCATGACCTGGAAAAATTTCTCCGGGCGTCCGGGGATCGCGCGCTCGGCGAACCAGGGAGACGTCTTGGGCCGGGCCGCCCAGGTCTCGCCGTTGACGGTCATGAGCGACTCGACGAGCTGATGGTCCTTCCTGGCTTCACGGACGATGCGGCTGCCGTCGCTGAAGAAGCGGATGTCGTCGGCGAGAGGATGGCGGGGCAGCGTCGTCCATTTCCAGCTCCGCCCGTCCCGCGACACCGCGGCCCGCCCGAAGGGGTCGCTGGCGATCACGAGGCCCGGGGCCGCGGCCAGATGCACGAAGCGCTGCGGCGTGGAGCCGTCGGCGGTCGTGGGGACCGGGGGCAGCGCCACGCGTTCCCAGGAGCGGCCGTCGGTCGAGGACCAGATCGTCGCCGTGCTCGATTCGTCGTCCCTCTCGACCTCGCCCGAGATCCAGTAGCGCCCGAGCCCGTGCGCGATGCGCCAGAACCGTCCCGCGTCGTCCACGACGACTTCGCCCCATTCGCGGCCGCCGGCCCAGACGTAGGCGCGGTGGTACATGAGGAGGGCGACCGCCCCGCGTCCGTCGCCGGCGAAGCCCTCGATGGTCGTGCCTTGGTTCTCCCACGCCGGCCGCGTCAGGTCGCCCCGCGCGTCGGTGTGGTAAAGGTAGCCGCTGCTGCTCGCGGCCACGGCGCCATCGGGCACCGGCAGGGCGGCGAAGGGCGTGGTGCCGTCCACCAGGGCCGTGCGCTGGAACGTCTCGCCGTCCGGCGAGAACACGATGCCGTTGGTCGTGAACCCGACGAATCCCGCCGAGGTGGCGACCAGGGCCTCGTTCATGGTGGGCGGCGGCAGGGCCAGCGCGGGAGCGGCGAGGGAAAGCGCGAGGCAGGCGAGGACGGAGACTTTCATCGGCGGCAATGGGTGGCTCGAGGCGCGGAAGGATGGGGAATTCAGGAAAGGGCGGCCCGGGACGATCGTCCGGAACGTCAGGCCTGCGGCGGCGTCGCGGCCGACGCGTCCGGCAGCACGTCCGCCGGAATCGCCGGGGGCGTGAATCGCCGCGGGCGGTTGCGCGTCAGCCAGAGCAGCAGGGTCGGCAGGTAGAAGAGGATGACGACGATCTTGATGCCGACCATCCACGTCAGGTTCACCCGCATCAGGAACCAGGCGATCGCGACGGCGCAGAGGCCGATGAACGCGGTCGCGCCGACGTTGACCGCGTAGTGGAGCGGCGTCGTGCCCGCGGCGAAGCGGCAGTCGGGGGAGAGCCGCTGGACCTCCGCGACGAGCGCGCGCACGAACGCGACGTACTCGACGCTGGAGTCCTTGAACACCAACGGCCCGCGCCAGGCGCGGTTGAGGATCTCGATGCGGCGTCCGTCGCGGACGCGCAGGCGGCAGCGGAAGCAGTTGCGGTCGGCCCGGGTCGGATGGAAGTCGAGCCGCAGCTCCGTCACCGTCGTGAGGAGGTAGGGCGTCGGCGGCCCCTGGTCGTCGACTTCGCGGCGCAGCACGCCGTCCTCGACCACCCACGTGCACGACGGCGTGAACGCGTGGTTGCGGGTGGCGTAGCGCATGACCCGAGCCAAATGGCCCGGGGCCGGGTCCACAAGCCCCCCGATTCGCGGCTACGCGCTTCTGCGTAGGCCCGCGGCCCGCAGCACGAGCAGGGCGGCCGTGAGCAGGCCGAAGAGCACGCTCGGCGAACCGCCGCCGCCACCACCGCCGCCGCCGGCGGGAGGATTCGGGCTCGGCGCCGGGGGCGGCGGAGGAGGGGGCGTCGGGGGAGGCGGGGGCGGGGCGGACGCGGCGAGCGCGACGGTCGCGGCCGTGCCGCCGACAGTGAGGCGGCGCACGGCGCCGTTGGCGGTGTCGGCCACGACGAGGCCCTCGCCGACGGCGGCCAGCGCGCGGGGCTGGTTGAACCAGACCTCGCGCCCGGTGCCGTCCTTCAGGCCGGAGATGCGGGTCAGTCCGGCGATGGTCGTGACCGTGCCGTCGAGCGCGAGGCGGCGGACGGTGGAATTGCCGACGTCGGAGAAGTACAGGTTGCCGTCGGCCGCCAGCGCGAGGCCGGTCGGCTGGGCGAGCAGGGCGTCGAGCCCGACCGCGTCGAAAACGCCGTTGACGCCCGGCACGCCCGCGAAGGTCGTCACCGCCCCCGCCGGCGTGATGCGGCGGATGGTGTGGTTGCCGGAGTCGGCCACGTAGAGGTTGCCCGCGCCGTCGAAGGCGAGGCCGGCCGGCTGGTTGAAGCGCGCGGCGGCGCCCGTGCCGTCGGCGTCGCCGGCGGAGCCCGCGGTGCCGGCGAAGGTCGTGACGACGCCCGCGGAGGTGACGCGCCGGATGACGTGGCTCTGCGCGTCGCTCACGTAGAGGTTGCCCGCCGCGTCGCGGGCGAGGGCGGTCGGCGCGGTGAACGTCGCGGCGGCGCCGGTGCCGTCCTGGTTGCCGCGGGTGCCGGGCGCGCCGGCGAGGGTCGTCACGACGCCCGCGGGCGTGATGCGGCGGAGGGTGGCGTTGGCGGTGTCGGCGACGAAGACGTTGCCGTCCGGGTCGCGCAGCAGGCCGGACGGGTCGTTGAAGCGGGCGGCGGCGCCCGTGCCGTCGGCCGAGCCGGCCTGGCCGCGCGTGCCGGCGAGGACCGTGACGACTCCGTCGGGGGCCACGCGGAGCACGACGTCGTCGCTGGAGTCGGCGACGAGGAACCCGCCGGCGCCGTCCGCCGCGACGCCGACCGGGAACGGGGCGAGCAGCGGTCCGACGGTGAGCGTCGCCGGCGCGGTCGTGGCGGTGGAGCCGCCCGCGCTGCCCGCGCCGGTGAGGCGGGCCCGGTAGCGCCGGCCGCTCAGGGCGGCGGTCGCGTTGCTTATCGTCAGCGTGCTGCTCGTGACACCCCCGTGGGTGGAGTCGTTGGCCAGGTTCGACCAGGTCGTGCCGTTGGTGGAGACCTGCCATTGCACGTAGTTGCTGGAGGTCGGCACGCCGGTGGAGACCGAGCGTCCCTCCGGCACCACGAGCGGCGGCGCCGCGGCCGCGACGAGCGACACGACCGCCGCGGGCGACGTGATCGTGCCGGCGCCGTTGGTCACGCGCACGCGGTACTCGCCGGCGGCGGCCGCGTCCACGGAGGACAGGACGAGGGTGCTGTTGGTCGCGCCCGGGATGGGCGTGCCGTTGAAGAGCCACTGGTAGGTGGAGGCGCGGTCGGCCGTGACGGAGAACGTCACCTCCGCGCCCGTGGTGACGGAGACGCCCGTGGGCGCGATGCGGATCGAGGGCGGGGCCGTCCCGCCGGCGGCGAAGGCGAAGGTCAGGTTGAGCGGCCCGGCGTCGCCGGCCGCGCCGTCGACCGCGAAATGGTAGGTCGTGCCCGCCGTGGCCGTGAACGTCAGGGCGCTCGTCCGGACCGTCGTGCCCTGCGCGTCGTTGTTGGAGGCGACGGCCGTCAGGTTGCCGACTGCGGAGCCGGTGTAGACCGCGAGGGTGGTGTCGATGCGGCTCGCGAGCGTGGACAGCGCCACGCTCCCCGACGAGGGTGCGGTCCAGCGCCACCACAGCGACCGTCCGCCGCCGTCCCCGGCGTGGGCCGGTTCGCCCGGCTCCTTGGTGGCGCCGGCGTTGGACGTGGCGTAGACGAGGGGGAACGAGGCGGGCAGGGCGACGGTGAGGTCGATGACCGTGGCGGCGGCGAAGGCGTCGTTCGCCGGCGCCGCGCCCGGGGCCCCGTAGAGCGCCTGGCCGCCGGCGACGTCGTCGGACTGGAGCGCGTCGATGTTGCTGATGCGGCTGTTCATGATCGCCGCGACCGATTGCGGCGGATTGGCCTGGTCGGGGTGGTCGAGGCCGATGAGGTGGCCGAGCTCGTGCAGCGCCACGCGCCGGAGGTCCCAGCGGTCGGGCCGGACGGAGCGGGGGCCGCGGTAGGAGTCCCACGGCCAGTTCGAGTTGAAGACGATGTCGGCCTCGACGATCTGGATGCCGCTGTAGCGGAGGTAGGTCACCCCGAGGATGTTGCCGCCGAGGGTCGAGCCCGCGGCCGTGCCGGGGAGGGAGATCTCGTTCACGCCGTTGCCGGAGGTGTGGGGCGATTCCGGGACGACGCTCGCCCCGATCTGCACCTGGCCGAGGACCGCGTTCCAGTCGGCGATGGCGGCCTGGATCGTCTGCACGCGGGTCGTGCCGTCCAGCAGCGGTCCCGCGTCGGCGACCTGGATGCGGACGTTGACGATGCCGGGGTTCCACGCGGCGGCGAAGGCCCCGTTGAAGTCGGAGATGAAGTCGAACGCCGCCGCCGGCAGGGCGAGGGCGGCGGCGAGGGCGGCGGCGCCGGCGCGCCGCGCGGCGTCAGCGGGCCTTCTGGCGGACATGGCTGGGATCGACGGCGGAGCGGACGCGGGCCGCGAAGGCGGCGGGCGACAGGGCGTCGCCGGGGCGCACGCCGCGGCGGAGGAGGGTGGCGGCCGGCCCCTCGGCGAGCGGGAGCGCGACCTCGGCGACGTCCTGGAGCGGGACGCGGTTGCTGCGCGCGACGTACTCCGCGCCGGTCGCGGCGTCGCGCAGGACCGGGTAGCGGCCGTACATCATGGCGAAGAGCGGGTAGACCACGCGGCCGTTGTCGCGGATGAAGAGGAAGTCCTCGTCGCCGACCCGGAACGTCGGCGCGCCGACGAGGACGAGGCGCTCGCCGTCGAGTTCGCCGCCGGCCATCGCGAGCTCGAGTCGGGCGGGCGGGTTGCCGGCGACCGTCTCGGTCACGCGCAGGCCGACGAGCGTCCAGATCATGTCGCCCTGCGGACCGGAGCGCCGTTCGGCGCGCACCGACTCGACGACGGCGCGGACGATGTAGTCGGACTCGTTGACCAGCAGGTCGAAGTCGGGCGGGACCACCGTGGTCGCGCGCAGCCCGAGCGGGGCGAGCGCGAGGCAGGCGAGGAGACGGAGGAGGGGGAATCCGGGCGACCGTGCCGGCATGGTCGGGAAGATGCGCGGGGCGGGCCGCGGCGCAACTCCGGGATGGCGGTCGGCGCGGAGGCCGGGCGTCACTTCGCCCAGGTGTCCTTGAGGGTGATGGTCCGGTTGAACACCGGCGCGCCGGGACGGGAGTCCTTCGGGTCGGGCGCGAAGTAGCCCAGCCGCTCGAACTGGAAGCGCTCGTCCGCCGCGGCCGCGGCCAGCGCGGGTTCGACGCGGGCGTGCACGACCTCGAGGGAGCGGGGGTTGACCACGCGCAGGAAGTCCTCCTCCGCCGCGGGCTCCGGGACGGTGAAGAGCCGGTCGTAGAGCCGGACCTCGGCCTCGACGCTGCGCGGGGCGCTGACCCAGTGGATCGTGCCCTTGACCTTGCGGTCGGCGTTGGGCTGACCCCGGCGGGTCGAGAGGTCGGCGGTGCAGCGCAGTTCCACGACGGCGCCGGCGGCGTCCTTCACGACCTCGTCGAGCTTGATGATGCAGGCGTACTTGAGGCGCACCTCGCCGCCGGGCTTGAGGCGGAAGTACTTCGGCGGGGGGACCTCGGCGAAGTCGTCGGCCTCGATGAACACCTCGCGGGTGAGCGCGACCGGTCGGGTGGTGGGCGTCTCGCTCTGCGGGTCGTTGACGGCCTCGCAGGCGACCTCCTCGCCGGGGGCGAGGTTGGTGAGGACGACCTTGACGGGCCGGAGGACGGCGAGCCGGCGGGCGGCGGTGCGGTTGAGGTGGTCGCGGACCACGTTCTCGAAGACCGCGGCCTCCGTGAGGGAATCGAACTTCGTCACGCCCACCCCGGTGACGAACTCGCGCAGGGCCGGGGCGGGGATGCCGCGGCGGCGCAGGCCGGAGATCGTGGGCATGCGGGGGTCGTCCCAGCCGGCGACGATGCCCTCCTCGACGAGCTTCAGGAGCTTGCGCTTCGAGACGAGGGTGTAGGCGAGGTTGAGCTTCGCGAACTCGTACTGGCGCGGGAGCGCGCGCGGGAGGTCGAGGGCGCCGAGGATCCAGTCGTAGAGTGGGCGGTGGACCTCGAACTCGAGCGTGCAGATGGAATGGGTGATGCCCTCGAGGTAGTCGGAGAGGCAGTGCGCGTAGTCGTAGAGCGGGTAGAGGCACCAGCCGTCGCCCGCGTGGTGGTGGGGGACGTGGCGGATGCGGTAGAGCAGCGGGTCGCGCAGCCAGACGTTGGGCGACGCCATGTCGATCTTGGCGCGGAGCGTGCGGGCGCCGTCGGGGAACTCCCCCGCGCGCATGCGCCGGAAGAGGTCGAGGTTCTCCTCCACGCTCCGTCCGCGGAAGGGCGACTCGCGGCCCGGCTGGTCGGGCGCGCCGCGGTACTCGTCGGTCTGCTGCGGCGTCAGGTCGCAGACGTAGGCCTTGCCGCGCCGGATCAGCTCGAGCGCGTACTGGTAGAGCGGCTCGAAGTAGTCGGAGGCGAAGAAGGGCTCCGCGGTCGCGGAGCCGGTCGAGAGCCGAGAGCCGAGGGTCGAGGGATCGACGGCGGGCAGGAAGAAGTCAGGTTTGCCGCTTGAGGTGACGGCGGAGGGGGTCGCGCCCTTGGGCTTGAAGCCGAGCACGTGGTCGGCCCAGCCGGCGATGAGCCACTGGACGTCGGCGGTGATGGACTCGACGTACTCGACGTCCTCCTTGACCGGGTTGGTGTCGTCGAAGCGCAGGTTGCACTGGCCGCCGTGCTCGCGGGCGATGCCGAAGTTGAGGCAGATCGACTTGGCGTGACCGATATGGAGGTAGCCGTTGGGCTCGGGCGGGAAGCGCGTCACGATCCTGGGGTAGCGCCCCTCCGCCACATGCTGCGCGACGAGGTCGCGGATGAAGTCGCTCGGTGCGGGAGTCGCGGCGGGAGGAGTCGGGTCGGCGGCCATGGCGGGAAGGGTCAAGGAAAGGCCGAACGGGCCGGCCATGGCAAGGGCCGGCTTGGGGGCGGCCGCGGGCGGCCGGCATTAGGAAACGGGATCGCCTCCAGCAGCGGACCTGCTTTGCTGCGGACCGTGGATCCGTGCCGTCGCCCACTGGTTTTCCTCGGCGTCGCCCTGCTGGCGGTCGTTCCGCCGGCGGCGGCTCAGACGGTCCTCTACTACGCGGATCACTCGGTCCGGACGGAGACGCCGCACTACGGGTCCCAGGCCCTCGCGCAGTTGGGCATCCCGTTCGCGTCGGTCATCCGGGGTTCGTCCACGACGACGCTCGCCGCGGCCCTCCAGTCCGGGGCGTACGCCTTCGTGCTGGTGGAGGCCTACGACCACTCGCTCAGTTCGACGGATGCGACGGCGCTGGTGAGCTTCATCTCGGGGGGCGGTCGGGCCATCGTGAGCTACTGGACCCTCGAGTCCGATGCCGGGCTGCAGGCCGCCCTGGGCGTTTCCGTGGCCCTCGACATCTCGACCCCGGAGACGATCACCGTCTGGCAGGGCAGCCATCCCGCGATGAGCGGGGTCGGCGCCACGCTCGTGCCCATCGGCGACCCGTGGTGGGGCGACAACGGCGACAAGTTCGATCTGCTCTCCGGCTCGGTCGCCCTCGCGGGGTACGCGGCGACCCCCACGACGGGTCAGGCGGCAATCGTGCTCGGCAACAGCGGACGCACGATCGTGAACGGATTCCTCGCCTCCGACTACCCGCAGTCCGCCATGCTCTCGCTCTTCTCGGCGCAGATCCCCGCAGTCTCGGGCATCCCCGAGCCATCCACCGCGGTCCTGGGCCTGCTCGGACTCGGCCTGCTGCCGCTGCTGCGGCACCGGCGCCGGTCCTGATCGGGGTGTCTGGCGCCCCCGCGGGCGCTACGCCGCGGAGGCGGGGACGAACCCGGGTGCCCCTTAGGGACCGACGCGACGAGGGCGTCGCCGCCCCACTGGCGGCCGCCGGCGCTCAGCCGCGCATCTCCCGCAGCAGGCTCGTGAGGTAGGGGATGAGCTGCTTCTTGCGCGAGACGACGCCGGGCAGGTCGAAGATCTCGTCCTGCTCCACGTGGGCGTAGGAGATGCGGCGGATGAAGTCGGGGTCGCCCTTCACCAGCAGCAGGGAATTCTGCGTGTTGATGTCGGTGACCAGCAGCGCGGCGAACAGGAGCTTCTCGCTCTCGCGCAGCTCGGCGAGGGCGGCGGCGATCTCCCGGGCGTGGGCCTGGAAGTTGTCGAAGCCCAGCTCCTCGACCTGCGAGACCGCGAAGCGCTGGTTGTCCTCCTCGTAGACCTTGAAGTCGGAACGGACGACCTTGGCCGCCGGGTTGGCGAGAATGACCGAGCCGGAGCTGAAGATGAGGTCGGCCAGCGCGCGCGCGGTGATGTCGGCGTGGGTCTCGAGCCAGGCGAGGACCTCGCGGTCCTTCGCGGTCGAGGTCGGGCTCTGCAGCAGCAGGGTGTCGGAGATGAGGCCGGACATCATGAGGCCCGCGAGGTCGGGCGCCGGGCGCAGGCCGTGGCGCCGGAAGAGGTCCGCGACGATGGTGCAGGTCGAGCCGACCGGCTCGTTGAGGAAGAGGATGGGCTGCGGCGTGGCGAGCGGGCCGAGCCGGTGGTGGTCGAGGATCTCGGTGATCGTCACCTCGTCGGCGCCCGGGACGGCCTGCGAGAGCTCGTTGTGGTCCACGAGCACGAGGCGGGTGGGGACGGGCTTGAGGACGTCGGACTTGGTGAGGATGCCGGCCAGCCGCCCGTGCTCGCCGAGGACGAGGAAGGCCGGGGCGGCGGACGCGCCGATGCGCCGGCGCACGTCGGAGAGCCGCGCGTCGGCGTTGACGGTCGCGAGGGTGCGGTCGATGAGCGGCGCGAGCCGGCCCGCGGTGCGGATGAGCCAGGCGGTCGTCGCGGTGTCGTAGGGGCTGATGAGGAGGCTGACGCCCCGCTCGCGGGCCCGGTCGGCGATGGCCGGGTGGACCGGCCGGCCGCCGGAGATGACGAGGGAGCGCACGCCCAGCTCGATCGCCTTCTGCTGCACGTCGCTGCGGTCGCCGACGACGATGACGGACTTCTCGGCCGGGATGCCCTCCGCCTGCGAGATCCGCCAGAACGAGCCGATGTCCATCGCCCCGATGCGCACGAAGAGCTCCTCGACCTCGTCGGCGCGGCCGCCGAGGTGCACGACCTCGGCGCGCAGCGTGCGCGCGATGGAGCGGAGGTCGGTCGTGACGAGCCGCATGCGGCGCGGTTCGGCCATCTGCGGCAGGAAGGCGTGGGCGAGGTGGGAGACCGAGACGGTCCCGACCAGCCGCTGCGACGCGTCGAGCACGGGGACGACGCGGTGGCCGTAGCGGTCGATGAACTCGAGCGCCTCGGCGCAGGTGGCGGAGTCGGCGACGCTGTGGACGTCGGCCACCATCACGTCGCGCACCCGCGGCCAGACGTCGCTCAGGTAGACGGGCAGGGGGGTGCGGAAGCGGGCGAGAATGGCGTCGATCCGCGCGTTGGAGTTGCCGCAGCGCGCCGCCACGTGGCCGGCCTCGCCCCGGGCCTCCTTGAAGGCGGCGTAGGCGATGGCCGAGCAGATCGAATCGGCGTCCGGGTTGCGGTGGCCGATGACGAAGGTGGTCGCGGGAGCGGACATGGCGGCGGCGGTCCAACGTAGGCCCGCCGTCCGGCCGGGGAAGAAAAAAAGGCCCGGCCCTCGGGGAGGGCCGGGCCTTTCTTGGCCGAAAGCAATGGCGGGTGGTGCGTGCGCTTGCTTTGCGTCTACGTGGCGCGCTCGGCAGGGGTTCCTTGGGGGGAACCCACGCCGGCGGGGGGAGTCGCGTAGACTCGGGGGGTGTGGGCTGCGTTCACTCCGACGGGCAGCGCCTGCAGCACGGAGCTGCCCTTGCGGCCGCTCGCCAGCGTGAGCTGGTGGGCGGCGTCGGTGGTGTTGGGGTAGAACCGGACGTGGCCGTCCAGAAAAGCGATGTGCCCGCCCGCGTCGCGGTACACGCCGTGGTCCGCGCTCCAGCGGCCGGAGGCGAGGAGGCCGCGGGTGAACGCGACGGGCGTGTGCGGGGCGTCGCCGAGGCGCAGGCCGCCGACGAGCTCGACCGCGAGGACGCGCGCGGCGAAGTCGGAATCGAGCGCGGCGCGGTCGGCGGCGGAGAGGATCGCGGCGGGAAGGGCGCCGTCGAAGTGCGGATCGTGACGCGAGAAATAGACGGACGGTTCGGCCAGCAGGCCCCGCTCCGCGAGGAGGCCGGCCCAGGCGTGGGCCCCGGTGCCGCCGGACGGCGCGGTCGCGCGCGCGGGGTCGGGGAGGCGCCCGTCCTGGTCGGCGGCGTAGAGCTGCGCCGCCTTGACGATCTCGCGCAGGCTGCTGGCGTCCGCCGCCCGCTGCGCGGCCTCGCGGACCTTGCCGACGGTGGGGAAGACGAGCGCCGCGAGGAGGCCGATGATGGCGAGGACCGTGAGCAGCTCGATGAGCGTGAAGCCAGTGGCGGAACGGCGACTCAGGCTGGGCATATCGAGCGGGTGCGAGAGGTGAGTCATAGCGTTTCGATACTTCAAGCCCATTCTCGCCTTTTGGCCGAGCCGCGCCTCTACTGTTTCCCCATGATTGTCTATCTCGACGGCGAGTACGTGGACTCCAAGGACGCCAAGGTCTCGGTCTTCGACCATGGCCTGCTCTACGGCGACGGCATCTTCGAGGGCATTCGGCTCTATTCGGGCAATGTCTTCCGGCTCGTCGAGCACCTCGAGCGCCTCGAGTACTCGGCCAAGGCCATCCTCCTCGACCTGCCCCTGACGCGCGCCCAGCTGATCGAGGTCACGCTCGAGACCTGCCGCCGCAACGGCCTGAAGGACGGCTACATCCGCCTCGTCGTCACGCGCGGCGTCGGCGACCTCGGCCTCGCGCCCTGGCTCTGCGCCAAGCCCTCGCTCTTCGTCATCGCGAGCAGCATCCAGCTGTACCCGGCCGAGCACTACGAGAAGGGCCTGGCCATCGTCACGGTGCCGACCCGGCGCATCAACCCGAGCGCGCTGCCGCCGACGGTGAAGTCCCTCAACTACCTCAACAACATCCTCGGCAAGATCGAGGCCCGGCAGGCCGGCGCGCTCGAGGCCATCATGCTCAACGACCAGGGCTACGTCGCGGAGTGCACCGCCGACAACCTGTTCATCGTGCACAAGGGCACGGTGTACACGCCCTCCGCCGCGCAGGGCGCGCTCAAGGGCATCACCCGCGAGGCGATGTTCGACATCGCCCGCGACCTCGGCGTGCCGATCCGCGAGCAGAACCTCACGCGCTACGACGTCTGGTGCGCCGACGAGTGCTTCATCACCGGCACGG
>CAYWTK010000030.1:0-25000 GCA_964460895.1 uncultured Opitutaceae bacterium
TCCCGGCGCCGGCCGCCGCCCTCGCGGCGGCCCCGCGCGACGTCTTCGAGCCCGTCAAGGCCGCGAACGTGCTCTACGACCTGCAGGACGAGGGCCTCGTCCTGCTCGACGACCAGACCCCGGCGCGCCGCGTGCGCGCGCGCTACGTCGACACCTACACCTGGCAGAATCCCTCGAACGGCGCGTCGCTCCGGTGGAGCGTGCCGCGCGACGAGGTCCGCATGGTCCCGACCCGCTTCCAATGAACGCCACTCCCATGAAGAACCGCCTCCCCCTGCGGCCCACCGCCGCCCTGCTCGCCGCCGTCTGCGGCCTCGCCACGTCCCACGCCGCCGCCGAAACGGCCCCGACAGCCGAGGAGAAGAAGTCGCCCAAGATCACCCGCTCGATCACCGTCACGCGCTCCGACGCCGCGCCGAAGGAGGTCGAGAAGCTGACCTACCTCGGCGTCGAGACCGGTCCCGTGCCGCGCGCCCTCGCCGCGCACCTGGGCCTCGACCGCGACCTCGGCCTCGTGGTCAACGCCGTCGCCGCGGGCAGCCCGGCCGCGGGCGTGCTCCAGGAGAACGACGTCCTGAAGAAGCTCGACGACCAGCTGCTCGTCGACTCGCGCCAGCTGGCCGTGCTTATCCGCGCCCGCAAGCCGGGCGACGAGGTCAAGCTCACCCTCGTCCGCGCCGGCCGCGAACAGGTCGTCGCCGCCAAGCTCGGCGAGCGCGAGGCGCCCCGCGCGGCCGCCTGGCGCATGCTCGGCGGGCCCGACGCGGGCCCCGGCGGCCCGCGCGTGTTCGAGTTCGGCGAGCGCGGCGCCCCGGCCCTCGAGCGCCTGCGCGAAATCCCGGGCCTCGCCCGCGAGGAGATCAACGACGTGCTGCGCATCATCGGCCGCGACGGCCAGCCGCCGGCCGGCGGTCCGCGCGTCCACGTCTGGTCCCGCCGCGGCGACGGCTCCACCATCCTCAACCTGCGCGAGGGCAACTTCACGTTCTCCGACGACGCCGGTTCGATCGAGGTCAACGCCTCCGGCGGCTCGCGGCAGCTCAAGGTCAAGGATGCCGCGGGCAAGGTCCTCTTCGAGGGCCCGGTCGACACGCCGGAGCAGCGCGACGCGCTGCCCGCCGACGTCAAGGCCCGGCTCAAGAAGCTCGACACGGTCACGATCGAGTTCGACTCGGCCGGCGAGGCGCGTCCCGGCGCCGCCGCTCCCGCGGAGAAGACCCGCCTGCGCCGCGTCGCCCTGCCGCCCGCCGGTCCCGCCGCGCGGCCGATCTGACGTTCCGAAACAGACGCGGCGCCTGGTGACGGCGCCGCTCAGGAGAGGAGGCCGTCCGCGTGCGCCGGGCGGCCTCGCCGTTTCGATGCGCCGCTCAGAGCGGCGGCTCGGCGCCGGCCGGCAGCGGACGCTTGAGGAACGCGGAGGCGATGAGGCCGATGACGGTGCAGATGACGACCGAGAAGATGGGCGAGATGATCGCCAGCATCATCGGCTGGTACATGAAGCGCATGCCCTGCTCCATGCCGGCGAGCTGGGCCTCGGGGGCGTTGGCCATGTTCGGCTGGTTGCGGACGAACTCGATGAGGTAGTCCACGAAGCTCGGGTTGATGAACTTGAAGTGGATGAAGGCGTAGGCGCCGCCGATCAGGCCCGAGTAGAGGCCGATCATCGCCGCCGTGCCGACGCCGCGGCCGAACGTGAGGGCCTTGTGCTCGCTCTCCTCGCGCACCGCGCGGATGCCGAGGACGACGAAGGCGGCCATGGCCACCCAGGTCAGGTACTGGAACCACTGGCCTTGCGCCATCTTGTCGGTCTGGAAGCCGAGGAAGTAGCCGAGGAGCGTCAGCGCCGTGCTGGCGAGCGCGAGGTAGATGCCGTAGGTGAGGGTCGTGCTCATGGCGGCGATCCTGCGGCCGCGGCGCGCTCGAGGCAATGCCTGCGGGGACGGGCGGCGCCGCCGCGGGGTTGGACGGCGCGGCGGCGCGGGGTCAGCGGTTGTCGCCGTCGAGCACGCGCCCGAGGCCGCCGAGCAGCGAGCCCTCCTCGCGCCCGCCGCGGCCGGTCTGCGGGGCGGCGGCCACGATGCGGCCGGCGAGGCGCGAGAAGGGCAGCGACTGGAGCCAGACGCGGCCGGGTCCGCGCAGGCGCGCGAAGAAGAGTCCTTCGCCGCCGAAGAGCGCGGATTTGATGCCGCCGACGAACTCGATGTCGTAGTCCACGCCCGGCTGCAGCGCCACGAGGCAGCCCGTGTCGACGCGCAGCGTCTCGCCCGGGGCCAGCACGCGCTCGACCAGCGCGCCGCCGGCGTGCACGAAGGCGAGGCCGTCGCCGCGCAGGCGCTGCATGATGAAGCCCTCGCCGCCGAAGAGGCCGACGCCGATGCGCTTCTGGAAGGCGATGCCGATGCTCACGCCCTTCGCGGCGCAGAGGAAGGAGTCCTTCTGCGCGATCAGCTCGCCGCCCAGCGTGGAGAGGTCCATCGGCAGGATGCGCCCGGGGTAGGGCGCGCCGAACGCCACCCGCCGCCGCTGCGCGGTGCGGTTGCCGTACACGGTCATGAAGAGCGATTCGCCCGTCAGCAGGCGCGTGCCGGCGCCGAGCAGCGACCCGAGCAGCCCGCGATTCTGCGCGGAGCCGTCGCCGAAGATGGTCTCCATCTCGATGCCGTCCTCCATGAACATCATCGTGCCCGCCTCCGCGAGCACGGCCTCGCCGGGATCGAGCTCGATCGCGACGAACTGCATGTCTCCCCCGGTGATTTCGTAGTCGATGCGGTGCATGGTATCCATGGGTCATCAGTACCCGGAATCGCCCCGAAAGTCGCTCGCGCCTTTCGCCCACCGCACCCGGGCGCCCGATTTTCGTCGCTGCGGAGCACCGCGTTTCACCGGGATTTTTCACAATCGGCCGATTATCGCATTTACAAAGCCGCCAAAGGGATACATGGGTTGTTCACAAGTTATCCACTCGATGGAAAACACCTCAGCCGCGGTTTTTACACCCACGCAGCGAAACGTCGGCGGTCAGGTTAGGGTCAAGACCTACGTTTTGGACACGAACGTCCTGCTGCACGACCCGCAATCGATCTTCAAGTTCGAGGACAACAACCTCGCGATTCCCGTCGAGGTCCTCGAGGAGCTCGACGCCATCAAGGGCGAGCAGTCCACCGAGCGCGGGCGCAACGCGCGCCGCGTGCACCGCCTGCTGCAGGAGCTGCTGCCCGACTCGCGCTCGATGCACGAGGGCGTGAAGCTGCCCAGCGGCGGCACGCTCTCGGTCATCATCAACCGCTACCTGGTGGAGAACAACTGGTCCACGCCCGCGATGCAGCGGCTCCGGGCGGTGGTGGCGGACTTCACGAAGAAGGACAACCGCATCATCGCCGCGGCGCTCTTCGTGCAGGAGACCTTCCCGCCGCCGACGATTCTCGTGACGAAGGACGTCAACGTGCAGCTGAAGGCGCGCGCGGTCGGGCTCGAGGCGGAGGACTACCTCAACGACAAGGCGCCCGAGGCGCCCGACACGGAGTCGTACCAGACGCTCGCGCTCGACGTCTACGAGATGCAGCGCTTCTGCTCCGAGGGCCAGTTCGAGCTGGCCGAGGACGTGGCGCGGAGGCTCTACCTCAACGAGTACGTGCTGCTGCGCACGCCCGAGGGGAAGACGATGCCCGGCCGCTTCGCCGGCCACGGGCTCGTGCGCCGGCTGCGCTTCCCCGAGTTCGTCAAGGCCCCGGGCGGCATCCCCATCCGCCCGCGCAACCTCGAGCAGCAGTTCTTCATGGACGCGCTGATGGACGACTCGGTGTCGCTCATCACCTGCTTCGGCAAGGCCGGCACGGGCAAGACCCTCCTCTCCACCGGCTGCGCGCTGCACCAGATCGCGGACGCCGAGAACGCGCGCTACGACGGCCTGTCGATCTCGCGTCCGGTGATCGCCCTCGGCAAGGACATCGGCTTCCTCCCCGGCTCGCTCGAGGAGAAGATGAAGCCGTGGCTCCAGCCCTACCACGACGCGCTCGAGGTGCTCATCCCGTCGAAGCCGCCCAAGGAGCCGCAGTTCGCCTCGAAGAAGGTCGCGAAGAAGCGCAAGAAGCACGACGACCTCGTCGCCAGCATGACCGCGCCCCAGCCCGCGCACGGCGGTGGCGGCGGTTCGGCCGCGCCGATGAAGCCCTACGAGCGGCTCATCCGCAGCGGGATGGTCGAGATCGAGGCGCTGTGCTTCATCCGCGGACGCTCCATCGCGCGGCGCTTCTTCATCCTCGACGAGGCGCAGCAGCTGACGCCGCACGAGGTGAAGACGGTCATCACCCGCATCTCCGAGGGCTCGAAGATCGTGCTCATCGGCGACCCGGCGCAGATCGACAACCCGTACGTGGACGCGCGCAGCAACGGCCTCGTCTTCTGCTTCAACCGCATGAAGGGCCAGGCGCTCCACGCCCACGTGAAGCTCTCGAAGGGCGAGCGCTCGAAGCTCGCCGAGCTCGCCGCGGACCTGCTCTGACGGGCCCGGCCTCCCCTGGGCCGGTCCCCGGTAAGTGCGTTCTCCTGGAGCCGGGACGCCCCCGTCCCGGTCGGCGGCGAGGCGAGGATGACGCGGACGGGACCGGCATCGTGCGGTCGTCGTCTCCGCCCCGATTATCCCGAGCGGGCCGGGCATTCTCGGCTTGCCGCCCCGCGCGGCGCTCCGGAGATTGCCGGGCGTGAATTCAGCGGTGCAGCCCGTCGGGGACGAGCCGTCCCCGGAGCGCGCGGAGGAGCTCCGCGAGGCCCAGCGCCAGGTGCGGCATCTCGGCGAGACCATCGTCGCGCTCCGCTCCGCGCTCGAGGAATCCGAGGCCGGCCGCGCCGGCGCGGTCCAGGCCGCGGTCGCCGCGGCCCAGGACGAGATCCGCGTCCTCCGCCTCGCCGTCGCCGGCCTGCGCGCCGAGCTCGAGACCCTCGCGGCCGCCAAGGCCGAGGCGGTCCAGCAGGCGACGGCCGCGGGGGTGGACGAGGCCCGCCAGCTGCAGGCCACGATCCAGGCCCTGCGCGAGCAGGTCGAGCGCGCGCAGCTCGAGCACGACGCGGCGCGGGCCGAGGACCGCCGCGCCCACCAGGCGGAGCTGCGCCAGCTGCAGGAGTCGGTCGCCGCCCTGCGCGCGCGCCTCGAGGAATCCCATGGACGCTGAAGCCCCTCCGCCCGCCCGCCGGCCGCGCGCCCCGCGCGGGGAATCCGTCGCCGCCCTGCGCGCCCGCCTCCGCCGGGCCGAGATGCTCGTGAAGCTGAACCAGCGGGTCGCGACGATCGAGAACCTCGACGAGCTCCTCGCCACCCTCGTCGAGGTCACGGCCAACGAGACCGACGCCGAGCGCGGCTCGCTCTTCCTCAACGACCCGACCACCGGGGAGCTCTACTCGCGCGTCGCCCAGGGCACGTTCAACCGCGAGATCCGCATCCTCAACACGGCGGGCATCGCCGGCGCCGTGTTCACCAGCGGGCAGGGGCTGGTGGTGGACGACGCCTACTCCGACCCGCGCTTCAACCGCGAGGTGGACGAGAAGACCGGCTTCCGCACGCGCTCCATCCTCTGCGTGCCCATCCGCACCGCCAAGGGCGAGGTCATCGGCGTGGTGCAGACGCTCAACAAGCGCGACGGGCGCTTCACCGCCGACGACCAGGACCTGCTCGAGGCCATGGCGCTCCAGGCCGCCGCCGCGCTGCAGAACACGCAGTCCATCGAGCGCATGCGCAAGACGCGCCAGCAGGAGATGGAATTCCTCGACCTGGTCGCGGACATCACGAGCTCGCTCGAGCTCTCCGTCCTGCTCCGGCGCGTGATGAGCGAGGCCACGCGCATGCTGAAGGCCGACCGCTCCACGCTCTTCCTCAACAACGAGCGCACGAACGAGCTCTGGTCCGAGGTGGGGGAGGGCCTCAACGCCGTCCAGATCAAGCTGCCCAACACCGCCGGCATCGCGGGCGCGGTCTTCCAGTCCGGCCGCACCATCAACATCCCGCACGCCTACGCCGACCTGCGGTTCAATCCGGCCTTCGACCGCAAGACCGGCTACTTCACCCGCTCCATCCTCTGCGTCCCGGTGGTGAACAAGCACGGC
This sequence comes from uncultured Opitutaceae bacterium, assembly GCA_964460895.1. Taxonomy (GTDB): domain Bacteria; phylum Verrucomicrobiota; class Verrucomicrobiia; order Opitutales; family Opitutaceae; genus Didemnitutus. Next base: position 6,097 of record CAYWTK010000030.1, read on the forward strand.
AAGGTCATCGGCGTGACGCAGGCGCTGAACAAGCGGGGCGGACCCTTCACCGCCGAGGACGAGGCCCGCCTCAAGGCCTTCACCGCCCAGGTCTCGATCGCGCTGGAGAACGCCAAGCTGTTCGACGACGTGCAGAACATGCGGAACTACAACCAGTCGATGCTCGAGAGCATGTCCAACGGCGTGCTCACGCTCAACGACGAGGGCCGCATCCAGACCTGCAACGCCGCCGGCTACCGCATCTTCAAGGTCCGCGAGGCCGACGTCGTCGGCCGGCTCGCGGCCGAGTTCTTCACCGGCGCCAACGCCTGGGTGCTCGACCGCCTCAAGCTGCTCGAGGCGCCCGGCGCGAAGCCCGACCTCCTGATGGACGCGGAGCTCGAGGCCCGCGGGGAGCGCCTGAGCGTCAACCTCACGCTCCAGCCGCTCATCAGCCTCAAGGGCCAGCGCGTCGGCACGCTCCTGATGATCGAGAACATCAGCAACGAGAAGCGGATGAAGACCACGATGGCGCGCTACATGGACCCCGGGCTCGCCGACCGCCTGCTCGCCGGCGGCGCCGAGGCCCTGGGCGGCCAGAGCGTCGAGGCCACGATGCTCTTCTCCGACATCCGCTCCTTCACCACCCTCACCGAGGAGCTCGGCGCGCAGGGCACGGTCGCGCTGCTCAACGAGTACTTCACCCTGATGGTCGCGTGCATCACCCACGAGGGCGGGATGCTCGACAAGTTCATCGGCGACGCAATCATGGCCGAGTTCGGCATCCCGCTGCCGCGGGGCGACGACACCGACCGCGCCGTGCGCGCCGCCATCGCGATGATCGTCGAACTGCGCGCGCTCAACGCCCGCCGCCAGCAGCGCGGCCAGCGGCCCATCCTGATGGGCATCGGGCTCAACACCGACACCGTCGTCTGCGGCAACATCGGCTCGCCGAAGCGCATGGACTACACCGTCATCGGCGACGGCGTGAACCTCGCCTCGCGCCTCGAGAGCGCCTGCAAGGAGTACAGCGCGCAGATCCTCGTCAGCGAGTTCACCCACCGGAAGCTCAAGGGCACCTACCGGACGCGCGAAGTCGACCGCGTCGTGGTCAAGGGCAAGACCGAGCCGATCGGCGTCTTCGAGGTGCTCGACTACCACACCGAGGAGACCTTCCCGAACCTGCCCGAGGTCGTGAGCCAGTTCCGCGGGGCGCTGGGCCACTACCGCAAGGGCGACTTCGACCGCGCCATCAAGGGCTTCCAGGAGGCACTCTCGCTCCACCCGGGCGACCGGCTCAGCCAGACCTACGTCGAGCGCTGCCTCCAGCTGAAGGCGCACCCGCCCGGCCCGTCGTGGGACGGGGTGTGGGTCATGAAGTCGAAGTGACGCCGGCGGCGGCGCGGCTCACTCGGACTTGGCCGGCTCCTTGGCCGCCTCGCCCTCGTCGGCCGCGGCCTCCTCCTCGTCGAGCAGGCTCGGCTCGCCCGCGCGCTTGGCCCGCCACTCCATCAGGCCCGCGAAGAGCCCGGTGAAGAGCAGGTCGCCGAAGAGCGTGTTGCGGAAGAAGTAGATCGTGGGCGGGAACTCCGGGTGCCCCACCGTCAGCGCCTGCCACCAGCCGGCCGCGGTCTTGGCGTAGAAGGGGTCGGTCCACCACGACTGGGTGTTCGTGACCAGATAGAAGAGCAGGGCCCCGAGCAGGCTGCCGTTGAGCAGCCAGAGCCAAGACTTGCGCGTGGCGACCCACGCCCCCAGCCCGATCGCGGCCGCGAAGCACGCGAAGCGCGCCACGTACCCGAGCGCCGGCAGCTGGTAGCCGTAGGCCGAGGCGTAGAAGTGGTTGATGTACAGGTCCGAGAGGCAGAGCGCGACGAACGGCACGGCCCACATCAACCGCCGGCGGAAATAGACCGCCCCGCAGAACGCGATCGCCATCACCGGCGAGATGTTCGCGAACGACAGGTCCACCGTCGGCAGGACGCGGAACAGCGCGGCGAACAGGACGAGGGCGAGCGCGAGTCGCATGGGCGTAGTCTATCGGACGGACCGGCCGGATTGACAAGCGCGCTCAGGCCTCGGCCTCGCGGGCCAGGAGCCAGAGCAGGTCCGAGACGCGGTTGAGGTAGCGGACGAGCAGCGGCCGGACCCCGCGGCCGGCGCCGCCGAGGGAGACGAGCCGCCGCTCCGCGCGCCGCGCGGCGGTGCGGGCGAGGTCGAGCGCGGCCGCGTGCAGGTTCGCCCCGGGCGTCGCCCAGCCGTCGAAGCGCGGCTGGCGCGCCTCGATCGCCGCGACGGCCGCGTCGATCCGCGCGAGGGCGGCCTCGTCGATCTTGGCGAAGGTCGAGCCGGCGTACCGCGCCGCGTCCTCGTCGGCGCAGGCGACCTCGCCCATCAGCGCGACCAGCTCCTGCTGCACCCGCTCGAGCTCGGCGCGCCCGCCGGCCGCGGGCAGCGTGGCCTTGGCGAAGCCGAGCGCGGCGTTGAGCTCGTCGAGCGCGCCCACCGCCTCGACGCGGGGATGGTCCTTCGGCACGCGCTGGCCGTAGAGGAGCGAGGTCGTCCCGTCGTCCCCGGTGCGGGTGGCGATGGAGCGGACCGGGCGCGGCGGCGTCTCGGCCATGGTCACTTCCGCGCGGCCGCGCGGGTGGCGCGGCGCAGCTCCTTCAGCTCCGGCTCGAGGCGTTCGCGCGTGGCGTCGTCCATCCGGTCGATGAAGAGCACCCCGGCGAGGTGGTCGGCCTCGTGCTGGATGCAGCGGGCGAAGAGCCCGTTGCAGCGGAGGACGTGCGGCGTGCCGTGCTCGTCCTGGTAGCGCACCGTGATCTCGTCGGGCCGGGCGACGTCGCCGTTGATGCCGGGGAACGACAGGCAGCCCTCCTCCGCGGACTCGAGCGGACCCGGCGCCGCCTCGACCACCGGGTTGGCCAGCACCATCGGCATGAAGAGCTCCAGCGGCGGACGGGAGCCGTCGAGCTGCCAGTCGAAGTCGGCCGAGGTCTCGCGCAGGTCCACCACGCACAGCTGCAGCGCCTCGCCGACCTGCTGCGCCGCGAGGCCGATGCCGCGGGCCGCGTGCATCGCGTCGACCATCGCGCCCGCGAAGCGGCGCAGGGAGTCGTCGAACTTCACGACCTTCGCCCCCTTCTTGCGCAGGACCGGGTCGTTGAAGTGAACAATTCGCGGCGTCATGGGTCGTAAGGGTCAACGTATTTGCCGCCCGCTCCGCCGGGCAAATAAATTGTTTTCGCCCGCGCCGCCCGCTATGCCCGAGGCCATGCCGCCGTCCGACCTCTCCCGCCCGAGCGCCCCGCTCTGGCTGGGCGGCCTGCTGCTCGGGGCCGGGCTGCTCCTCGCCGCCTGGCTGCTGCCCGCCAACGTCAAGTCGCTCAATCCGGCCCTGCTCCGCGAGGCGGGCCGCGGCACGCCGGGGGCCACGCGGTTGGCCCGGGACCTGGTCGAGCTCGACAAGCCCGGCCCCGCCGCGCTGGTCCACGAGGCCGCGCGCATCGTCGCGGACCCGGACGCCGACGCGTTCGGCGCCGTCCTCGACGACTACCGCCGGAGGCACCGCGACCTCGTGCCGTGGGGCGGGTGGGACGCGGCCCTCGAGCCGCTCCTCGCCGGACGCAACGCGGCGTCGCCGGCGGAATCCACGCCCGTCCTCCGCTTCCTCGCCGCCGGCGCGGCGCGCGACAGCCTCCGCGCCTACCTCGCCGTGTCGCGCCTGCCCGGCGTGCAGGCGGTCCTGCGCACGGCGCAGGTCGAGCAGACGCGCCGCTTCGTCCCGGCGCGCCGGCCCGGCGGCCAGCCGCTCGACGCCGTCATCCTCCTCACCGCCTACCTCTGGCAGCGCGAGCACCTCAGCGCCCCGCTGCAGCGCGAGGTGCGGGCGCTGGCGGAGGCGGCGGTCGCCTCGGGTCACCTGGGCGCGCTCGAGGACTTCTACCTCGACCTGCTGACGCTGGGGAAGCGCCTCGATTGGATCCAGCTCGCCGACCTGCTGCGCACGGCGACCGGCACGGGCACGGTCGCGCAGTTCGCCCACCTCGCCCGCGTCGCGCCCGAGCACCTGCCGGTCATCTACACCGCCGCGCTGATGAACCGGTCGGCCGACGCCGTGGCGCGCTACCTCGTCACGTTCGGCCGCCCGGGCGCCGAGCACCTGCGGCTCGCGCTCTCGTTCGGCGAGGGCGCGGTGCGCCAGCTGGTGGCGCGGCAGGCGCCGGTCGTCGCCGGCAGCGGGCCGGAGTTCGAGTTCGGCGCGGCGTTCGTGCTCCGGAATCCGGAGCTGGCCCTGTCCCTGAAGTACGCCGCCTTCCTCGCGGGCGCCTTCCTGCTGCTCCGCTCCGTGGACGCGCGGGTGCTGCGGGTGGTCGGCGCCGCGCGCCGCGCGTTCCTGCCGCGGATGGGCAGCGGGCTGCTCGCGGCCGTCCTGACCTTCCTGTTCTTCGTCTTCTCCGAACCGTTCCTGCTCAAGGCCGCCGCCGCGCCCGACTACCAGGTGCGGCTCGCCATCCCCATCCTCGGCCAGACCGCCGCCCCCGCGGCCCCGGCCGCCGCTTCCTCCGTCACCACCATGGACACCTCGACCCTGCTCTCCATCCTCGCCTTCCTCCTGCTGCAGGTGGGCATGTACGTGATCTGCCTGTTCAAGGTCGCCGAGATCGACCGCCAGCCCCTCTCGCCGCTCCTCAAGCTCAAGCTGATGGAGAACGAGGAGAACCTCTTCGACGGCGGGCTCTACATCGGCATCGCCGGCACGGCCACCGCGCTCGTGCTCCAGGTCCTCGGCCTCATCGAGGCCAACCTGCTGGCGGCCTATTCCTCCAACCTCTTCGGCATCGTCTGCGTGGCCCTGGTCAAGATCCGCCACGTCCGCCCCTACAAGCGCCGGCTCATCCTCGAGGGCCAGGCCGCGGCCTGAACCCGCGCGCGTCGCCATGAACAAGACGCTCCTCCTCATCATCTGCGACTTCCTCCTGCTCAACCTGCTCGCGCTCACGCGGTGGGAGAAGGCGGAGCCGCAGCGGGCCCTCGACTCCGCGGCGCCGCCGGCGGCGGGCGCCGCCGCGTCCCCCGCGGTCAACGCCGACCTCGTCGAGCTCATGCGCGTGTCGCTCGAGGACGAGAAGGCCGTCCGCGACGCCCTCGCCGCGCAGCTCGCCGGCACGCAGGGCACGCTCTCGGAGCGCGAGAAGGCGCTCGCCCAGGCGGAGGCGCAGCGGGCGCAGCTCCAGGGCGCGCTGACCACGACGAGCGCCAACGTGCGGGAGCTCGAGCGGAAGTACTCGGACGCGACCAACGAGGCCTTCATGACGAAGGAGCAGCTCGCCCGCATCCAGCGCGAGCTCGACGAGCGCCGCGCGGAGGCCGAGCGCCAGAAGGCGGAGCTGGCGCGGCTGGAGCGCAGCAACACCGAGGCCCGGCAGCGGATCGAGTCCCTGAGCGTGGCGGTGCGCGTCGCCGAGCAGGAGAAGCAGCTGCTCGGCCAGAACCTCGAGCAGGCCCGCGCCCAGGTGGAGGTGGAGCGCGCCGAGCGCGCCAAGGTGCAGGAGCAGACCACCCAGCTCGCGCAGGGCGTGGGGCAGCTCGCGGAGCGCTCGACCGAGCTGACCCGCGAGATCCGCGACAACCGGCCGGTCAACCCCAACGTCGTCTTCGGCGAGTTCCTCGCCAACCGCGTCCAGCTCCAGGTCACCACCCAGCGCGCCGGCCTCTTCAGCCCCGCTTTCCGCGAGCGCGACTCGCAGACGGTGCTGGTCTCGGACGGCACGCGGACGTTCGCGCTGATGCACATCGCCGACACGCCCTTCGCCTGGAACTGGGAGAATCCGCCCAACTACCAGCGCATCACCGGCCGGCTCGCGACGGCGGGCGCGGCGCAGGCGGCCGGCGAGCTGCACCTCCTCGCGCTCGACCCGCGCGTGCTGGCGGTGCCGGTCGACGAGGCCGTCGCCGCCCGGCTCGGCGCGAAGGTCCACCGGGTCGCCGCCGACCCGTTCCGCTTCCCCGAGGTGGTGCTCGTCCGCGCCGACGACGGCCGCTACGGCGAGACCCGCCTGCGCATCGACCCCGACAACCGCGGCTACGTGCGGGTGGACAACCGCATCGCGACGCGCCTCTTCGGCGAGATCGCGCCGCGCCGCGGGGACCTGGTCTTCGCGCGCACCGGCGAGATCATCGGCGTGATGGTCAACAGCGACTACGCCGCGCTGCTCGGCTCGTTCGCGGCGGCGCACGTCCTGCCGCTCGGCGAGGAGACGGCCCAGCCGCCGACGGAGCCCGTGTTCCGCGAGCTCGCGGCGCGGCTGCGCCGCCTGGACGCGCGGCTGCAGTGACGGCGCCGGTTCCGGGTTGCCGGGCGCGCGGCCGCGACCCTGAATCCCGCGCGTGCTGCCGCCGCTCGTCGAATCCCTCGGACTGACCGACCCCGGGGTCTACGTCTGCCTCTTCCTCGCCGCCTCGCTCCTGATGGTGTGGCGCCTCGAGGCGATGCTCGACCACGGCCTCGAGGGCACGGCGCTCGGCACGCTGGTGATGCCGTACTGCTCCGGCCTCGGCAACCTGCTCTTCGTCGGGATCGTGGCCCGGAGGGACGGTCCGGCGGGGGAGGTGCTCACGAACGCCCTGGTCAACAACGTGACCAACGTCACGCTGCTCCTCGGCGTGCCGGCCCTCGTCTGGGGGCTGTCCCTCGCCGCGCCGAAGTCCGCCGGGGGGAAGAAGGCCCGCGGCGGCGGCGACGCGGTCGCGGCGCGCCTCAGTCGGCTCTCGCTCCTCCTCTCGCTCGCGGCCGCCCTCTTCTTCGCGGGGGCGGCGTGGCTGCTCACGGACGACGGCCGTCTCTCGCGCACCGACGGCGCGCTGCTGGTGGGGCTGTTCCTCTTCTGGCAGACGTTCCAACTCGTCGACGTGCTCAAGCACAACGTCCGCCGGAACGCGGGTTTCGGGTTCCTCTTCTACGTGGACCTCCTGCTGGTGCTGGCGTGCGCGTGGCTCGTCTACGAGACGCTCGACTGGCTGGTCGCGTGGCTGTCCGCGCAGCGCGGCGGGTTCTTCCGGGCCGAGAACCTCGGGTGGCTGACCGGCTGGCTGATGGTCCTGCCCAACGCGCTGCTCGCGCTCTACTGGGCGGCGAAGCGCCGGGCCGACGTCTGCTACGCGTCGCAGGTCGGCGACGGGCACATCTGCGTGCCGCTCTGCCTCGGGTTCCTCGGCCTGCTGTCGCCGGTCGCGGTGCCGGCGTTCTTCCGCGAGGGCCTGGTGCTGTTCGGCGGGGCCGTCGTCGTCCATGCGCTCCTCCTGCTCGCGTTCGGCGGACTCCCGCGCTGGGCGGGCGCCGGACTGGTCGGCGCCTACGGCTGGTTCCTGTGGCGCGGCTGGGGCGGCTGACGGCCCCGGGCGGCGCTCACTCGAGGGGATCGGACGCGAAGCGCGCGGCCAGTTCGGCCCAAGGGCGCTGCGCCGTCAGCCACGCGGGATTCGCGCGGATCTCCGTCATCGTGCGCGTGAGGTGGTTGCAGAAGAGGTAGCTCGCCTCGCCCAGCCGGAGGCAGCCGTCGTAGTGCGTGCCGGCCGCGTCGCTGGCGAAGGCGAAGTCGCCCACGCCCAGCTTCGCGCCGGCCAGCTCCGCGACCATCGACTGCAGGTCGCGGTTGAAGTGCTCCTTGTACTTCGCCGGCCGCGGGCCCTCGTAGGCCATGATCGCGCCGCCGCCGGGGCGGAGCGAGACGAGGACCCACTCCGTGAAGACCGGCTCGCCGTACGCGGCGTTCATCCGGGCGAGGGCTTGGGCGACCACGTTGCGGGCGTCGGCGAGCTGCATGGCGGTCATCAAGCGGCCCGGTCGGGACCGCGCCAGACAATTTCCGCCGTCACCGCGCCACGGCCATCGGGGCGACCCGCTGGCCGTCGGCGACGCGGTCGCCGGGGTAGAGGATGACCTCGTCCCCCTCGGCGAGGCCCGCTGCGACCTGCGTCTCGGGACCCGAGCTCCGTCCGGCCGCGACCTCCACGAGCCGGGCCCGGCCGTCGCGGACGACGTAGGCCGCCCAGGAGCCGCCCCGGCGGAAGAGGGCCGCCGCCGGGACCTTCAGCACGCGGTCCTGCTCCCAGACCACGACGCGCGCCTCGACCCGGAAATTGTCGCCGAGGGCAGCCCGCTCGGCGACGGGCGTGGTCAGGTCCACCACCACGTTGACCCGCTGCTCCTCGACCCCGAGGGCGGAGATCTTGGTGAACGCGGCCGGCTCGACCAGGCGGACGCGCCCCTCGAGCGGCGCCGGGCCGCCCCACTGCTCGAGCACGGCGCGCGTTCCGGGCGCGATGGCGGCGCCGTCGCGGGACAGCATCTCCACGACCACCTCGAGGTCGGCCGGGTCGCCGAGCTCGACGAGCGGCGTCCCCGGCGCCACGGCCCGCTCGCTTTCCTGGAACACCCGCAGCACGCGGCCCGCCACCGGCGCGCGCACCTCCACGGGCCGTCCCGGCTCGCCGGAGGAAGGGGCCGACTCCGAGAGTTCCGCCTCCGCCTGCCGGAGGTTGCCCTCGGCGGCCGCGGCCTCGCGGGCGGCCGCGGTCTCGCGCATCTGCGCGGCCTCGCGGTCCTGTGGCGACACCGTGCCGGCGGCGAACATGCGCTCGATGCGTCCCAGCTCGCTGCGGGCCAGCTCGTGGGCGGCGCGGCTCTTCTCGAGCAGCACGCGGGCGGCGTCGCGCCGCGCCTCGGCGAGCGCGCGGTTGCGGGGGTCGAGCGGGGAGGCCTGCACCGCGTCGATGGTCGCGACCAGGTCGCCGGCCGCGAGGGTCGCCCCGGGCTTGTGCGGGATGCGGCGCAGCTGTCCCGTGACCGGGGCCGCGACGACGAAGCGCTGGCGGATGCGCGTCTTGCCCTCCTCGCTGACGGTCGCCCGGAGCGGCCCGAAGGCGGCGCGGGCCGTCTCGACGACGGCGGGACGGGGCCGGAGGCCCCAGGCGAGCAGCGCGACCAGCGCGAGGCCGAGGGCCCAGGGAAGCCAGCGGCGGGGACGGGCGGGGGGCGGGGCGGACGGGAGGGGCGAGGTCATGGCGGCGTCATTCGGGCGCCTTGAGGGCGCCGATCAGGTCGAGTTGCTTCAGCTTGCGCAGCACCACGAACGCGCTGACCGACGAGGCGATCAGCACGACGAGGACGGCGAACGAGTAGGTGTAGGCGGTGAAGACGAGGGGCAGGCGGACGGTCTCGGTGTTGACCGACTGGATGATGCCGGTGGCCAGCCCCGTGCCGAGCACGAGCCCGATGGGCAGGGCGAGGAGCGAGAGGAACGCGAGCTCGATCACGATCACGCCGCCGACCTCGCGCTGCGTCAGGCCGATCACCCGCAGCGTGGCGAGCTCGCGGGCGCGCTCGGCGAGGGAGATGCGGGCGTTGTTGTAGATCACGCCGAAGGCCACGATGACGGCGAACGTCAGGTAGATCGTCTGGATGAGGCCCATGCTCTGGGCCGTGGTCTCGCGGAAGCTCCGGCGCATCGTCTCCTTCACGGCGACCGAACTCACCCGCGGGATGCCCTTGAGGGCGAGCAGGAACTCGGCGCGGCGGTCGGCGTCGAGGGTCACGCTCGCCCCCGTGACGACGTCGCCCTCGCCGAGGAAGCGGTTGATCGCCGTGCGCTCCATGTACGCCGCGATGCCGGTGAAGTCCTCGGCCAGCTCGACCAGCCGGACGTTGCGGACCGGGCGCCGGCCCTCCAGGGCCTCGAGGACGAGTTCGTCGCCCGGCCTCGCGCCGAGCACGTCCGCGAGCTTCGAGGAGACGATCAGGCCGTCCCCCGTCGGGATGATCTCCCGGCCATGCCGGTCCACCGCCCGGCTGTGCTGGCCGCCGGGCTCGAGGCTGCGCAGACCGATCTGGCGGCTGCGCCCCTGGAAATGGATGCGCACCGCGGCCATGCGCGCCGGCTCGACGTGCAGGACGCCGGGCAGCCGGCCCAGCTCGTGGATGACCTTGGACGACGTCGGTTCCGCCAGGCTGAGGTTCAGGTCCTGCCGCTGGACCACGTCCCAGCGGAAATCGAGCACGTCCGCGATGCCCGCCTTGAACGTGTTGGGCAGGATCAGTAGCGCCGTCGCCAGAGCGAGTCCGGCGACCGTGAAGAGCGCCTGCACCGGGCGGCGTTCGATGTTGCGGATGGCGATGCGGAAGGACGTGCCGAAGAGGCGGCCCAGTCCCGCCCGCTCGAGCACGGACGGCCTGTGGTGGGCCGGCGGTTCCGGGCGCATGGCCTCGGCGGGCGGCAGGCGCGCCGCGCGGCGGACCGCGCTCAGGACTCCGGCGATCACCGCCAGCAGGCCGACGGCGAGCGCGAGCGAGACCGCGGCGCGGTCGAGGCGGAACTCGAGGTTCGGGAAGCGGAAGAAGAGCAGGTACATGTCCACCAGCCTCAACCCGAGGACGACCCCGCCGAGCGTGCCGAGCCCGGTGCCGCCCGCCACGATGACGGCGGCGAACTTCAGGTAGTGGGTCACGACCTGCCGGTTCGTGTAGCCGAAGGCCTTGAGGATGGCGATCTGCTCGCGCTGCAGCGCCAGCAGCCGCGTGAGCACCGAATTGGTCATGAACGCGGCGACACCGAGGAAGACGGTGGGGAAGCCGACCGACAGGATCGCGAGCACGCGGATCTCGTCCGTCACGCGGATGTGCGAGGGGTGGTCCTTCCGGCCGTAGGCCCCGAGCCCCCCGTAGGGCCGCAGCAGCGCGTCGAGGCCCGCGACGACCTCGGCCTCGACCGCGCCCGGCGCGAGGGCCAGCGACACGTGGTTGAACGCGCCGTAGAGGTCCCACGCCGTCGCGACCTCCTTGTACGGCATCCAGAAGATGCCGTAGGTCTTGTTGTCCGGCAGCGCCGCGCCGGGCCGCGACTCGAAGACGTACTCCGGCGAGAGGACGATGCCCGCGATGCGGAACTCCTGCCGGCGTCCGTTCAGGAGCATCGCGAGCGTGTCGCCGGGCTCGAGGCGGTTCGCGGCGGCGAACGCCTCGCCCACGAGCACCTCGCCGCGGGAGCCCGGGGACAGCCAGCGCCCGTGGCGGAGGTGGAGGCGGTTCAGCTCGGGTTCGCCGAAGTCGGGCAGCGAGCGCACGAGCCCGCTGGCGGGCTCGTCGAGTCCGGGCAGGTCGAGCGTCACCTGCACGGAGATGTCGGTCTGCACCGCGGCGACGCCCGGCAGCGCGGCGATCCGCTCCGCCAGCTGGTTCGGGGCCCGCTTGAGCGAGCCGAAGACCTGCGCGAAACGGTTCGCCTGGTAGTAGTCGGCCCGCGTCCCCTCGAGCGAGGCGATGAGGCTGCGCGCCATGATGAGCATGGCCAGCCCGCACGCCATCACGAGCGCGACCGCGGCCGCCTGGCCCTTGAGGCGACGCAGGTCGCGCAGCAGCTTGCGGTCGAGGTGCGAGATCATCCGGGGGCCGCCTACCAGCGGAGGGACGACGGCGCCGCCCGCCGGGCGTTGCGGCGCTCCTGGACGACATGGCCGTCCATGAAGTGGATGACGCGGTCGGCCATGTCGGCCATGACGGCGTTGTGGGTGATGATCACCGTGAGCGTCCCGAGCTCGCGGTTCACGCGTTCGATGGCCTCGAGCACCACGATGCCCGTCTTCACGTCGAGCGCGCCCGTCGGCTCGTCGCACAGGAGCACCTCGGGCCGCTTGGCGATGGCGCGGGCGATCGCCACGCGCTGCTGCTCGCCGCCCGAGAGCTGGGCGGGGAAATGGTCGAGGCGGGCGCCGAGGCCGACCATCTCGAGCGCGACCTCGGGGGGGAGGGGATTCGCCGCGATCTCCGTGATCAGCGCGACGTTTTCCCGCGCCGTCAGGCTGGGGATCAGGTTGTAGAACTGGAAGATGAAGCCGACGGCCTCCCGCCGGTAGAGCGTCAGGCGCTCCTCCGTCGCCCGCGTCAGGTCGGTGCCGCGGTACCGCAGCTCCCCGCCGGTCGGGTTGTCGAGTCCGCCGAGCTGGTTGAGCAGGGTGGTCTTGCCGCTGCCCGAAGGGCCCAGGAGGACGACGAGCTCACCGGCCCGTAGGTCGAGATCCACTCCCGACAGGGCTCGGACCTGGGCGTCCCCCTCGCCGTAGTACTTCCTGAGGCCGCGCACCTCGAACACGACCTCGCGGGAGGGCGCGGAATCACGGGAGGTCGGGTCGTCGGACATGAGGGAACCATGCTGCCGCGGGCCGGCCGCATGTCAAAGGCCGGGCGGGCGCCGCGGCGAATCGGCCTGGTCGGCACGTCCAGGGTCAGCATCAGCATTTACATCGCACCGCCGCGCGGTTCATTTGGCCGGGTGTCCGTGGCCCCGGCCAATCTTCCGAATCCCAAGCTGCTCGACCTCGCGGCCGCGGTGGCGCGCCGGCAGGAGCTGCGCGCGGCCGGTCGATCCGTGGTGTTGACCAATGGCGTCTTCGACCTGCTGCACACGGGACACCTCCACTCCCTCCAGCAGGCGCGGTCCTGTGGCGACGCGCTCTTCGTCGCCCTCAATGCGGATGCCAGCGTCCGGCAACTGAAGGGTCCGTCCCGGCCGGTCCAGTCGGAGACCGAACGGGCCTATGCGCTCGCGGCGCTGGCTTGCGTCGACGTGGTCGTCATCTTCGGCACGCCGCGCCTCGACGCCGAGATCCGGGCGCTCGCGCCGGACGTCTATGTGAAGTCGGGAGACTACACGCTGGAGCGGCTGGACCCGGCCGAGCGGGCGGCGCTGGAGGCGGTCGGGGCGCAGATCCGCTTCCTGCCCTTCCTCCCCGGATTCAGCACGACCTCGCTGATCGCGAAGATCCGCGCCGCGGGGGGGATTTGACGATGCGCGTCGTGATCCTCGGCTCGGGGCGGGGCAGCAACGCGGGGGCGGTGCTGGCCGCCGAGCGCGCGGGCGGACTGGGCCGGGCCCGGGTGGTGCATCTCTTTTCCGACCGGGCCGACGCCGGAATGCTCGCGTTGGGTCCGCGCTACGGCGTTCCCGCGACCTACGTCGACCCTGCGCCCTTCCGCACGAAGCTCGAGGGGGCGGGGGAGGAGCGGTTCATCGCCGCGGTCCGGGCGGCCGAACCCGACCTCGTTGTCCTGGCGGGATTCATGCGGGTGCTGAAGGCCGGCTTCCTTTCCGCGTTCGAAGGGCGGATCATCAACCTCCACCCGAGCCTCCTGCCAGCTTTTCCGGGGCTGGACGGCATCGGCCAGGCTTTCCGCGCCGGAGTCCGGGAGACCGGCTGCACCGTCCACTGGGTCAGTCTCGAGGTGGATGCCGGTCGGATACTCGGTCAGGAAAAGGTCGCGGTCGAGCCGGGTGAGACGCTGGAGTCGCTCACCGCCAAGGTGCACGCGGCGGAGCATCGGCTGCTGCCGGCGGTCATCGCCCGCTTGAGCGAAGAGGGAATCCACCCGTGAGCGTGCATGAGCTGAAGGTCGAGATCAGGCCCGAGGCGGTGCCGCTGGTCGAGGAGACCCTCGCCGAGCGCGAGGATTCGCTCCTGATGGTGATCGAGGACAAGGTCGCCGGCCGGGCGTGGGTGGTCGGGTATTTCGGCGAGGCGGAGGAGGCCCGGTCGCATTGGAATTCCCTCGGGAGCCAGTATCCCGCGGCATGGAGTCTCGGCCCGTTGGAATTGCGCGCCATGCCGGACGCGGATTGGAAGGACAGCTACAAGGCGCATTTCCAGGCGTCGTCCTTCGGGCGCCTGCACTGGGTCCCGCTGTGGGAGCGCGAGACCTACCGCGCTCCCGCCGAGGCCCGCGTCCTTTGGCTGGACCCGGGAATGGCGTTCGGCACCGGTAACCACGAGACCACGCGTCTGGTGGCGGAGCGACTGGTCGAGTTCGCGGCGAGACGAGGAACGGCCGGTCGGGTCGTCGACGCCGGGTGTGGCTCGGGAATCCTCGCGCTGTCCGCGGCCTTGCTCGGCTTCGGCCAGGTCGAGGGCTTCGACAACGACCCCGAGGCGATCCGCGTCAGCGAGGAGAACGCCGCCCTCAACGGCTTGGTGGGTCGGGTCGGATTCCACGTCGCCGACCTGCGGACGGGATTCCGTTCCGGCCCGGCGAGCCTCGTGCTTGCGAACATCCAGGCGGACGTCCTGGTGCGTTTCGTGCCCGAGTTGCTCGCCGCGGTCGAGCCCGGGGGCGAGATGGTGCTGAGCGGAATCCTCGCTCGGGAGTTGGACGACGTGCGGCGGGCCTTCGCGCGGGCTGCGGTCGGTGCGGAGCTCGAGTCGCGGACCATGGGCGAATGGAGCGACCTCGTGGTGCGCCCCGGCCGTATGTCGAGCGCGGGCGCCTAGAGGAAGCGCCAGACTCCGTGGACGAGGGTCAGGTTGCCCATTACCCAGAGGGGCCAGAATCGTTTGCCGGAGGGCAGGAGGAGGTTGAACGCCACGGTCAGCGGCAGCAGCGCCCGGCAGGCGGCCCAATAGCCCGACCAAATCCACGGACCGAGGACGAGCAGCAGGGCGACGTGCGCGGCGCCGATGCGCCACCAGGGATCGGAAGGGCGTCCGAGTCGCAACACCACAACGGCTTGGAGCAGGAGCCCGGTGATGCCCACGAGGGCAAAGACGTGGCGCGAATCCAGGTTGCCGGTGGCGGCCTCGCGGATCGAGGTGATCGATTGCAGGACGACTCCCCAAAGGGGCCAGGTGAAGTTGCCGAGGCCGGTGCCACCTCCGGGCAGGCGCGACGTGACATAGGCCATCCAGACGACCAAGGGGACCGCCGAGAGTGCGAACAGCAGCCAGCCGTTGAGACGGCGCAGGGGATGGACCAGCAGCGCCAGCATGGCCAACGCGCTCGTCTCCTTCGCCAGCAGCGCCAGCCCCGAGCAGGCGACCGCGCCGCGAACTTCGCTTCGTCGGGAGAACCGAACCGCGACGAGGACGAGGGTCAGGGCCGGCAGGTCGACGAGCGATTGCCGGACGCTGTCGAGCGCGCCGAGCGAGAAGACGCAGCCCAGCCATCGGGCAAACGACTCGGGGCCCTGGCCGGCGATCTCCCGCTGCAGCAAGAACGCAAACAACCCCCAGCAAGCGGCGTTCAGCAGGGCGAACACCTGCAGGATCCAGCCCGGATCTCCCCACCCGAGTCCATGGGCGATCGCCGGGAGCAGGATGCGACGGGCCCGGTAGGCCGGGGCATCCAGGGCGGTGGCTAGACCCGGATCACGCAGGGTGGGGTCGATCGCGAGCTGGGCATAGAATTGTCCATCATAGCCCGAACCGGTCGCGACGGCCAGGTCCCGCTCCTCCAACGCGGCTAGGCGTGTGCGGTCCCATTCCGAGCCGAACCGAATCAGCGGTGCGAAGCCTGCTTCCGGATCGAACTTGGCGGCGACCAAGACGGCGAGGATGGCCGCGACGATCCAGTGGGGCGCCTTTCGCACGGTGAGTGGTCCGGCGGTGCTGGCCGCCTGCCTTCGGCCTCGGCGGCCGGTCAGAAGAGGTCGGTCGGAGTCCTTGCCATGAAGTCCTCCATGTACGCGGTCGTGGCTTTGCCCTCGATGAACGTCGGATCGGCCATGATCGCCTTGTGGAGGGGAATCGTCGTCTTGATGCCCCGGACAAGGTACTCGCTCAATGCCCGATAGGAGCGCTGCAGGGCGATCTTCCGGTTCGACCCGTAGCAGATCAGCTTGCCGATCATCGAGTCGTAGTAGGGCGGGATCGTGTAGCCGCTGTAGACGTGGGAATCGACGCGCACGCCATGTCCCCCCGGCGCGTAATAGAGCGAAATCGTGCCGGGCGAGGGAGCGAAGTTCCTGGCCGGGTCCTCGGCATTGATCCGGCATTCGATGGCGTGCTTCGTCCACTTCACGTCTCCTTGGTCGAAGTCGAGCTTCTCGCCGTTCGCCACGCGGATCTGCTGCTTGATCAGGTCGATGCCCGTCACCTCCTCCGTGACCGGGTGCTCCACCTGGATGCGCGTGTTCATCTCGATGAAGTAGAAGTTCCCTTTCGCATCCACGAGGAACTCGATCGTGCCGGCGTTCTGGTACTCGGCGGACTCCGCCGCCCGCACGGCGGCCTTGCCCATCTTCTTGCGCAGGTCCGGGTTCAGGAACGGAGACGGAGCCTCCTCGATCAGCTTCTGGTGGCGACGCTGGACGGAGCAGTCGCGTTCCCCGAGGTGCAGCACCTTGCCATGGCTGTCGGCCAGGATCTGAAACTCGATGTGCCGCGGACTCTGGATGTACTTTTCGATGTAGACGGCACCGTTGCCGAAGGCCTTCTCCGCTTCTCCCCGCGCGACATGGTACTCCTTCGCGAACGAGACATCGTTGTGGGCGATGCGCATGCCGCGACCACCACCGCCGGCGACGGCCTTGATGATGACCGGGTACCCGATCTTCCGCGCGACCTTGACGGCCTCCGCCTCGGTGTCGACCGGTCCGTCGGAGCCGGGCACCGTGGGTACTCCGGCCTTGCGCACCGTATCCTTGGCGACCGCCTTGTCGCCCATGATTCTGATGCTCTTGGACTTAGGGCCGATGAACTTGATGTTGCAGGATTCGCACTGCTCCGCGAACTTGGCGTTCTCGGACAGGAAGCCGTAGCCTGGATGGATTGCGTCGACATCGGCGATTTCCGCCGCGCTGATGATGCGGTCGGCTCTCAGGTAGGAGTCGGAGCTCTTCGGACCCCCGATGCAGATTGCCTCATCGGCGAGTTGGACATGGAGCGATTGGACGTCCGCTTCCGAGTAGACAGCCAGGGTCTTGATGCCCAATTCGCGGCATGCTCGGATGATTCGCAGGGCAATTTCCCCGCGGTTGGCGATTAGGACTTTTTGGATCATTCGGTGACTGGCGGGCGTGAGTTCGTCGGACGGTTGGGTGAGGGCGTCCTTCGTACTCAGCTGACCTTCACCTTGAACAGCCGCTGGCCGTATTCGACCGGCTGGCCGTTCTCCACCAGCACCTCGACAATCGTGCCCTTAACCTCGGCCTGGATCTCATTCATGATCTTCATGGCCTCGATGATGCACACGACGGACTTCTCTTCGACCTTCGCTCCCGCATCGACGAACGGCGGGCTGTCGGGGGACGGCGAACGGTAAAAAGTACCGACCATCGGCGACTTCACGAAGGCCATGCCCGACTCGTCGCCGCCGTCGCCGGAATCGCTCTTCACGGCAATCGGGGCGGCCGGCGCCGAACCCCGCGGGGGATCTTGTGGAACCGTTGGGAACGGATGCGCGGATACAGGTGACGGGACGGCGAGTGCGGTCGGAAGCACCTCGGATCCTTGCCGCTTGATGCGGAGCTTGAAACCCTCCTCCTCAACTTCGAATTCGGTCAAATCCGACCGCTTCATGAGGTCGACAACTAGCTTGATTTGCTTGAGGTCCAATTCTCAGCCTTTCCGTTGGTGGTGTCATTGCCGGTGCCATGAAGCCCGGCGGAGATAAGACGGTAAAGGGAAGCTCTCCGTTCAACACAACACTTTGTTTTCCCGGTGCAATTGTCAAAGATAGTAAAAAGCTATGGATTATGTGCTAATGACCCTACTTTCCCCGGGCCCAATTCCCTCCTTCTGGTGCGCTTTCGGGCTCTGTTTTCGAAATTCGCACCTCCTCTTCGCCCTTTGGATGTCTGTGAACGAGCGCGAGGAGGCATCCAGTGCAATCGGCAAGACGAGGCCGATGACGTTGGGTGGAGGGCCCCAGCTGGACGGGTCCGTGACACCCACGCTGACTGTCAGCTTGTGACCGCGCGCGCCTCGTTCCGTAACCTAGGTGGAAGCGATTTGGTCCTTTGGTGGCCGGGGACGTTGCGATGGGTCTCCTACTGGAAAAGCGGATGCGCATCGTCGGCGGGCGCCACATCGTGGCCTTTGCGGTCGGCGCGGTCGTGGGCCGAATCGGACGCTTCGCTTGCTCGAAAGGGTCGTCGCCGAGGTCGGCTTGGCATCCAAGTCCGACCGCGGCGGTGACGAAGATTCCCGACGATGAGATTGGCCCAGCATGCGCGGAGTGAGCTGCGGGCTATCCTCTTGCAGTCCGCCCAAGCCGACCTCCGGCAGTGCGGTAAACTCGGATGCACGTGGGGGATGGAAGCCCCTGGATGCGCTGCAAGTCCGGCGGGAATCGCCGCCTCGGCCGTCGCCCGAAAATCTGCTGCGTGTTTCTGCTGCCTTCGTGCGGGCTGATCACCCTGTTGACTAAGTCAGAACAGGCTCCGGCTGCTAACCTCCTCATGGTGGCCAGAGAGATCCGCGGGGCTGCCCTCCTACTTGGCGTCTGCCATCCCGACGGCACCCTAGGCGAAGGTAAGGTTGGTCGATGCCGCATGCATCCGCGGAGATGGGTCGGATGCCCGCTGCTCGTCCGCCTCCGAGGGCAACGGCTGGGCGCACTCAACCTTGATTCAGCGTGCGAGGTCGATCGAGGTCGGCGAATGGACCAGTTGTGCCGCTCGTAAAGGCAGGGTGCAACTGTCGCGACCTTGGTCGGCACTTCGCCGGTGATCCTCGGGACGCAACGTTGTGCCGCCATGAGCCGAAGCTGCCAGGTAACGCTGTCGATGGGCACCACAGATTCCTGGGTGCGATTGCAGACGATTCGTCCGCCTGTCGACCGAGACGCGCCCGCGACATGTGCCGGTGGAGCACTCATGCTGACGTCTCTCTTCGCCTCGAGAAAGGGGCGTATCGTCCTTTCAGCAGAATCTCATGACCCAAGGGCGTTGGGCGACGTCCGACTTGCCGCCGCAGTTCGCCCATCGCGCCTTGAGAGGTGTCGACGGTACGCGACGTGGCGCCCGACCTCGCGAGCGGCGTAAAAACCCACAATAACCTATTGAATAATGCTTTCTGAAGCTTAGACACTGGCCGCGCCTCGCAGCGGATGGCCACCCGTGTAGGCTTCCCCTTGGGCATGATCGTCGTTCAATCCCGA
>CAYWTK010000030.1:27500-30632 GCA_964460895.1 uncultured Opitutaceae bacterium
GCAAATAGTGTCAATTGATGTAAGTGGGTAAGATAAACGCCTAGAATATGACGTTTGCATAAACCAGTTACAGCAGATGATGGATGCCTTGGCATCATCAGGCGATGAAGGACGCAGCAAGCTGCGATAATCCTCGGGGAGCGGCACGCACGCTTTGATCCGGGGGTCTCCGAATGGGAAAACCCAGCATCGGTAATACGATGTTACTCCGGGATGAATTCATAGTCCCGGTAGAGCGAAACGCGGCGAAGTGAAACATCTCAGTAACCGCAGGAAAAGAAAGAGAATCGATCCCGTCAGTAGTGGCGAGCGAACGCGGGCAAGCCCAAACCACCGAGATTTATCTTGGTGGGGTTGTAGGGCCACGACATGTGAGGGAACGGTTAGGAGAACGGCTTGGAAAAGCCGGCCAAAGAGGGTGATAGCCCCTTATCCGAAAACCGAACCTAAGCTAGTGGTACCCTGAGTAGCACGATGCACGTGAAACTTCGTGTGAATCCATGCCGACCACGGCATAAGGCTAAATACTCGATGATGACCGACAGTGAACTAGTACCGCGAGGGAAAGGTGAAAAGCACCCCTGTTAGGGGAGTGAAACAGTAACTGAAATCATCTGCTAACAAGTCAGTCGGAGCCGCCTCGTGCGGTGACGGCCTGCCTTTTGTATAATGAGTCTGCGAGTTATTGCCTGTAGCAAGCCTAAGCCGCTCAGCGGCGCAGGCGCAGCGAAAGCGAGTCCGAATAGGGCATTCAGTTGCCGGCAATAGACCCGAAGGGGAGGTGATCTAACCATGGCCAGGATGAAACTCCGGTAAAACGGAGTGGAGGTCCGAACTGGTCACCCTTGAGAAGGTGTCGGATGAGCTGTGGTTAGGAGCGAAAGACTAATCAAACCCCCTGATAGCTGGTTCTTTCCGAAATATATTTGGGTATAGCGTCGAGCGCTGATCCGCGGAGGTAGAGCACTAAATAAGCTAGGGCCCCTACCGGGGTACTGAACTTAATTAAACTCCGAATACCGCGGAGTGAAGCTCGGCAGTCAGACTGTGGGGGATAACCTTCATAGTCGAGAGGAGAACAATCCAAACCATCAGTTAAGGTCCCAAAACACGGCTCAGTGTTAAAGGATGTGATTTTGCTTAGACAATGGGGATGTTGGCTTAGAGGCAGCCATCATTTAAACAGTGCGTAACAGCTGACCCATCGAGCGAAATTGCGCCGAAAATGATCGGGACTCAAGCCGTGTACCGAAGCTATGGATTCACCGCAAGGTGAGTGGTAGGAAAGCGTTCCAAGTGCAGCGAAGTGGAAGGGGTAACCGACCATGGAGCGCTTGGAAGTGAGAATGCAGACATAAGTAACGATAAAGCCGGTTAAAATCCGGCTCGCCTCAATTCCAAGGTTTCCTGGGGAAGGTTCGTCCTCCCAGGGTTAGTCGGGAGCTAAGACGAGGCCGTAAGGAGTAGTCGATGCACAGCCGGTTCAATATTCCGGCACCACCTTATTGGAGTTCGATGTCGAGGACTGACGGAGAAAGCTAACATGAGCGGGGCGCTGATTCTCGTTCAAGCCTGTAGGTTGCCTGGGGATAAAATACCGGGTGTATCTGAACGGCGACGAAAAGCTGAGGCTACGGCCGAAGCAATTTGTGTGATGCTCGGCTTCCGGGAAAAGGTTCGCGACTATTCAATAGGGTGCCCGTACCGTAAACCGACACAGGTGGAATAGATGAGTATTCTAAGGCGCGTGGGTTAAATCTCTCTAAGGAACTCGGCAAATTGATCCCGTATGTTAGCTATAAGGGATGCCCCGCGAGGGGCCGCAGATAAGAGTATCAACCGACTGTTTAGCAAAAACACAGCTCTCTGCTAAGTCGCAAGACGACGTATAGGGAGTGACACGTGACCAATGCGGAAAGGTGAAAGCGTTGGGTGCAAGCTCAGCGTCTAAGCCCCCGTGAATGTCGGCCGTAACTATAACGGTCCTAAGGTAGCGAAATTCCTTGTCGGGTAAGTTCCGACCCGCACGAATCGTGTAACGAGTTGATAACTGTCTCGGAGAGAGGCCCAGTGAAATTGTAGTGGCGGTGAAGATGCCGCCTACCCGCAGCAGGACGGAAAGACCCTATGCACCTTTACTGTAAGCTGTTATTGTCGCTTGATTTTAAATACGTAGCATAGCTGGGAGACTGTGAGGCCCCTCTCCAGGGAGGGGCGGAGTCGAAATATGAAATACCAGTTTTTTATTGTTAGGCGTCTAACCTCGACCCGTCATCCGGGCGTGGGACAGTGATAGCAGGTCAGTTTTTCTGGGGCGGAATCCTCCCAAAGAGTAACGGAGGATTACGAAGGTTCCCTCAGCCCGGTTGGTAATCGGGCCATAGAGCGCATGAGTATAAGGGAGCTTTACTGTGAGACCTACAAGTCGAGCAGTTGCGAAAGCAGGTTCAAGTGATCCGGTGGTTGAATGTGGAATCGCCATCGCTCATAGGACAAAAGGTACGCTAGGGATAACAGGCTGATCGCGCCCAAGCGTTCACAGCGACGGCGCGGTTTGGCACCTCGATGTCGGCTCATCACATCCTGGGGCTGGAGAAGGTCCCAAGGGTCCGGCTGTTCGCCGGTTAAAGTGGTACGCGAGCTGGGTTCAGAACGTCGTGAGACAGTTCGGTCCTCTATCCGCTGTGGGCGTTTGAGATTTGAGGGGTTCATTCTCTAGTACGAGAGGACCGAGAATGACGCACCGCTGGTGTTCCGGTTGTCACGTCAGTGGCAGCGCCGGGTAGCTATGTGCGGAAGAGATAAGCGCTGAAAGCATCTAAGCGCCAAGCTCATCCCAAGATAAGATCTCAATCCGTCGCAAGACGGTGCAAGGTCCGGGTAGACCACCCGGTTGATAGGGCAGAAATGCAAGGGCAGCAATGTCCTCAGTTTACTGCTACTAATGACCTTGCCGGTTTATGCTACGCCATATCTGGGCGTTTATCTTACCTCCTTTCATCAAGCTTCTGGACTTCGTTCAATTGCCCCGGCCTTGTGCCGCGGCTTCCCTTCCTGGTGACCAGATGCCGGGGGTCCCACCCGTTCCCATCCCGAACACGGCCGTTAAGCCCCGAGCAGCCAATGGTAGTA
>CAYWTK010000031.1:0-30387 GCA_964460895.1 uncultured Opitutaceae bacterium
ACCTAGGAGGGCACGGCATTTTTCATAACGCCGTATTTCTCCCGCTAGGGCGCTCTGCAGTTTGCGATACGCGAGCGGCGGGATTTTTTCACCTGCAGCAATCTTTTTCATGGTCGTGTTTGGGTCGAGGAAGTCCGGCGGATTGTTTTGATCCTAACCTGCGGGATCGGACACGGGTGGTCCTAGGCCTAGGCTCGCCATCCGTCGTCACTGAGCTCGTAACCCTACGCGCGTGTGTAAGAACTCTGGGTGGAATTCGCCTGGGTGCGGGTGGGTCAGCGCGGAAGACCGGAATGGCGCTCATGCCCCGTCAAGTTCTTGGGTGGATTGTTTGCGTTTTGGGCATGAACGCGGCTGCGCGAATGTAAAAAGCGGTCTGCCAAAACTGCTGGGCTTGACCGTCTTACACCCTTTCAGCGCCCGTCTCCGGCCGCCGGCAACGGTAGCTCCAGCACCGCCCGGGTGCCGCCGCCCGGCGAGGCTTCCAGCCGGAAGGCGCCGCCGGCGCGGGCGGCGACGAGGCGGACGATGGCGAGGCCGAGGCCGAGGCCCTGCTGCTCACGGCGCGAGCGGTCGAACTGCACGAAGGCGCCGATCTGCGCGCGCTCCTCCGCGGACATGCCGCAACCCCGGTCGTCGACGGTCACGACGTACCGTCCGCCGGCGACCCGGCCCGCGACCGAGACGGGCGTGCCGGGGGGCGAGAACTTGCCGGCGTTCTCGACGAGCTCGCGCACGGCGAGCGCGACGCGGGGAATCTCGACCGCGGCCAGCGCCGGTTCCGCCGCGACCGCGAGGTCGCCCGCGCGGCCCGTCTCCGCCGCGGCCTCCCGCGCCGCGACGTCCACGAGGCCGCCGAGGTCCGCGTCGTCGGCCTCGGCCGAGCGCGCGCCCGCGTTGAGCAGCTCGAAGTACGCGATGAGCTTGCGCGAGAGCCGCTGCTGGCGCTCGGCGCCGGCGCGCACCATCGCGAGCAGCTCGCGTAGCTCGGCCGGCGAGAGGCGCTCGGCCTCGGCCTCGATCAGGTCGAGCCCGCCGAGCACCCCGGTGAGCGGCGTCAGCAGCTCGTGCGACCACGCGGCGGAGGCGACGTGGCGCTGCTCCTCGACGAGGGCGTCGATGCGCTCGCGCACGGTCTGCTGCCGGCGGGCGCGCGCCTCGATCGCGGCCAGCACCTCGCGTTCGCCGAACGGCTTCGTCAGGTAGTCGTCGGCCCCCAGCTCCATGCCGCGCCGCTGGTTCTCGCGCTCGGCGCGTCCGGTGAGGAAGATGAACGGCACCGTCCTTCCGTCGGGCCGCGCGCGCACGCGCTCCAGCACGTCGAAGCCCTTCAGCCCCGGCATCTCCACGTCGCAGAGCACGAACTCGGGCTGCTCGTCCATCCGCCGCAGCGCCTCGTGGCCGTTCGCGGCGGCCAGCACCTCGTGGCCGTTCGCCTCGAGCAGCAGCGCGAGCGTGTCGCGGATGTCCGCATCGTCGTCGACGACCAGGATTCTCATGGGGCCCGTATACAGGATTGGGCCTCCGGGTCGAGCCGGGGCGCGGCGGCGACCGTTCCAAGCATTAGCGGAACTCGGCCCAAGGGATGCGCAGACGGCGCGGGCGCGCGGGGGTATCCTGCCCCGTCGGCGCCTGATGGCCGTCCGCCCCCGTGCCTCCGCGGGTCGCCGCGCGGTCGGTCCGCGCGGATCGGCCGGACGACCACGGGCCCCGACCCGGAGGCCCCCATGAAGACGATCCTCGCCGCGGTCGACCTGTCCGCCGCCACCCTGCCGGTCTGCGCCGTCGCGCGCGACCTCGCCCGCGCCCTCGGCGCGCGCCTGCTCCTCCTCCACGTCGTCCCGCCCGCGCCCGTCATGCCGGACTACTGCTCCGGGACGCTGGCCGACGACGGCCAGCTGCTGAACGACGCCCGCAAGCGGGCGGCGCACCGCCTGCGGGCGCTCGGCCGGTGGATGGGCCGGCGCTGGCCCGACACCCGCGTGGTGCAGCACCGCGGCGCGCCGGTGACGGAGATCCTGCGGACGGTGGAGCAGGCGCGGCCCGCGCTGGTCGTCGTCGGCTCCCACGGCCACACCGCCGCCTTCGACCTGCTGATGGGCAGCGTGGCGCACGGCGTCATCCGCCGCAGCCCCGCGCCCGTCGTGGTCGTGCCGATCCGCGAGCGGGCCGCGCCCGCGACGCCCAGGCACCGGGCCGCCGACACGCTCCGCCGCCTCGCCGCCACCACGGCCGACGCCCTGGTGGCGCTGCGGTGAGACGCGGTTCCTCCTGCGGTTGCGTTCCGTCCTCCTCGCCCCACCCTCCCGGGACATGGATCCCCTCCGTCCCGTCGACGTGCAGCTGATCGGCTCCGAGGTCGCGCTCCGCTGGAGCGACGGCGCGGAGTCGTACATCCCGTTCGCCACCCTCCGCGCCAATTCCCCCAGCGCGGAGGTGAAGGGCGAGCAGGACATCTTCGGCCACCAGTACGGCGGCGAGGCGCCGCGCAGCCACGTCGGCGTCGAGGTGCTCGGCTGGGAGCAGGTCGGGAACTACGCGATCCGCTTCGAGTTCAGCGACGGCCACCGCACCGGGCTCTATTCCTACGCGCTGCTGCGGCAGCTCGGCGAGCTGCCGCGGAACTGATTCCGGGGGCGTCAGCGGCCCGCGACCACGCCGCGCTCGCTGCGCTCGACGAAGCCGAGGAAGGCGCGGAACTCGACGGTGCCGGCGAGCGGGTGCGCGTGCATCTGCTCCAGGGCCTGCGTGCGGTTGAGGCCCATCCGGTAGAAGAGGCGGAAGGCGTGCTTCACCGCCTCGAGGCGCTCGGGCGTGAAGCCGCTGCGCTCGAGCCCGACCTTGTTGATCGAGCGGGCGATGGCGGGATTGCCGTCGGCGATGAGGTACGGCGGCACGTCCTGCACGACCTTCGACATGGCGCCGACCATCACGTGCGTGCCGACGCGGCAGAACTGGTGGACGCCGCACTTGGCGCCGAGGGTCACGTGGTCCTCGACCACGACGTGGCCGGCCAGCCCGACCGAATTGCTCGCGATGAGGTGGTTGCCGATGCGGCAGTCGTGCGCCACGTGGCAGTAGGCGAGCAGGAGGTTGTCGTCGCCCAGCACGGTGAACTCCCCGTCCTTGGTCGCGCCGTGGACCGAGGTGTACTCGCGGAAGACGTTGCGCGCGCCGACGCGGAGCCCGGTGCGGCCGCCGCGGTACTTGAGGTCCTGGGTCTTGGTCCCGATGCAGGTGAAGGGGAAGACCTCGCACCCCGGTCCGAGCGAGGTGAACCCCTCGACCGTCGCGTGGTGGTGGAGCACGCAGCCGTCGCCGAGGACGACCTCGGGGCCGACGTAGGCGTAGGGGCCGATCGCGACGTCGGCGCCGAGCTGCGCGCCGGGCTCGACGATGGCGGTCGGGTGGATGCGCGCGGCCATGGCTCAGTCGAGCGCGCTGGTCTCGACCAGGGCGAACATCAGCTCGCAGGAGGAGACGACCTGGCCGCCGACGGAGCACTCGCCCTCCGCGGCCGCGATGGTGCCGCGGTGCTTGGTCAGCCGGACCTTGATCGCGAGCTGGTCGCCCGGGCGCACGGGCTTTCGCCACTTCACCTTGTCGCAGCTCATGAAGAGCGCGGTCTTGTTGTCGATCGTCGTGCGCCGCAGCAGGAGGATGCCCGCCGCCTGGGCCATGGCCTCGATCTGGAGGACGCCGGGCATGACGGGGTTGCCCGGGTAGTGGCCTTGGAAGTAGGGCTCGTTGATGGTGACGTTCTTGATCGCGAGCAGCGAATCCTCGCCGATCTCCACCACGCGGTCCACCATCACGAACGGGTAGCGGTGGGGGATGGTGTCGAGGATGCGCCGGATATCGAGGGTGGACTCGACCGCGACCTCGGCCTTGGGCGCGGCGGGCTTGACGGCCTTGCGGCCGCCCTTCTTCCAGGCCTCGTACTTCTCGAGCAGGAGCTTGGTCAGCTCGGCGTTGAGGGCGTGGCCCGGGCGCGTGGCGACGAGGTGGGCCTTGAGCGGGACGCCGAGGAGCGTGATGTCGCCGACGATGTCGAGGATCTTGTGGCGGACGAACTCGTCGGGGAAGCGGAGCGGCTCCTTCGACATCACCTTGTCGCCCTTGATGACGACGGCGCAGTCGAGCGAGCCGCCCTTGATCTTGCCCATCTTGAGCAGGCCCTCGATGTCCTCGTAGACGGTGAACGTCCGCGCGGCGGCGACCTGGGTGACGTAGACGTCGGGGTCGACGACGAGCGAGAGGTGCTGCGTGTGGATGCCGCGGTCGTCCGCGCTGGTGCAGGAGACCTTCAGGCCGTCGTAGGGCAGCGCGATGATGGAGGAGTTGCCGCGGGACACGGAGACCGGCTCGGTCAGGGTGAAGTACTCGCGCTCGGCGTCCTGCTCGACCGGCTCGCCCTGCTGGATCATCTTCACGAACTCGCGCGCCGAGCCGTCGAGGATCGGCGGCTCGCCGGCGTCCATCTCGATGAGGAGGTTGTCGATTCCGCAGCCGCTGAGGGCGCTGAGCACGTGCTCGACCGTGTGGATCTTGGCGTGGCCCTGCTGGATGGTCGTGGCGCGGACGAGGTCCGTGACCAGGTCGACGCGCGGCTTGATCTCGGGGTGGCCATGGAGGTCCATCCGCTTGAAGACGATGCCGTGGCCGGCGGGCGCCGGCTTGAAGGTCAGGTGCACGGCGTCACCGGTGTGGAGGGCATTGCCGTTGATGGAGACCTCGCGCAGGAGGGTGCGCTGCTTCATGGGGTGTGACGGTCGAGTCTCCGAAGGTGCTTGGCAATGACAAGCTTGGAGATGGTCGGCGGCCCGCGGGCCGGGGCGCCGCGGGCCGGTTCCCGGGACGACGAGACGGCAGTTGACACCGCGGACGCCGCTCCCGTTATTCCTCACCCTTCCCGCAAACGAACCCATCTCCGCACCCGCCATGCCCGCAGCCAACGACCTCCGCAAAGGCCAAGTCATCAAGTTCAACGGCGAGCCGCACCTCGTCATGGAGACCCAGCACCGCACGCCGGGCAACCTGCGCGCGTTCGTGCAGGTCAAGATGCGCAACCTGCGCTACGGCAAGTCGCTCGAGCAGCGCTTCAACTCGCCCGACCCGGTCGAGGTGCTGCCGACGGACCGCCGCACGCTCGAGTTCAGCTACGCGGACCGCGAGACGTTCTCGTTCATGGACCCGGAGACGTTCGAGACCTTCGAGCTGACCGCCACCATGATCGGCGACGCCAAGAACTACCTCGTCGCGGGCGGCAAGGCCGAGGTGCTCTTCATCAACGACAACCCCGTCACCATCGACCTCCCCTCCACCGTCACGCTCAAGATCACCGAGAGCGCCGAGGGCGTGAAGGGCGACACCGCGTCGAACGTGCAGAAGCCGGCGACCTGCGAGACGGGCCTCGTCATCCAGGTCCCGCTCTTCATCAAGGAGGGCGAGCTCGTGCGCGTCAGCACGCTCGACGGCTCCTACATGGGCCGCGCCTGATCCCCGGCGAATGCCGTCCCCCGAGCCCGCGGCCCGCGCCGCGGGCTTTTTCGCGCCTCCGCCCCGCCGCTACGCCGGCCCCGGGCGGCAGGTCGCGCAGACGCGCGGGAAGCTGAGGTAGTCGACGAGCTCGACCTCCGGGCTCCGGTAGCCCCTCGCGACCGGCTCCTCCCGCAGCAGGTCGGTGCTGAGGTACTTCTTGTTGTCGTCGCAGAACACGGTGGCCACCACCGCGTCCCCGCCGAGCCGGTCCTGGGCCTCGAGCGCCGCGAGGAAGTTCGCCCCCGACGAGATGCCGACCGCCAGCCCGAGCTGCGCCGCCAGCTTCTGCGCCATGAGGATGGCGTCCCCGTCGTTCACCGCGAGGACCGGGTCGAGCTGGTCGAGCCGGAGGATCGCCGGGATGAACTCGTCCGAGATGCCCTGGATGCGGTGGCGGCCCACCTTGTGGCCGGTGGTCAGCGTCGGCGACTCCGCCGGCTCGACCGGGTGGACGCGGGTGGCCGGCCGGCCGCGGCGCAGCGCGCGCCCCACGCCCATGATCGTGCCGCCGGTCCCGACGCCCGCGACGAACGCGTCCGCCGCCAGCCCCCGCGCGGCGAGCTGAGCCGCCAGCTCGGGGCCGGTCGTGCGCGCGTGCGCCTCGACGTTCGCCTCGTTGGCGAACTGGCACGGCAGGAACGCGCCCGTCTCCCGCGCGAACTCCTCGGAGCGGCGGATGCTGCCGAGGAACCCGCCGTCCTCGCGCGACACGAGGACGATCCGCGCCCCGAGGCAGCGGATGAGGTCCATCCGCTCGCGGCTCATCCAGTCGGGCATGAAGATCGTCACCGGATGCCCCAGCGCGCGCCCGACCGAGGCGAACGCGATGCCGGTGTTGCCGCTCGTCGCCTCCGCGATGGGCTGGCCCGGCCGGATCGCCCCCGCGGCGTAGGCCCGCCGCAGGATGTGGAGCGCCATGCGGTCCTTGATGGAGCCCGTGACGTTGAAGAACTCGGCCTTGGCGTGCACGACCCGCTCGCGGCCGCGGAAGCGGCAGCGCACGGCGAGCAGCGGCGTGTTGCCGACCAGGTGCTCCAGCGCGCCGAAGCGCCCCTCCCCTTCGCCGAGGTCCGCGGGGTCCATCGGCCGGTCAGCGCGCGAGCCCGGCGATGGCGCGCCGGTAGTTGGCGAGGAGCTCGTCGGGCCCGCTGGCGGTGATGTCGAGGTCGCGCAGGATGCCGTCCTGCAGGCCGTAGATCCAGCCGTGGATGGCCAGCGCCTGGCCGCGCGCCCAGGCGTCCTGCACGATCGACGTCTGCGCCACGTGCACGGCCTGCTCGACGACGTTGAGCTCGCAGAGCCGCGCGCTGCGCGCGGTGTCGTCGGGCAGCGGCGCGAGGCAGTCCTCGTGCTTCACCTTCACGTCCTGCACGTGCCGCAGCCAATTGTCCGCCAGGCCGACCCGCTCGCCCTTGAGCGCCGCGGCCACGCCGGCGCAGCCGTAGTGGCCGACGACCATCACGTGGCGCACGCGCAGCACGTCGACGGCGTACTGGAGGACGGAGAGGCAGTTGAGGTCGGTGTGGACGACGACGTTGGCGATGTTGCGGTGGACGAAGACCTCGCCCGGCATGAGTCCGATGATCTCGTTGGCCGGCACGCGCGAGTCGGCGCAGCCGATCCAGAGGTACTCGGGCTTCTGCTGCCGCGAGAGCTTGGGGAAGAACTCCGGGTCGCGGCGGCGGATCGTCTCCGCCCACGAGCGGTTCTGCGCGAAGAGTTGGGGCAGCAGCTTCATCCGCCGCGGACGCTGCCGCATCGGCGCGACGCAGGGAAGCAAATCCTCGGCGCCGCCGGCGCCGCCCTCCGGACTACACCACCCGCGCCCAGAGCAGCTTGAGGTAGCGGCTCTCGAGGCAGTTCGAGTACACGGGGTGGTCCACGCCCGCGCCGGTGCGGTCGAAGATCTGCAGGCGGCGGTTGAGGCGGTGCACGCCCTTGATCACGACCTGCTCGAAGTCCTCGAGCGAGACGAGGCCCGAGCACGAGCAGGTGACGAACAGGCCGCCGGGCCGCACGAGGCCGGCGGCGATGGTGTTGAGGTCGGCGTACTTCCGCATGCCCTCCGCCGCGCCGGCCGGCTCGCGGGTCATGACGAACTTCGGCGGATCGCACAGCACGAGGTCGAACTGCTCGCCGTTCTTCTGCATCTGCCGCGCGTAGGCGAAGGCGTCGGCGTGGACCCACTTCAGCTTGTTGGGAGGAACCTGGTTGAGGTTCGCGTTGCGGCGGCCCTGCGCGACGGCCTTCTCGTCGAGGTCGACGGCGGTGACCTCGGTCGCGCCGCCCAGCGCGGCGTTGATCGAGAAGCCCCCGGTGTAGCTGCAGAGGTCGAGCACGCGCGCGCCCTTGGCCAGCTGGCCGAAGCGGCGGCGGTTGTCGCGCTGGTCGCAGAAGAAGCCCGTCTTGTGGCCCTCGGCGAAGTCGACCTCGAACTTCACGCCGTGCTCCCGGATGCGGACCTTGTCCGGCGCGCCCGCCGTGAGCTCCTTCATCATCGAGGGCTTGATGCCCTCGAGGCTGCCGAGGTCGTGGTCGACGTGGACGCGGACGTGCCTCGTGCCGAGCAGCCCGTGCAGCGTCGGCAGCCAGCGCGGCAGGCGCTGGAAGACGCCGAGCGAGTAGACGTCGCAGAAGAGCGTGTCGGCGTAGCGGTCGATCGTCAGGCCGCTGATCCCGTCGCCGTCCGAGCCGACGACGCGGTAGGCGTCGGTCACCTCGTCGAGCTTGAACAGGTCGCGCCGCAGCGCGACCGCGCGCCGCAGGGCGGTCTCGAAGTACTCCTCGCCCACCGGCTCGGCCGTGTGGGTGACGACCCGCAGCGGCATCTTCGCCCGCGGGTTGTAGAGCCCGGCGCCGATGCGGTTGCCGAACTTGTCGAAGACCGCGACGAGGTCGCCGGGCTTCGCGCCGGGCGAGACGTCGCCGAGCATGCGCGGGAAGATGGCGGGCTGGAAGGTGATGAACTTGAGCTGGGCCCAGGGGCGCGGCCAGCGGGCCTTCTCCTCGGCGGTGGCCGGACGCGCCTTCTCGCGCATCAGCGGATTCGCCTCGGGCGGCGGCTCGGCCGGGTTCGGGAACTCCTCGTCTTCGCTCATCGGCCCGAGGCAAGCGCCCCGCCGCGGGCCGCGCCACCCATTTCTCGCGGGCGGCGCCACCGGAAAAGCAAGAGGCCGGGCCCGCGGAGCGGGACCGGCCTCGGGAAGGGACGCGGACGGGGCGTCAGGCGACGCGCTCGACCACCAGCGGCGGCGGGATCGGGCGCTTCGGGGCGAGGCGGTAGGCCTCCTTGAAGAAGTCGAGCGCCTGCTCGAGCTTCGCCTCGTCGTTGTAGTGGATCATCATCAGCGGCTCGCCCTGCTTCACCTGCGTGCCGACCTTCTTGATCTCCGAGACGCCGACCGCGTGGTCGATGCGTCCGTGCGAGTCGCGGCCGGCGCCGAGGATGGAGACGCCCTTGGCGATGAAGGCGGCGTTGATGGTGTGGACGTAGCCGCGCTTCGGGGCGGGGAGCTTGCGGATGTGGCGCGCGGTCGGGAACTTCTCGGGGTGGTCGATGAACGACGCGTCGCCGCCCTGGGCGCGGACCATGTCCTTGAACTTCTCGAGGGCGGAGCCGTCGGTGAGGTGGCGCTGGACCGTCTGCTTGGCGGAGAGCGTCGAGCCGGCGACGCCGGCGAGGCGGACGATCTCCATGCCGAGCTTGAGGACGAGCTCCTTCATGTCCTCGGGACCCTCGCCCTTCAGGAGGGCGATGGCCTCCTTGATCTCGAGCGCGGTGCCGACGGAGTCGCCGAGCGGCTGGTTCATGTCGGTGACGAGCGCGACGCAGCGGCGCTTCATCGAGCGGCCGACGCGGGTCATGGAGCGGGCGAGCTGCTTGGCCTGCTCGAGGTCCCGGATGAAGGAGCCGTTGCCCCACTTCACGTCGATGACGAGGCCCTCGGCGCCCTCGGCGAGCTTCTTGGAGAGGACGCTGCCCGTGATGAGCGGGAGGCTCGGGATCGTGCCGGTGTCGAGGCGCAGGTCGTAGAACTTCTGGTCGGCCGGGGCCAGCTCCTTGCTCTGCTCGACGATGGCGCCGCCGACGCGGGCCAGCTGGTCGGTGAACTGCTGGATCGAGAGGTGGCTCTTGAAGCCCGGGATGGCGGAGAGCTTGTCGAGGGCGTTGATGACGAACTGCTGCTCGACGCCGACCATCATGGGGACGACCACGCCGCTGGCCATCGCGAGGGGGGCGAGCACGAGGGCCGTCTTGTCGCCCACGCCGCCGGTCGAGTACTTGTCGATCTTCGGCTTGGTGATGTGCGACAGGTCGATGACCTCGCCCGACAGCATCATTTCCTCGGTGAGGATGGCCGTCTCCTGGGCCGACATGTTGGCGAAGTAGATCGCCATCAGGAGCGCGGCCAACTGGTGCTGCGGCATCTCCCCGTCGAGCGTGGAGTCGATGATGTAACGGATCTCCTCCTGGGTGAACTCGCCGTTGTCGCGCTTCTTCTCGATCAACGAGGTGAACGACGGCTTGATGAAACGACGCGTCGGAATGGGACGTTTTCTCATGAGATGGGCTGAAGGTGACGGAATACCCGGCCGGGCCGGGTGGCGCAAAGCCCGCAAAGGCAAAGAGTTTTGAGGCTTTTGGCAAGCCAGAAGTCGGTTTGTTCACAAATTGCGCACCGAGCGGCACCTCGCGCTGGATTCAGCCCCGAAGCCGCAAAAATCCCTCTTGCTCAGCGGCAAGCGCAATTTCTCAATGTCCCGATGGACCTTCCGCTGCATGTGGCGAACCACCTCGACTCGGCCCTGCGCTCCGCCGCGCGGAGCCTCGGGTTGGAGGCGCGCGGGTTCCAGCCGGAGGTCCGGGTGGCCGACCCGGCGCACGGCGACTACCAGGCGAACGGCGCGCTGGCCTTCGCCAAGCGGGAGAAGCAGAACCCCCGGGCGCTGGCCCAGCAGGTGGTGGACGCCCTGGACCCCGCCGTGAAGGCCCTGGCCGACGTCAGCCTCGCCGGCCCGGGATTCATCAATTTCCGCCTCCGTCCGGCCGCGCTGCTGGCCTGGCTCGGGGCCTTCGACTCCGAGGAGCGGCTGCGCGCCGGCGCGGCCAGCGCCCGCGCCGGGCAGAAGTGGGTCGTCGACTACTCCTCCCCCAACACCGCCAAGCAGATGCACGTCGGCCACCTGCGCTCCGCCGTCATCGGCGAGGCCCTCTGCCGGCTGCTCGCCTTCAGCGGGGCGACGGTGGTGCGCGACAACCACATCGGCGACTGGGGCACGCAGTTCGGCAAGCTGATCTGGGCCTACAAGCGCGCCGTGGCGCAGGACCGGGCCGCGCTCGAGGCGGCGCTCGCGACCGATCCGCTCGAGGAGTTCGAGCGGCTCTACAAGGCCGGCAACAACGCCGCCGAGGCCGACCCCGCCGTGATGGACGCCGCGCGGGCCGAGCTCGTGCGCCTGCAGGACGGCGACGCGGAGAACCTCGCGATCTGGCGCCGCATCAACGACGTGTCGCTCGCCGCGTTCCAGGAGATCTACGACCAGCTCGGCATCCGCTTCGACCTCACGCTCGGCGAGAGCTTCTACAACGACAAGGTCGCCCGGGTCTACGAGGAGCTCACGCGCCTCGGGCTCGCGCAGGAGAGCGACGGCGCGCTCGTGGTCTTCCACCCGGAGCACCCGCGCTTCGCCAAGCAGCCGTTCATCATCCGCAAGAAGGACGGCGCGGCCAACTACGCGTCGACCGACCTGGCCACCGTGCTGCACCGCCACGAGGTCCTGGCGGCGGACGGCGCGGTCTACGTGATCGA
The DNA here is from genome assembly GCA_964460895.1 of uncultured Opitutaceae bacterium. Classification (GTDB taxonomy): domain Bacteria; phylum Verrucomicrobiota; class Verrucomicrobiia; order Opitutales; family Opitutaceae; genus Didemnitutus. The sequence goes on from CAYWTK010000031.1 coordinate 11,352, forward strand.
CTTCCGCCAGAGCGACCACCTCGAGCAGCTCTTCCTCACCGCCGACAAGTGGTTCGCCGCCACCGGCCGCCGCCGGCCCCGGCTCGAGCACGTCGACTTCGGCACGGTGCTCGGCGAGGACAACCGCCCGCTCAAGACCCGCTCGGGCGAGAACATCCGGCTGCGCGCCCTCTTCGCCGAGGCCCGCGAGCGGGCCTACCGGCTGGTGAGCGAGAAGAGCGCGGACTTCCCCGAGGCCGAGCGCCGCGCCATCGCGGACGTCGTCGGCGTCGCGTCGGTGCAGTACGCCGACCTCTCGCAGAACCGCTCGAGCGACTACGTCTTCACGTGGGACAAGATGATCTCGCTCGAGGGCAACACCGCCGCGTACCTCCTCTACGCCGTCGCCCGCATCCGCTCCATCTTCCGCCGCGCGGGCCTCGACCCCGCCACGCCGCCCGTCGCGGACGCGACGGCGCCGGAGTCGGCCACCGAGCTCGCCCTCGCGCGCCAGCTCGTCCAGTTCTCCGACGCGCTCCACCTCGCCACGACCCAGCTCCGGCCGCACTTCCTCTGCCTCTACCTCTACCAGCTGGCCGGCGCCTTCAGCGCCTTCTACGCGGCGGACAAGGTGATCGTGGACGACCCCGCGGTGCGCGCGCGGCGCCTGCTGCTCTGCCACCGGACCCTGGTCGTGCTCGAGACCGGCCTGCACCTGCTCGGCCTGCGCACGCTCGAGCGGATGTGAGCCGCCGGGCGGGCGGACCCAATTCACTCTTGCCGGGGTCCCCGCCCCGCCCAACATCCTCCCCACCATGTCTGGCGGCGCCTCCCCCTCCTCCGGTCCCGAGTATTACGTGCGCAGCCTCAACGACACCGAGGCGCGCGGCCCCTTCTCGGTCGAGCAGCTCGCCTCCCTCGCGGAGGCCGGCCAGCTGACGGCCGACACCTATTTCTACGACGCCGCGTCCGAGCAGTGGCTCACAATCGGCAGCAACGCGGAGCTCAAGGCGAAGATCTGGCCGGAGAAGAAGAAGCTCGGGTTCAAGGAGAAGGACTTCAAGCCGGTCAACAAGGAGGACCCGAACGCCCCGGCCATCACGGTGCAGCAGTTCCTCGACGCGGCCGAGGGCAAGACGGACGACACCAAGGGCAAGAAGGACAAGAGCCTCGAGATGATGAAGGCGGCGATGTGGGGCACGCGCGGCGCGGCCGCCATCCTGCTGCTCAGCGCCGTCGTACTCATCCTCCCCGGGGTCGAGGCCATCATGGCCTTCGACGTCCCGAAGATGATGGCCAAGCCGCTCATCCTGCTCGGGCTGGTGGACCTCGTCGTCGGCGTGCTGCTCCTCCTCGGGCTCATCTCGCTCTACCCCTTCGTCCGCTTCCGCGCCGTCTTCGGCCTCGGCTTCCTCGGCTTCGTGCTCTGGACGCAGGGCGACACGACGGCGATCGTGGCGCTCGGAGCGGGCTCCGCCGGGCTCTACTTCGCCACGATCTTCGTCAGCTACCTGCCCCTCGCGGTCGCGCTCCTCGCCGGTCTCGGCGGCATGGGGGCCCTCGCGAGCATGTCGCTCTTCTGAGCGGGGCCGCGCCGCGCGGCCGCGACCATGAACCCCGTCCCGCGCATCGCCGAGCGGCTCCGCCGGCTCTGGCAGGTGGACATCTGGGCCGCCGCCACCGCGCGGGACCGGTCGCTCCGCGGACGCGCCTACGCGCTGCTCCGCGTCGTCTCCATCACGCTGTCCGGCCTGGGCGAGATCAAGGTCGCGGCGCGCGCCGCCGCGCTCAGCTACAGCTCCCTGCTCGGCCTCGGGCCGCTGGTGGCGCTGGCGGTGCTCGTCGCCGGTTTCGCGCTCGGCGACCGCGACCCGGCGGCGCTCGCCCGCCACCTGCACGGGGTCATCGGCTTCATCGCCCCGCAGGTCGCGCAGTACGACGCGGCCGGCGCCGCCCCGGGCGCCGCGGCGACCGCGCCCGACCCGGAGCTCGTGCGGCTCATCACGCAGCTGATCGAGAGCTCGCGCTCCGGCACGGCCGGCGCCCTCGGGCTCCTCACCCTGCTCCTCATCGCCGTGCAGCTCTTCACCACGGTCGAGAACGCCTTCAACGACATCTGGGGCGTGCGGCGCGGCCGGAGCTGGCTCACGCGCATCGTGTACTACTGGACGGTCATCACCCTCGGCGCCGTCCTGTTCTTCACCTCGTTCACGCTGCTCTCGGCCGGGACCTTCCTCACCGTCTTCCTCGGCAAGCTGCCGCTGGGCGGCCACCTGCAGGCGGCGTTCGCCTGGATGCTGCCGTCGACCTCCGCGGTCCTGCTGGCGCTGGTGCTCACGCTCTTCTACCGCGCCATCCCCAACACCCGCGTGCGCTGGACCGCGGCGCTCGCGGGCGCGGTCGTCGTGACGCTGCTGCTGCTGCTCAACAACACGGTGGCCTTCCTGTACTTCAAGCGCGTCGTGCTCTCGAAGAGCCTCTACGGGTCCGTCGCCCTGCCGATCGTGCTCATGCTCGGCCTCTACGTCTTCTGGTTCTTCGTCCTGGTCGGCGGGCAGATCACGTACGCGGTGCAGAACGTCCACTACCGGAGCAGCCAGACGGCCTGGCACGGCCTCAACCACGCGTCGCGCGAGAGCCTGTCGCTCCTCGTCCTGCTGCTGGTGGCCCGCCGCTTCCAGGCCTGCGCGCCCCCCTACTCCGTCACCGAGCTGTCGCACCGCATCCGCGTGCCGACCCAGGTCCTGAACGAGAGCCTGAACCGCCTCTGCGACCTCGGCCTCGTCGCCCAGCTGCCCTCGGCGGAGAGCCGCGATCCCAGCGACTACCGCTACCAGCCGGCCCGCCCGCTCGACCGGATCACGCTCCGCGAGTTCCAGCGGCTCTTCGCGGACTACGGGGCGTCGCCCAGCGGCGGGATGCTCGACAGCGTCGATCCCGTGCTCGCGCACTACCATGCGGCCGTGGACCGCGCGTTCGACGGCGCGCTCGGCGACCGGCCGCTGTCCGCCCTGCTCGAGTCCCTGCCCGCCGCCGAACCGGTCCGCGCCTGACGCCGCGGGTCAGAGCACGCCCTCGGTCCAGCGCACCGCCGCCCGCATGAGCTCGGCCGCGTCGCCGAGGCCCAGCTTCTCCTTGATGCGGGCCTGGTACTCCTGGACGGTCTTGATGCTGACGCCGAGGTCGGCCGCGATGCGCTTCGTCACGTGCCCCTCGCCCATCCGGCGGAAGACCTCGAGTTCGCGGTCGCTCAAGGCGTCCACGGTCCCGAGCGCCGCGGTCTTGCGCCGGCCGACCATCCGCTCGGCGAGGCGCGCGAGCACCTCGGCGTTCGCGTAGATCTGGCCGGCCCGCACGCGGCGGATGGCCTCGACGATCTGCTGGGTGGACTCGCGCTTCATCACGTAGCCCGCGGCCCCCGCGCGCAGCGCGCGCTCCACCTGCGTGAGCTCCTCGTGCATCGAGAGCACGATGACCTGCACGGACGGGAGGCGGGTGCGCAGGGCCTTGATCAGGTCGAGGCCCGACCCCTCGCGCAGGCTGAGGTCCACGACCGCCAGGTCCGGCGGCGCCCGCTCCATCTTCTCGAGCGCGCCGGCGGGATCCTCGGCCTCGCCCACGACCTCGAAGTCGGCCTCCGCCCGCAGGAGCTGCGCGAGCCACTCGCGGACCAGCGGATGGTCGTCGACCAGGAAGAGCCGGACCTTGCCAGGAGTCATCGCCTTGAATCTGACACCGGGTTTGCCGGGGATGGCGAGCCGCATTCGGCCGGGTCGGCACCGGCGTGTCGGACCGGAGCCGACAGCAGCCCGGAGCCTCAACGGGGCGACAACGCGGCCCCGCCGGCCAAGGGCGGTCGCGCCGGCAGGCGGCAGACGACCTGCGTCCCGCGTCCCGGCTGCGAGTCGAAATCCAGTCGCGCCCCGAGGACGTCGGCCCGATGGCGCAGGATCTCGAGCCCGAGTCCGGAGCCTCGTTCGGCCGGCGGCGGCAGGCCCCGGCCGTCGTCCGCGACCCGCAGGACCAAGCCGTCGTCCGCCGGTTCGAGCACGAGTTCGACCCGCCGGGCGCCGCTGTGGCGCATCGCGTTGCGCAGCGCCTCCTGACCGATGCGGAAGAGCTGCGCGGCGGTCTCCGCGTCCGGCACCTCCACCGCGGGATCGCACCGCGTCTGGCACTGGACGCGCGGGTACTGCTGCCGCAGAACGGCGCACAGTTCCTCGAACTCGGCGGCGAGCCGCGCGGGTTCCACGCGGGTGAGCACCAGACCGTGCGCCACCTGCCGGGTCTGCGCGACGCCCTGCTCGAGCAGGTCCGCGATCTGCCGCGCCTCGCGCGCCGCCGCCTCGTCCCGCGCCGCCAGCCGCTGCGCGAGCACCTGCGCGGCGAGGGCGGTGCCGACGAGGTGCTGCCCGAGCTGGTCGTGCAGTTCGCGCCCGATCGCGCTCCGTTCGCTGGCGCTGAGCTCGACGAGCTCGCGCTGGAGCTGCTGCCGGCGCTGCGTCTCGACCGCCAGCTCCACCGTGCGCGCCTCCATCGTGTCCTCCGTGCGGCGGTAGAGGCGGAGGAGGGCGTCGAGGATCAGCACCACGGCCAGGTACACCACGAAGGCGCCGGCCGAGTTCCACCAAAGCCACCCGTCCGACAGGGTGGTGCGCTCCTCGGTGAGGTCGCCGACGAAGCGGACGGCGACGCTGACGAGGGCGGTCGCCAAACCGGCCCTCCGGTCGAAGCAGACCACGGCGGCGGCGACGGGAAAGAGGTAGAAGGAGACGAAGGAGATGCGCGAACCGGTCAGCATGTCCGCGATGCCGATGACGAGGACCACGACGCCGACGGCGAGCGCGGACAGGCGCCGGTCGCGGGGCGACAGGTGCATGAAGCGCATGACCAACCGGTCGAGTCCGCCGCGCGGGCGCCCGGGATCCGCCGGGGCGGGTCTCACATCTGCCATGCCCGTCACCTAGCGCCGCCGCCGGGCCGGGCGCGAGCCGGAAGCGAGGAAGGAAGCGCGGTTGACACCCGGGGGAGCCGCACCTACCCAAGGCGGTTTTCCACCATGATTTCCTGGATTCAAACCACGTTCCAGCGGCACACGAAGCTCCTGATGTTCTTCCTGCTCGTCGCGGTCACGATCCCGTTCGTCTTCACCATCGGCGCGGCGCCGGGCATCGGACGGGCCGGCCACAAGCCGCTGGAGCAGGAGTTCTTCGGCCTCAACCTCGGCAACGAGCAGCAGGCGCGGCGCATCTTCCGCGACGGCAACCTGTCGGCCCAGCTGAAGGGCGCCTTCCAGGTCAGCGGGGCCCAGCTCCAGCAGTACTCCCTCAGCCGCATCGCCGGACTCGCGCTGGCCGACGAGCTCGGCATCCCGACCCCCACGCCCAAGCAGCTGTCCGACCACGTCGCCGGCCTGCCGGTCTTCCAGAACGAGCAGGGGACGTTTGATCCCGCCCGCTACAAGGCCTTCGAGGACTCCCTGCGCGCGGGCGGCGAGGTCTCCGCGGCCGACGTCACGCGCGTGCTGCGCGACGACACCCGGCTCGGGGCGCTCGGCGGCGTGCTCGGCGGCCCGGGCTACGTGCTGCCGCGCGAGGTCGCGGAGCAGCTCGCCCGCGCCGAGACCTCCTGGACCCTCGCGGTCGGCACCCTCGACTACGCGTCGTTCGACCCCGGCGTGACCGTGACGGAGGCCGCCCTCCAGAAGTTCCATGACGACAATTCCTTCCGCTACGAGGTGCCCGCCCGGCCGCGCCTGAGCCTCGTCGAGTTCAAGGCGTCGGAGTTCGTCCCCCCGGTCGCGCCCACGGAGTCCGAGGCGCGGGCCTACTACAACGCCAACGCCGCGCGCTTCCCGGCCCCGCCCGAGGAGGCGAAGGCCGACGCGACCGCGCCCAAGCTCTCCCTCGACGGCGCCGCCGCGGCCCCGAAGGACGACTTCCCCAAGGTCCGCGCCCAGGTCGAGGCCGCGATGAAGCAGGACGCCGCGCGCCGCGCCGCGTCGCAGGCCGCCAACGACTTCACGGTCGCGCTCTTCGAGCGGAAGCTCGCCCCGAATTCGGCCGACCTCACGGCCTTCCTCGCGGCCCTGCGCCGGCCCGCCACCGCGCTCGCGCCGTTCTCGCCCGACGCCCCGCCGGCGGACCGCCCGTGGCTGATGAACTACGCGGAGCAGATCGCCCGCCTCGACGCCACGCGCCATTTCTCGGACCCCCTCCCGAGCCCCGACGGCTACGCCATCCTCCTCTGGAACGAATCGCTGCCCGCCTACAAGCCGCTGCTGAACGAGATCCGCGAGCGCGTCGCGGCCGATTACCGCGAGTCCGAGAAGCGCCGGCGCTTCGTCGAGCACGGCCGCGCCGTCCGCGAGCGCCTGCAGGCGGCGGTGAAGGCCGGCCGCTCCTTCGACGACGCCGCCAAGGCCGAGAAGCTCGAGGTGAAGGCCTACCCGGCGTTCACCCTGCGCCAGCCGCCCGAGGACCTGCCGTTCCAGGCCTACGGCGCGCTCCAGACCCTCTCGGCCGGCCAGGTCGCCGAGATGGCGGCTTCGGGCGAGAAGGGCTACTTCGTCTTCGCCGCGGAGAAGAAGCTGCCCGACACGTCGGCCGCCAACCCGCGCTTCGCCGAGGTCCGGCAGCAGATGATGCGCTTCGCGGCCCAGGCCGGCGAGAGCGCGCTGCTCGCGTCCCTTGTCGAGGAGGAGCTGAAGCGCACCGCCCCCGCGGGCGGCGCCGCCACGGCGACCCCGTGAGCCGGGCTATCCCGGCCCGGACGCTCCGCCCATCCCGCTCATTGACCGCCCGCCCGGAATGCGGCTGCCTTCCGGCGCGCACCCGCCACGACTGGGGGTCCCTTCCGTCCCTGGGCGGGAGGAGGATTTTTCCAACTTTTCCCCGGTCCGGCGTGTCCTTCCGACCGCCTGCCCCGTAATCTCCTCCGCATGAACCTCCGCCGCCTCGCCCTCGCCGCCGCCTTCCTCGCCGGCAGCGCCGCCCTGTCCGCGCAATCCGCGCCCGCCCCGCTGAGCGTGGAGGACGCGATCAAGCGCGCCCTGCAGCGCAACTTCACCCTCGAAGCCGGCCGGCTGAATCCGCAGATCGCGCGCGACTCGCTCGAGATCGCCGACGCCGGGTTCCTGCCCGAGTTCAGCTTCACCGCCAGCCGCGGCATGGTCCGCACCGGCCAGAACGGCACGGTCCTCGGCACCAAGTCCGAGACGAGCGACGTCCGCGTCGGCGTCTCCCAGCGCTTCCTCACCGGCACCGTCGCCAGCGTGAGCGGCCGCCTCGACCGCGCGGAGCGCAACCCGGCCGTCACGACGACCAACCCGGCCTACAACGCCGACGTGACCGTCTCCCTGCGCCAGCCCCTCCTCGCGGGCGCCGGCCTCGCGGTGAACCGCGCGGGCATCGAACGCGCCCGGGTCGGCGTCGAGCGCGCCAACCTCAACTTCCGCGCCTCGGCGCTCGACATCATCGAGCGCACCGAGAACGCCTACTTCGGCCTCGCCGCCGCCCGCGAGCTCCTCGAGGTCCGCCGCCTCTCCCTCACCCTCGCCCAGCGCCTGCTCGACGAGGCCCGCACCCGCCGCCAGACCGGCGTCGCCACCGACCTCGACGTCCTCCAGGCCGACGTCGGCGTGGCCAACGCCCGCCGGGGCGTGCTCCTCGCGGAGCAGTCCGTCCGCGACACCGAGGAGGCGCTCCTCGCCCTCATCGGCCAGTTCGAGCTCGGCTCGTCGGTCGGCGCGGTCAGCCTGCCGGCGGCCGCCGACACGCTGCCGGTGTTCGCCTCCTCGCTCGACGCGGCGAAGCGGAACCAGCCCGACTTCCTCGCCGCCCAGGCGGCGCTCGAGCAGCTGCGCTTCGACGCCACGGTCGCGAAGAGCGGCGCGAAGCCCGACCTGAGCGTCGGCGGCGCGGTCGGCTTCAACTCCTTCGCCTCCCGCGGCGGCTCGGACGCCGTCAGCGGCGCGCTCTCGCGCGACAACCATTCCTGGCAGGTCGACGTGGCGCTGACCGTGCCGTGGGGCCAGAAGGCCGACCGCGCGCGCTACCGCCAGGCCCAGTCCTCCGTCACCCAGCAGGAGATCACCCTCCGCTCGCTGGAGCAGTCCATCGAGGCGCAGGTCCGCGCCGCGGTCCGCGCGGTCGAGACCAACGCCGAGAGCGTCCGCATCTCCGCCCAGGCCCGCGCCCTCTCCGAGCGCCAGTACGAGCTCGAGCGCGCCCGCTTCGACGCCGGCCTCTCCACCTCCCGCCGCGTCCTCGAGGCGCAGACCGACCTCGAGTCGGCCCGCCTCGCCGAGGTGCAGTCCAAGGTCGCCCTGCGCAACGCCTACGCCGCCCTCTACCGCATCGAGGGCAGCGCCCCGGTCCGCTACGGGGTCGCGCTCGATTGAGCTGACGCTTCGCCCCCTTCCGCGGTCCGCCGCGGCCGGGAGCCGGAGGCCGACCGCGCGCCCCGCGGGGGCGCCGCGCTCGCTAGTCCTTTTGGGTCATCCGCTTTCGGTTGGCGCGGCGCGGGCCCGCGTCGCTAGCGTCCGCCCTCGAGCCCCATGACCTTCCAGACGATCATCGAGCCCTTCCGGATCAAGGCGGTCGAACCCATCCGCTTCACCACCCGCGAGCAGCGCGCGGCCGCCCTGAGGGAGGCCAGCTACAACCTGTTCCTCATCCGCGCCGAGGACGTGCTCATCGACCTCCTGACCGACTCCGGCACGGGCGCGATGTCCTCCGCCCAATGGGCCGGGATGATGCAGGGCGACGAGTCCTACGCCGGCGCGCGATCGTTCTTCCGCTTCGAGTCGGCCGTCCGCGACCTCACCGGCTACCGGCACATCATCCCCACCCACCAGGGACGCGCGGCCGAGCGCATCCTCTTCTCCTCCGCCTGCGCGGCCGGACAGGTGGTGCCGAACAACACGCATTTCGACACGACGCGGGCCAACCTCGAGGCGCTCGGCGTCACGGCCCTCGACCTGCGCTGCCCCGAGGCCACCCAGCCCGCGCTCGTCGCGCCCTTCAAGGGCAACATCGACGTCGCCGCCCTCGACCGCTGCCTCGCCGAGAACCGCGGCCGCGTGCCGTTCGCGATGGTGACGATCACGAACAACTCCGGCGGCGGCCAGCCGGTCTCCCTCGCCAACCTGCAGGCCGCCTCCGCCGTCTGCCGCCGCCACGGCGTGCCGCTCATCCTCGACTGCTGCCGCTTCGCGGAGAACGCCTGGTTCATCAAGCAGCGCGAGCCCGGCCAGGGGCACCGCACCCCGCGCGAGATCGCGCGCGACCTCTTCGCGTGCGCGGACGGCTGCACGATGTCGGCGAAGAAGGACGGCCTCGTGAACATCGGCGGCTTCCTCGCGCTCAACGACGACGCGCTCGCGGCCCGCTGCCGCAACAACCTGATCCTGACCGAGGGATTCCCGACGTACGGCGGCCTCGCCGGCTACGACCTCGAGGCCCTCGCGGTCGGCCTGCAGGAGGTGCTCGACGAGGATTACCTGCGCTACCGCATCCGCTCGGTCGAGTACCTCGGCGAGAAGCTCACCGCCGCCGGCGTGCCCATCGTCCAGCCTCCCGGGGGCCACGCCATCTACATCGACGCGAAGGCGATGCTGCCGCACATCCCGCCGTCCGAGTTCCCGGCCTGGGCCCTCTCCTGCGCGCTCTACCTCGAGGGCGGCATCCGCTCGGTCGAGATCGGCTCGGTGATGTTCGGCCGCCAGCCCGACGGCACGGAGAAGCCGGCGGCGATGGAGCTGGTGCGCCTGGCCTTCCCGCGGCGCGTCTACACCCAGAGCCACGTGGACTACCTCCTGGAGGTGCTGCTCCACGTCAACGCCCTGCGGCACCGCATCCGCGGCGTGCGCCTCGTCGAGGCCCCGCCCCTGCTGCGGCACTTCACCGCCAAGGTCGCCCCCGCGCACGGGGAGCTGCTCGCGCCCTGACGGCGCGTCAGAAGAGCCCCGCGACCGTCGCCTCGGCCGCCGGCACCGCGCGGTGCGGAGGCAGCTGGGTGCGGAACCAGGTCCGCTGCTTGCGGACGAGGGCCCGCGTGTTGCGCGCGATGGCGCCCGCCAGCTCGCCCGCGGGCAGCGCGCCGTCGAGGAAGGCCAGGGTCTCCCGGTAGCCGATCGCCGCCGCGGCGCTCGGATTCTCCTCGAGGCCGTCCGACCGCAGCCGGCGCACCTCGTCCACCAGCCCGGCCGCGAGCATCGCGGCGACCCGCGCCTCGATGCGCCGCTCCAGCTCCGCCGGCGGGCGGGTGAGCTCGACGAGGCGCACGTCGCAATCGGCGAAGGGTCCCGGGCGCGCGGCGAACTCCGCGGCGAGGGCGGCGAGCGTCCGGCCGCTCGCCCGGCAGCGCTCGAGCGCGCGCGTCACGCGGCGGGGATTGGCGGTGTCGAGCCCGCCGAGCCCGCCGGGGTTGAGCGCGCGCAGCTCGGCGACCAGGGAGTCGAGCCCCTCGCGCGCGAGCCGCTCCTGCAGTTCGGTCCGGAGCGGCGCGGGGACGGCCACGTCGTCGGCCACGGGCCCGAAGAAGGCCTTCAGATAGAAGCCGCTGCCGCCCGCGACGAGCACGGCGCGCCCGCGCGCGACGATGTCCTCGACCGCGGCCCGGGCGAGCGGAACGTACCGCGCCACGTCGAAGCGCTCCCGCGGCTCCACGAGGTCCACGAGGTGGTGCGGCACCCGCGCCCGCTCCGCGGGCGCCGGCTTGGCGGTGCCGATGTCCATGCCGCGGTAGAACAGGAGCGAATCGCAGGACACGATCTCCGCGCCGTGCGCCTCCGCCCAGGCGAGCGCCAGCTCGGTCTTGCCGACGGCGGTGCAGCCGGTGAGCACGTGGACCCGCGGACGCCCGGTCGGCGACCGCGGCGCTCGACCGGCCTCAGGCATGCGCCGGGGCCGGGCGGTGCGCGGTGAAGATCCGGTTGCGCCCGGCCTTCTTCGCCGCGTAGAGGGCGGCGTCCGCGGCCGCGACCATGCCCTCGGGGGTGGTGGCGTCGTGCGTGAGCTCCGCGACCCCGCAGCTGAGGGTGACGGGGAGGGTGAGGCCCGTGCCCGGCACGATGCAGGGCGTCTCGGCGAGCAGCGCGAAGATGCGCTCCATGCCCTCGACCGCCTGCTTGCGGTCGGTCTCGATCATGATGATGCCGAACTCCTCACCGCCGTAACGCGCGACCCGGTCCACCAGGCGCAGCTGCCCCGCGAGGAGGCTGGCGACGTGCTTGAGCACCTCGTCGCCCACCTGGTGGCCGTGCGTGTCGTTGATCTTCTTGAAGTGGTCGATGTCGCACATCACCAGCGAGAACGGGTGATTGAAGCGCGTGCCGCGCAGCACCTCCTCGTCGAGCATCCGCTGGAACTCGCGCCGGTTGTAGAGTCCCGTCAGGGCGTCGCGCGTGGCGAGCTGCTTGAGCTGGCTGAAGGTCTCGCCCAGCTTCCGCGCGTAGCAGATGGAGTGCTCGAGGATGCGCGGGTTGATCTCGCCCTTGACGAGGTAGTCCATCGCGCCGGCGTCCATCGCCGCGTCGTCCACCTCGTCGCTCTGGTCCGCCGTGAGGAACACGACCGGCACGGTGTTGCCGGCCGCGCGCGCCTCGCAGAGCAGCTCGAGGCCGTCGCGGTCGCCGAGGCGGTAGTCGAGCAGGCAGACGGAGTAGCGTCCGGAGAGCAGCTTCTTGAGGCCCGTCGCGTAGTCGAACGCGCCCTCCATCTCCCACGGGCCGCCGCGGAACTTGGCGACGAAGCCCTGGAGCAGGTGGTGCTGCAGGCGGTCGTCGTCGATCAGGAGGATGCGGCTGGCGGCGGGCATGTCCGGTCAGGCGAGTCCGGCCACGAGCGCGGCCGCCTTCGCCCGCAATTGAGGCGCGATTTCGGCGCGGGCGTCGAGATTGGATTTGATGACGTTGACGAGCGCGCTCCCCACCACGACGCCGTCGGCGCTGCGGCCCACGGCGCGCACCTGCTCGGGGGTCGAGATGCCGAAGCCCACGACGACCGGCAGCGCGGTGTGGCGGCGGATGCGGGCGACCGCCTCGGGGATGTCGGCCGCGAGCTCCTGCCGCTCCCCGGTCACGCCCTCGCGCGAGACGTAGTAGAGGAAGCCCGTGGCCGCGGCGCAGATGCGGGGCAGCCGCGACTCCGGGGTGGTCGGCGCGACGATGCAGACGGTGGCGACGCCGTGGCGGCGGCAGGCGGCCCGGAACTCGTCGGACTCCTCCGGCGGCAGGTCGAGGACGAGCATCCCGTCCACGCCGGCGGCCTTGGCCGCGGCGACCGACGCGTCCACGCCGTGGGCGAACACGAGGTTGAAGTAGGTGTAGAAGACGATCGGGACGTCCGTCTCCGCGCGCAGGCGGCGGACGAGTTCCAGGACCCGCGGGACGGTCATGCCCGCCTCGAGGGCCCGCTGCGCGGCCAGCTGGTTGGTCAGGCCGTCCGCCAGCGGGTCGGAGAAGGGCACGCCGAGCTCCAGCACGTCGGCGCCGGCCGCGACCACGGCGCGGCAGGCCGCGAGCGACGTGTCGAAGTCCGGGTCGCCCGCGCAGAGGTAGGCCACGAAGGCGGCCCGGCCGGCCGAGCGGGTGCGGGCGAAGGTCGAGGCGAGGCGGTCCATGAAGCCCCGCACCAGAGCACAGGCGCGCGGGTTCGCCAACCGGTAAGTGAGTCAGTGCCGTCCCTCCCGCCCGGACGGTTCACACGTGGAACTCGGCCAGCACGGGGCGGTGGTCGGACAGGTAGCTGCGGACGACGGTGACCTCGACGCGCGCGCACTGGCCGGGCAGGAAGATGTAGTCGAGGGCGCGGTGGGGCCAGAGGGACGGGAACGTGCCGATGCCGCGGCCGCTCGCGTCCTTCGGCAGGAGCTGGTAGTTGTCGAACTGCTCGAAGTAGCCGAGCAGCATGGCCGTGGCGTCGGGCGTGTGGGCGGGGTTGTTCAGGTCGCCGCAGAGGATCGGTCCGGTGCGCCAGCCGCGCCCCCGCGCCGCCCGCTGCCGCGCGAGGAAATCCATGAGGTGCGCGGCCTGCCGCAGGCGGGAGGCGCGCGAGCGGTGGTGCATGTGCACGTTGACCAGCGGCAGGACGCCGGCCGGGCTGGCGACCTCGGCGAAGAGCACGCCCTTCTCGCCGACCGGGCCCCGCCCGAACGGCAGGTTCTCGTGGTGCGCGATCGGGTGGCGGGAGAGGAGCGCGTTGCCGTAGTTGAGGTGGAGCACCGCCCCCTCGCGCCGGTTGTTCACCCCGTGGACCGCGTGGGGCAGACCGGTGTGCGCGGCGAGGTAGGCGAGGTGGTCGAAGCTGCCGGCCCAGCGCGAATTCTCGTCGATCTCCTGCAGCGCCACGATGTCGGCCTCGACGCGGACGATGAGCGCCGCGATCCGCCGCAGCTGGGAGCGGATGCGGGACCGCGCGCGGAGCGACTGGTGCAGGCCGAGGCCCCGGGCGTGGGCGATGTTGTAGGTCAGCAGCCGGATCCGCCGCATGCGGACAGCCAACTCCATCCCGCCCGGGGCGGCAACGGGTTTTCGCCGGGAGAAGGGTTGACAGGCCGCGGGTCGGCATGGATGGTGCCCGCTCGATTTTTCGCGGCGGCCATAGCTCAGCTGGTTAGAGCACAAGATTGTGGATCTTGGGGTCGCGGGTTCGAGTCCCGTTGGCCGCCCCACCCTTCCCGCGGCGCGAGGCCGCGGCGAATTCGCCCTCGCCCCGCCGGCCCGGCTGCGCCATTCACGGGGCATGATTTCCCTGCGGCGGCTGTTCGGGAAGGAGGAGAAGTTCTACGACCTGCTCGAGGCGAGCGCGGAGGAGGCGAAGAACGCCACGGAGCTCCTGGCGAGGATGCTCGCCCAGGACGGACCCGACGCGACGGCCGAGGTCCGCGAGATCATCCAGACGCGGCGGAAGGACAAGCGCATCACCCAGCAGATCACCGAGGAGCTCTGCCGGACCTTCGTGACGCCGCTCGAGCGGGAGGACATCGAGGCCCTCTCGGTCGCGCTGTACCGGATCCCCAAGACGGTCGAGAAGCTGGTCGAGCGGCTCGCCATCTGCCCCGCGCAGGTGCCGCGCGAGAGCCTCCGGCGCCAGGTGCAGCTCCTGACGGAGGCGGTGGACGCGGTGAACTTCATGGTGAAGCAGCTCCGCAAGGGCACGCAGATCGAGCGCATCACCGACGCGCACGCCCGCCTGCAGTTCGCGGAGGGGGAGGCCGACAAGGTCATGCTCGTCCTCGTGCGGGACCTCTACAACGGTCCGAACGAGGCCAAGGAGGTCGTCATCCTCATGGAGCTGTACGACCTGGTGGAGACCGCCGTCGACCGCGCCCGCGACGCCGGGCAGGTGGTCTTCCAGATCATGCTCAAGTACTCGTGACCCGCGGGCGCCGGCCATGGCCATCTTCCTGACCGTCCTGCTCGCGGCGCTGGTCTTCGAGTACATCAACGGCTTCCACGACGCCGCGAACGCCATCGCCACGGTCGTCTCGACCAAGGTGCTGACGCCCCGCCAGGCCATCGCGCTGGCGGCGTTCTTCAACCTCCTCGGCGCGCTCATGGGCACCGCCGTGGCCGCGACGATCGGCAAGGGGCTGGTGAACACGGACCACGTGACGATGGTGACGATCCTCGCGGGCCTGACCGGGGCCATCATCTGGAATCTCCTGACCTGGTGGCTCGGCCTGCCCTCGAGCTCGAGCCACGCGCTCATCGGCGGCCTCTGCGGGGCGGCGCTCGCGTCGGCCGACGGCGACTGGTCCGTGCTCACGTGGGCCGCGACCGACGCGAAGGCGGCGGCGGCGGGCCTGTGGCCGAAGGTCGTGCTGCCGATGGTGACCTCGCCCCTCATCGGCTTCGTCGGCGGCGCGTGCCTCATGCTGGCGCTGCTCGCCGTGGTGCACCGCTGGACGCCCCGCACGGTCAACGGCGTGTTCGGGCGGCTCCAGATCGTGAGCGCCTCGTTCATGGGCTACAGCCACGGATCGAACGACGCGCAGAAGACGATGGGCATCATCGCGCTCGCCCTCTTCACCGGGACCAAGGCCGGGGTGTTCGACGACCTGCCGGCCTGGGCGTCCTTCCTGCGGACGCCGACGTTCGAGATCCACCAGTGGGTCGTGGTCACGTGCGCGCTCACGATGGCGGCCGGCACGGCGGCCGGCGGCTGGCGCATCATCCGCACCATGGGCCACAAGATGGTGAAGCTGCAGCCCGTGCACGGATTCGCGGCGGAGACGACCGCCGCCTTCGTGATCCACTCCGCCTCGACGCTGGGCATCCCGCTCTCCACCACGCACGCCATCTCGACGTCCATCATGGGCGTCGGCGCGGTGAAGCGCGTGGGCGCGGTGAAGTGGGGCGTGGTCGAGCGGATCCTCTGGGCGTGGGTCTTCACCCTGCCCGCGTGCGGCCTGCTCGGCTACCTCGCGGAACTCGCCGCGAACGCCCTCGGCGCACGCTGAGGGGCGCCCCCGGCGGGAACGCTCCCGGCGCGGTCAGGCGCCCTCGGCGGCCTTCTTGACCTCCGCCTTGCCCAGCGCCTGGACGGCCTTGACCTCCTCCGAGTGACGCACGTCCTTGCCCTTCGCGAGGTAGATCATCTCCTCGGCGATGTTGGTGGCGTGGTCGGCGATGCGCTCGATGGACTTGGAGATGAACATGAGCTCGAGGGCCCGCGCGATCGTGTCGGGGTTCTCGATCATGTAGCTCGTGAGGCGGCGGTAGACCAGGCGGTTGATGTTGTCCACCTCGGGGTCCCGGCGGATGACGGACAGCGCGCGCTGCTCGTCCTCGTGCACGAAGCAATCGAGCGCGTCGCGCAGCATGCCCAGCGCGATGTTGGACATGCGCGGGATGTCGGCGTACAGCTCCATCTTCGGCTCGATCGCGAGCTTGCGGGCGCGCCGGGCGATGCTCGTGGCCTCGTCCCCCACCCGCTCGAGGTCGTGCGAGGCCTTCATGCCGACGATGACGAGCCGCAGCTCGGACGCGATGGGGCCGCGCAGGGTCATGTAGCGGATGGCCTCGTCGTCGATCAGCACCTCCAGCCGGTCGATCTCGTCGTCGGCGGCGATGACCTGGTCGGCGAGCTTGAGGTCGCTCTCCGAGAGGGCGCGGACGGCCAGGCGGACGTGGTCGATGGCGAGGTCGCCCATCTGCAGGAGCTTGGTGCGGAGGGCCTCGAGTTCGGCGTCGAAGAAGCGTTTCATGGGGGACGGGAGAGGAGCGGGTAGCGGGTAGTGGGTAGCGGGTAGGCCGGAAGTCGCAATGCGGGATGCTCGCGGTCCTGTTCCGGCTGCTCGTTGCTGGACTCTTGGGCTCAGCCGAAGCGGCCGGAGACATAGGCCTCCGTCTGCGGGTTCCCGGGATTCATGAAGATCGTGCGGGTCTCGGCGTACTCGATGAGGCGGCCGAGGTAGAAGAAGGCCGTCTTGTCGGAGCAGCGCGCCGCCTGCTGCATGTTGTGCGTGACGATCACGATGGTGAAGCGGGACTTCAGCTCGTGGATCAGCTCCTCGACCTTCGCCGTGGCGATGGGATCGAGGGCGGAGCAGGGTTCGTCCATCAGGATGATCTCGGGCTCGACCGCGATGGCGCGGGCGATGCAGAGGCGCTGCTGCTGGCCGCCGGAGAGCCCGAGCGCGCTCTGGTGCAGCCGGTCCTTGACCTCGTCCCAGAGGGCCGCGCCCCGCAGGCTGCGCTCGACCACCTCGTCGAGGCGGGACTTGGCGCCCACGCCCTGGATGCGCAGGCCGTAGGTGATGTTCTCGTAGATGGACTTCGGGAAGGGGTTGGACTTCTGGAAGACCATGCCGACCCGCTTGCGCAGCTCGATGACGTCGACGCGCGGGTCGTTGAT
Source organism: uncultured Opitutaceae bacterium (assembly GCA_964460895.1). Classification (GTDB taxonomy): domain Bacteria; phylum Verrucomicrobiota; class Verrucomicrobiia; order Opitutales; family Opitutaceae; genus Didemnitutus. The sequence continues at coordinate 28,193 of CAYWTK010000031.1, forward strand.
GTCGACGCCGTCGATCTTGATCGAGCCCGTGGTGATGCGGGCGCCGTCGATGAGGTCGTTCATCCGGTTGAGGCAGCGGAGCAGCGTGCTCTTGCCGCAGCCCGACGGGCCGATGAAGGCCGTGACCTTGCGCTCCTCGATGTCGAGGGTGATGTCGCTCAGCGCCTGCGCGGCCCCGTAGTGGAAGTCGACGTCGTCGATCTGGATGACGGCGCGGCCCGCCGGCGCGGCCGGGACGGCGCCCCCGGAGCCGAGGGCGGTGGCGCGGACGGGGATGGCGGGGGAGGCGGAGTCGGACATGGGCGCGGAAAGGGTTACCATTTGTATTTCTTCCGCAGGCGGATGCGGAGGACGACGGAGGTGGCGGCGATGGAGGCGACGGTGAAGAGGAAGACGAACGCGGTGCCGTACTGGACGTCGCGGGTGTACTCGTTCTGCGGGATCTTGGAGGCGACGACGTAGATGTGGTACGGCAGCGCCATCACGCCCTGGAAGATGAAGTCGGTCACCTTCTCCACCTGCCAGGGCAGTTCGTCGCGCACGACGAACGCCGCGGTGAACATGATCGGCGCGGTCTCGCCCGCGACGCGGGCGATGGAGAGGACCGAGGAGGTCAGGATGCCCGGCATGGCGTAGGGCAGGACGTTGGTCATGATCGTCTGCAGCTTGGTGGCGCCGAGCGCGAGCGACCCCTCGCGGTAGCCCTTCGGCACGGCCTTCAGGGCCTCCTCGGAGGCCGTGATGACGATGGGCAGGACCATGAACGCCAGCGTGAGCCAGCCCGCGAGCAGCGAGACGCCGAAATCGAGGGCGATGACGAACATGCCGAAGCCGAACAGGCCGTAGACGATGGAGGGCACGCCCGCGAGGTTGACGATGGACAGGCGGACGAAGCGGATGAACGGCCCGTCGGTGGCGAACTCGCTCAGGTAGATCGCGCTCACCACACCGAGCGCCAGCGCGATGAGGATCGCGCCCGTCACGAGCAGGATCGTGCCCACGATGTTCGGGAAAATCCCGCCCGCCGAGTAAACGTAGGTTTGGATCGGCACGCCGTTGAGCTTCTCGGGATTCGCCTCCTTGAACGCGCGGAACTCCCGGTCGCCCATCGTGCGCTTCTCGCCGTCGAGGGTGAAAACGTTGAGCGTCTCGGGCGCCTCGGTGAGGAACGGCACGTTGATGAACGGCGCCTCGGTCCGGAAAATCACGCGGCCGCCCTTCAGGCCGATGTCGAGGAAGATGAACGTCGCGCACGCGAGCACGAAGTAGGTGCTGAGCCGCAGGAGCCAGAACACGCCCCGCTCGACGCGCTTCGCCGCCGTGGGCCGGTGGTGCAGACTGTTCCTCGGCGCGCGCATGTCAGCCGATCGAGATGCGGTAGCGGCGCACGACCTTTTGCGCCAGCCAGTTGACGAGGAGCGAAATCAGGAAGAGCACGACGCCGACCATGAACAGCGCGCGGTAATGGATGCTGCCGCGCACGACCTCGCCCATCTCCTGCGCGATGATGCCGGTCATGGTGTGCACCGGCTGGAACACGGCGCCGAGTCCGGCCGCCAGGTCGGGAATCTCGATGCGGTTGCCCGCGCACAGCAGCACCACCATCGTCTCGCCGATCACGCGGCCGAAGCCGAGCAGCACCGCGGCCATGATGCCCGAGAGCGCCGCGGGCACGACGATGCGCACGACGGTCTGCAGCCGCGTGGCGCCGAGCGCGAGCGACGCTTCGCGGAAGGAGCGCGGCACGTTGTTGATGGCGTCCTCCGCGAGCGAAAAGATCGTCGGGATCGCCATCAGCGCGAGCAGGCACGCCGCGGTGGCGGCGTTCAGGCGCTCAAGCATCGGGAAGCCCGGCACCCAATCGAGCCACGGCAACTGCGACACGCGCCGCAGCGTTTCGCCGAGCACCGCAATGCCGAAGAAACCGAGCACGACGCTCGGGATGGCCGCGATGAACTCGATGTAGGGCTTGATCAGGCGCTGCTCGACCGGCGTCGCGACCTGGTTGACGTAGATCGCGGCGGCGACGCCGAGCGGAATGGCGAGGCATAGCGCCATCACGGCGATGAGCAGCGAGCCGGTGAACAGCGGGACAATGCCATACCAGTCCTGCCAGAAGCTCGCCGTGATCCACTGGCGACCAAAGGCGAAGGCGTTGAACGACTCGAGCCACGTGACCGGCCGGTCGGGCGTCC